>JABXKU010000036.1 GCA_013619105.1 Desulfuromonadales bacterium
GTGTATAAGAGACAGAAGTAAGTTCTCTACGATTGTCTGTATGATATAGAAATCATAACTGTCTACTAAAGAGGTCTCAACTTCATCCGTTTGGGCATCTTGTTTTGAAGTGAAATCTCCAATACCAATCGAAATCATTGAGGATTCGTTAGATACCTCAATATCAAATCCATTTCTTTTGGAATTGATTAAGAGTTTATTACTCACTAAATCAACACATTTCTCAAACAAAGAGGTATTAATCAATAATTTCGCATTTTCATGACAGATGATACCAATATCTTCAACACCTTTGAAACGTTTATATTTATAGGCGACACTTTCCAAATAAGACTTCAAATCAACTTCTACTATTTCTTCGCCCTCTTTGGTTTTATACAGTTTGAGTGTATCTACAAATCCAATGATTTGATTCAAACTTTCTTCGTATAACCCTGTGGTTTTATCCAATTCTTCAAAGTGACGCAATAACGTACTTTTGCTCAGTTGATTTTCTTGGAACTTCTTATTCGTTTTATAAGAAATATTCTTCAGATGACTCGTGGCTGTGGTCATAACCCCTAAAGGTGTATTCATATGATTGGCAATATTTATGAACATACTGTCTAAAACATTTCTTTTTTCTGCAACCAATAGCCTATCTTGTGTATTGTTTAAGGATTCCATTGTTGCTTCTAACTCTTGATTTTTTGCGTATAACTCTTGTTGCATTTCATGAGATTTTGCTAAAGTTGATTTTAAAAAGCTGTTTGTATTTCGCAGTTTATCACCCATGACTTCTAGTTCATAATTCCGATGTTTATAATCATCATCTTCAAGTGGATCAACATCTCTATCATGTTGTTTTATGATACTGGTATAGAAATCCATATTGATTTGAATTTCCAAATCTTTGATGATTTCATGGTAATAAAGAGCATCTTCAAACTTCGAGAAATGTTTGCTTAGCATATACATAACTCGACAATAATGATGATACACCTTTTCATTTTGTGTCAGTACCTCAGAGTATTTAACTTTTTTAATTGTTCTTTTCGCTAAGTCATAACTTCTATTTAAGAAGTAGACTTCTGATAACTGAATAATCATTTGTATCAGTTGGAATTCATTTTTTACTTCTGAGTATGAAACCATACCCATTTTTAGATACTCTATTGCTTTGTCGTATTGATATAAATAATGATACTCATAACCTACATTGCTGATATATTGTTCACCACGTGCATAGTTTAGTTTTTTTGCCAGTTCATAATTATTTAAATAAACCTCAATTGCCTCTTCATGTTTATTGAGTTTTGAATAGATAATGCCTTTTACATTCATTAAATCTACATAATGAGTTTCATGTACAAGAATTAAAGGTTCAACCTCTTCAATTATCTTGAGCCCTATTTCAGGCGCACCAAATAATGCATGCGTTAACGCATAGTAACGCATGTATATCACTCGAGTCGTTTTTAAATCTTTTAGTTGGGTTAGTTTTACAATCCGATTCAATGTATTTAACAACATCGCACTGTCACTAATACCACCTATAAAATTAACGGCACCATCAAAAATGTTTGGAATTTCAATAGATAAATCATTTGTTTCATAAAAATTAAGTGCTTCCTCCAATCTTGTCAGAACATCATCAAAATGTCCATCTAAGATGCTGCGATGCACAGAATCTATTTTTTCTAGAAATTGTTTTTCCATACACTCCACTCCTAATAGCTATATACCCCATGACTAATAAAATCATCACTATGTTATAAATATTATTAATCTATGGCTGTTTTGTAAAGTTCACCTTTTTTGTAATAACGTGTAATCACAACCCATTCAGCATATATAGACATTAGTATCGCTATCCAAACACCATTAATACCAAATCCAAATACTGAAGTAAATAGAACCGCAAGAGTTAACTTACAGACAACATTTGCAAATAAAGCCGCAACCATTGGCGGGTACGTGTCTCCAGCTCCTGCAAAAGCACCTCTATAGATAAAAACATGTCCTAATACAATGAATCCTAAAAAAACTATTCTTACATAACTTACACCTATAGCAGTAACCTCAGGTGTTGTATTAAATGGTCTAAATAACAATTCTGTAAAAATCAAATACGGTAATGAGAATAAAATCAAGTTAACGACAGTATACCTTATCCCTTCACTTACAATCTCTTTCGCTTCTTCAATATGCCCTTCACCAATTTTTTGTCCAACCAAAATCGAAATAGCACCTGATAAACCAGTTAGAATAACGAAAAAATAATTGATGACATTCAGTCCGATACCAAAAGCAGCTGATCCAGATTTACCACCCACACTATAAACGATTCTCATCATAATCAAACCTGTAATAGGCCTTGCGATAGACTGAACACAAGCCCATACACCTATGCTTAAGATATCTTTCATCTCTTTTAACCGTATGGAAATTAAATCAAAGAATTCATGACGATCATTAAAGAGTTGTTTGTATAATAATCCCATCATCATTAGGCATGCAAATCCTTGCGATAACACCGTTGCAGATGCTGCACCTCTAATGCCGAAATCCAAAACAATTATGAACAGATAGTCCAAAATGATATTGATGATATTGGCCGTTCCAAATATATAGAGAGGACCTTTTGTGTTACCCGTTGATTGAATGATACTTCGGAGTGTTGTATTTAAAAAGACAACAAACGTAAAAGCAAATATTATATCCACATATCTTTTTATCAGTACCGCTAAAGAAGGATCAGGATCATAAACACTAATAATCTGCTTTGAAAATGCGACTGCAATTAAACTGACGGATACGCCTATGATACCAGCTAAAATCAGGGCAGTAATCCCATAGGATTGAACTGCCCTTTCATTTTTTTCGCCAATTTTTCTTGCAACCAACGCTACAACACCTGCAGATACCAACATTGAAAATATAAAAAATACGCCTGCGATAGAGGTACCCATTGAGGATGCTGCAGTATACTCAGTACCCAATTGAGATATAAACAATACATCCATTGTTCCCATCAATATTTGAAGTATACTACCAATCATCAAAGGTAAACCCAATGATAGAATGGCTTTAAAATGGTTTGTTTTCTTCATATTACCGTCCTAACAACAATGATGCTTTTGAATTTCTGTCGCATCTCATACAACGGTCTGCTTCGTAAATTGCATCTTCAATGGAATAATTCAGATTCACTTGATCAAACGTATGAATTCTATCCTTTTTCTCAAGTGTTTTTATTTCTCTTAAATCATAATCAAATGTTCTTATGTTTAAAACTTTCTCAGGAATCTCGATCTCGTCCCCAAAATAAAGACCATTTCCACCCAAAGAGCTGTCTATGAGCGTTGCTACAGTTTTTCCTTGGGCTATGGCATCAATCACAATTGTAGGTCTAATCATATCACCACAGGCAAATACTTGTTGACCAAGTGACATACCGTTTATATTTTGATACGCATCAGTTACATAATCAAGATCAGTACTTTGACCAATGGCAAATACAATCATGTCTATTTCACAAAGCATTTCATCAGAAGATTCAAATATTGGCTTAAACATCTTAGCGTCATCTAATACTTCAATACATTTATTAAGATGAATGTTCTGTCCCTGCACTTCAGTAATACCAAAACCACATTTAAAGGTAACACCCTCTTCTATAGCCTGAGTTTTTTCTTCGTAACTCGCTGGCATCTCTTCAAATGATTCCAAACTCATAACAGTGACTTGACTGTCTAGTCTTATTGCCGTTCTAGCGCAGTCCATAGCGACATCACCACCACCAACAACTAGTATATTGGATCCATAGTCTTTCAACTGGTTCAGATGAATGCCTTTTAAAAAGTCAATACCTGATAAAACGTGGCCATGTTCTACTTTCATTTTACGTCCAACTTGTGTACCTGTTGCAAGTAAAACAGCATCATGATTCTTTTTAATCATATCAAAGGTAATGTCTTTTCCAACCTCTATGTTTGTTTTGATCGTAACGCCCAAACTCTCAATTGTTTTTACTTCTTCTTGAATATCATGTTGTGGTAACCTATATTTTGGAACACCATAAGACAACATACCGCCAGCTTCAGAATGTTTTTCATATATCGTAACATCATAACCCGTACGTCTTAAATAATATGCAGCAGTTAAGCCACTTGGTCCTCCGCCAATAATACCAATGTGTTTATCATTGTTTTCCAAACATGTCTCTTTATACTTCCAATGTTCTAAGGCTTCACTGGTAATAAAACGCTGTAATGCTCTAACGCCTACAGTACCTGTTATTTCACCTCTTCTACACCTCAGTTCACACGGTCTAGCACATATTGAGCCACAAACGCCACTGAGAGGATTCTCTTGTCTCATCAAAGCATAAGCGTCTTCATACTTGCCATCTTTCATCAATGCAACAAATCCAGGTATATGGATATGAGCAGGACAAGCATTAATACACTGCGCATCAATCAAGCCTCTACAGATACCTAGTTTGCAATGCCCTTGTAAATGCTTAAGGATATCTTCTTCATAAAATTCAATTATTTTTGTCAGATTTCGAAGCAGTAATTTTTCACCTAGCGAATCTGGGATATCTTTAATAAGTATCTTTAAATAGTTATAGTCTGTAGTACTCGTTTTATTTTCTGTCATGCCATTAACAAGGTCATAAATCTTTCTAGTAAAGTCATTTACGATATTTAGTTCACGAAGTACAAATCGACACATGAACCTCATATAATCCACTGGACAGAAGTCATTTATATAAGCAATTGAAGGTTCATAAAATTCAGATTGTAACGTCTCTATGCTGGTATTGATATCATAATCTTTTAAAAGAAGACCCAAAGCGCCACCGACTTGAATCATATGTGGTGATTTTTGACCACCCAATCTCTTGTACAGTGTTTTTAGCGTCTCATTTAAAGAAACTTCAACGTCGCCTTGTATACTTAAATGGCCTATTATATTAATTTTCATCAGAACCTCCTTGTTTATAATCTGTTTGATATGTATTACTTTGTAGATTATATTGATAATAAGAAGGTAAAGAATTTAAAGCATTTTCATAACCTAACATACTGATAGGGCAAACTCTTATACATTTAACACATTCATGTTGTGTCGCCATCATGTCAAAACATTTTATGTGATCCGTGGTCCTTTTAATCGCACCTCTATACCGTGTTTCTTCTTTAGGAATCGCTAGAGACGGACAAGACTTTTGACACATTCTACATCTTGAACAGAACTCTTCGATATTATAATCAACTGGGAGATCTAATTCTAAATCTGCATCGATAATAATAGAAGTATATTTTATTCTGGTGCCAGCTTCTGGTGTATGGACGATACCATAAGTTGAAAAATTACCCAATCCAGCATTCACTGCATGAACAGAGTATTTGATAAACCCTTCCCAACTCCTCGCACGACAGTCATATCCTTTTGCACGAATAAAATCAGCAACATCATGTACATAAGCGGCACAATGAGCATAACCATAATACGCTGCTGTATCATGTTCTGGTTTCGGATATCTATAAAGTACGTCATGCGGCATTTCATAACCTAGAAGAATCACTGTATCAAAAATAATGTCATCATCTATTTCTACTGATACAAATCTTCTGTCTATTTTGGTCACGCCAACTGATACAAATCCTAATGATTTTGCATGTCTCTTAATCGCCTCTTTTAACTCTGATTCATCCAAAGTTTTTTCTGCATTAATTTTCGGAAGATCAATACCTTTGGCTTCGTTTAAGATCCTTTCATAGGATTCATGTAAATTGGTCTTATACCACTTCGCATCATCAACATACTCATCCATTAGAGTACCAAAAAAATTTGGTCTATTTTTATTGTTAAATGCAGGCGGATCTGGTGGATAAGGATGGTTTTTAATGGATAAATCAAATTCATCTACATCAATAATATTGATGTAAGGATTTTGATCTGTAATCTGTTTACCATGGTTGTTCTTATATTTAAACATACCGTTGGTATAACTCCACCTCATCACTCTTGATGAATCAGTCATTTCTTTCATTCGGCTCTTTTCTTCTTGCCAGTTCTTCACGACTGATTCATAAGTCTCTTTCTTTTTCGTATCATATTGATGATACACTTTTACATCTTGACTCATATAAATCTCCTTTAAAATGATAATTCTATTGCTATACCTTATGGCGCAAGACTGTCAATTCCATGGTGATATTATCATAATAAAAACGGTTCGCTGCCCATCCAGGTCTACGAACTGGAGGACTGATCCATCTCGTCTTCAACCAAACTCCAGGCCTCTGCCACCAAGGCATCGGCCAGTTCATCCTGTGCCACCTTGCGCACCACCTCGCCACGGCGAAAGAGCAGGCCCTGTCCTTTGCCGCCAGCGATACCCACATCGGCTTCGCGAGCTTCACCCGGCCCGTTCACCACACAACCCATCACCGCCACCACAATTTTTTTCGGTAGATCGCGCAACCGCCGCTCCACTTCCTCGGCAATAGGTATCAGGTCGATCTGACAACGGCCACAGGTGGGGCAACTGATAAAGACCGGTCCTCGCTCCCGTAAATCCAAAGAGCGCAAAATCTCCCAACCGACCCGCACCTCTTCTACCGGATCCCCGGTCAGGGAGACCCGTAGCGTATCGCCAATCCCGTCGTAGAGCAGGGCGCCGAGACCAACGGCACTCTTGATGGTGCCGCCCCAGGTCGTGCCCGCTTCGGTGATACCAATATGTAAGGGATAATCGACCTGATCCCTCAACAGACGATAAGCATCCACAGTGCGCCGAACATCCGAAGCTTTGAGACTGACCTTGATTTCCTCAAAGCCAAGTTCCTCAAGAATACGAATGTGCCCCAGGGCACTTTCAACCATAGCCGGGGCGCTGGCATGCCCATACTTAGCCAGCAATTCCTTTTCCAGGGAACCGCCGTTGACGCCGATACGAATCGGCACCCGACGCTCGGTGCAAGCTCGGACCACCTCTTCGACCTTCCAGCGCTCGCCGATGTTTCCCGGATTAAGCCGCAGGGCATCGACACCGTGCTCAAGAGACAGCAGGGCCAGTCGGTAATCGAAATGGATATCGGCCACCAGTGGAATACGGCAGCCCTTGCGGATCTCCGCCAGGGCGCTAGCCGCCTCTCCATCCGGCACGGCGCAACGCACGATATCGCAACCGGCAGCGGTCAGCCTCTCGATCTGAGCCAAGGTCGCCACAACATCGCGGGTATCGGTACTACACATGGACTGAACAGCGATAGGCGCACCCCCTCCGATGGGGACGTTACCTACAAGAATCTGACGGGTCTGCGGGGGCATGGATATATCCTTCTTCAATTACCGATGGCAGCTAAACAGTCGTTTTAAGTACTTAGGGCTAGTAAAGTGTACGACTGCCGATTGCTCAAGTCAAGACAGGTCAGAGAAGTCCCCTTGGCGGCGGCGTTGACAGCAAAGCGGCGACAGAGTAAGCTGCGCGAAGACAGCATAAAAGACAATACTTCAAGCGGAATTCAACTATGACCAAACGTCCCACTAGAAATAATCGCCCGTCCCGCCGAAAACCCCTGTCCACGGCTGAGGTCACGATCAGTCAACTCAATGACGAAGGGGTAGGAATCTGCCTCCACGAGGGCAAAGAATTGATGGTCGCCGGTGCTCTGGCTGGTGAAAAGGTTCTTGTCGCCATCGAATACTCCGGTCAACGGCGCAGCATAGGCCAATTGCGCCGCGTGCTGAAAAGAAGCCCGTTACGCAGAACAGCCCCCTGTAAGCTGGCGGACCGTTGTCAGAGCTGTGCCCTGATCCATATGAATTACGGCGCCCAGCTCCGCTACAAACAAGCCCGACTGAAGCAGGCGTTGGCCGGCTACTCTGCGTTGAAAGATCTTCAGCCGCAGCCCATCTGGGGAGCCGAACAGCCCCTCGGCTACCGAACCAACGCCAAATTGGCTCTGAGCAAAGAGCGGGGCCAGGTCCAAATTGGCCTGTACCGGCGCGGCACCCATCAAGTTGTCGACATCGAAGACTGCCCTCTTCACCACCCCCTGATTAACCAGATTGTCCGCGTGGTGAAAGACGAAATACAACGGCAAAAGATCTATATTTATGATCCTCAAACCCAACGAGGCCTGCTGCGCTACCTGCTGGTAAAGGTTAGTCCACAAACCGGCAAGGCCATGGTCACTTTTGTCTCTGCAGAGCGCAATTATCGGGAAATCACCCACCTGGCCAAATGGCTGACACGCAAACTGCCCGAGGTCATATCGGTCCATCAAAACATCAATGGGTCGACGGGCAACGTCGTCATGGGCCGGGAAACCATTCGCATCATCGGGGTTCCTGACCTCATCGATCAAGTGGGAGATATCCGTCTGCGCATCTCACCGGCCTCCTTTTTTCAGGTTAACCATGAGCAGGCCGGTCGTATCTACGATCTGGTACGTCGCTGGGCCCATCTGGACAAAAGCCAGACGGCCCTCGACCTCTACTGTGGCATTGGCGGTATCGCCCTACATCTGGCCAAGGATGCGGGAGACGTTACCGGCATCGAAGTGGTGGAAGAGGCCGTACGTAACGCCAGTGAAAATGCGCGCATGAACTATCTATCCAATTGCCATTTCAGAGCCGGTGACAGCGCCGAATTGATCCACGACCTGGCCCCCGGCTGCATCGATGCAGCGGTGGTTAACCCCCCCCGTAGCGGCTGCCAAGCGGAAGTTCTCGAAGCCCTTGCCGGCTTAGCACCTGCCACCATCATTTATGTTTCCTGCAACCCCACGACCTTAGCCCGCGATCTTGATCTGCTGCTAACCAAAGGCTACACCGTCAACGACCTGCAGCCCGTGGACATGTTTCCCCAGACCGTCCACCTTGAAACCGTTGTACACCTGCAACGTAGTGCCTTACCAGCATCTACCGTCTAATTTGTTCTTGGCTGGGCATTACCCCGTCTGGCCCGCAAACTAAAAAAGATGCACCCGCTAAAAAGTTCATGATGGCTACGCAAAAATTTCGCCCTACAAGGCTTGGTGTTTTTTCAGGGGTGAGGCATACTTTTAGTATGTCGAGGTCCTGAAAAAACTCCGTAACGCAGCAGGGCGATTTTTGTGCAACACCAACAAAAAAGGCTCCACGGTAAACACCGTGGAGCCTTGAAACTAAATGGTTAACAGGTCAGCCTTAAACCTTCGTCACATTGGCTGCCTGGGGACCTTTCTGTCCTTCGGTAACATCAAAGCTCACCCGCTCGCCTTCGGCCAGCGATTTAAATCCTTCGCTCTGAATGACCGAAAAATGTACAAACACATCGGGACCACCCTCCTGCTCGATAAACCCGAACCCCTTGGCATCATTAAACCACTTCACTACACCTTCCGCCATCTCTCTACTCCTTTGTTTCGCAACTTGACCAAACGTACCGTTGCCCTGCGGCAACCTCAAAAAGACAAGCCAGCAGGAATTTCAACGACCGCTCAGGCAACCCATTGTTGCCGCCAGCCGTAGACACCATCGCCGCTTAATTCAAACCTATTAACATAGGTTTCAGGGGAAATCAAGCGAACGGCCAGTTTTTAATGTTCAGGAGTATTATTAACACTATGTTTGTTTTTAATAATAGGCCGTTATTTCACCAACAATCCTCCGATATAACGCGGGTCCATAGCTGTGGCGTCAAGACCACAGAACTCCTCATCCCAAATACTAAAACAAAAATCGCCAAAGCTTGCAGCTCCCGGTTCCAGAGATTCCAACCAAGACAGGGTCTGCTGGCGCAACGCTTCGGATAGACGACCATTTTCGGTAACCATCCCATGCAGCACCGGCAGCTCCGATGAGGAGAGCGGAGCCGGCAAGAAGTCGCGGTCTAACACTCGATTGGCCAGCGCGGTAAGAAAGAAATCCGACAGGGTCAGCAGCTCAGCTTCATCAGCGACAACGCCATTCACCTCCAGCTCTTGTCGATGTGGCAATTCAAAGTCGAAACGCTCTTCAAACAAACGCCGTTGCACTTCCACTTCAGCCAACCGCTGCCGAGTTGCTTCCACCTGCCGCAGAGTAGAAAAGGGCAGTTCACCGGCCCGGGAAACACCATCAAAGGCTATGCAATAACAGGGCATTTTCCCCTGCAGGGCCATTACCAGGGCTGCATAGGGACCATCCAGATAAGCACCGATAGCGGAGTCCAGAAGGCGCCGGGCCTCCTGTTGCAATCTCAAGGTGATATTATACCCAAGTCGAAACAAGCCCAGCAGATAAGTGCCATCGAAAACCTCTCGGGCCTTCTCCAGCGCACTGCCGCAGAGCTGTTCGAGGGCCACATTGAGACATCCGTACACCTTCTCCAGGGTCTCCTGCACAGCGGCACTGTCACCGACATCGATACCATCGGCAACCATCACCCGGTTGAGGAGAAAACTCAGGTCCCAAACACTGCTGGCGTCGATACCTGCGGCCAAAACCTCCGCCAGCAAATATTGTGAAGACATCGGCGTCAAAACAAAGCCAGGCGCTACCGGTCCCGGCTCGGGCAAAGTCGCCGGTCGAGAGTATTCATCTACATCGAAAGCGTCGACATCGAGTCGAGCATAGACAGCTCTGGCATCCACAGGATCAGGAAAGCCATAGTCCAGAAGCCGGTTGCGCCGTTGCTGATAAACCTCTTCTTCGAGAACGGTGGGCAACTCACTACGCAAAGCTTCCAACAGTCGCCGACAAAAAATCTCATCCTGACAAAATAGCGCGCCGACCAAGGCATAAAGGGGTTTGGCCCGTTCCTCATCAGGGAATTCGAATTCATAGGGCATCACTCCGGAACCCGGTTCCTGATCGTCATCGCACAAATCTTCCGGCCCCTTAAGGACCCTAATCGACCGTTGCAGAATCAGCACCAGCAGGTCAAAGTCGAAACCGTGCAGACATGGCAATAGCTCTTCGGGGTCCGTTCCAATGGCGGCCAAAACCCAATCCAGCGATTTAGCGCCATCAATTTCGTCGCCCTTCCAACCATCGAGATCGACACAGACCACGACCTGCTCGGGACTAGCCATGGCGAGAAGGTCTTGTGAATCTTCGTAACCCAATTCTTTGACCAGCAGAAAAAGGTCCTGAGGCGGCAAGAGCTGCAGCAATTGCTGGCCGTCGGTCGCATCGAGCAACAGATCGTATTTGGCCCGGCCCTGGGCTCCATGGACCATGACCAACCGTTCTTCGGCCGACAGGGCATTGAATTCCTTAGCGGCAATAGCGCGGGATCGTCCACGTAAGGCCAGCGGCCCCTTTCTTTTTTCGCCAGGCAGCTCAAGCTTGCTCATAAATTGATAAACTCCTAAGGTGTCGTTGTTTTTTCCATAATCGAACAATGTAATGCACAGGCTTGTTCCGGTCAAGCAGGATCACAGCTGGCCTCGCGCCAGCGCTTGCCGGCAGGTCGGCCGCTCTGCCCTGCTGCAAACAGCCGTCGACTGGTCCCTGTCCGTCAACTTGAATCAGCAGCTCTGCTACGCCTTCAATCGGGGCAGTAGCCCGAGGGGCCTTTCACCGGAGCCGCACAGTGAATTTGGTTCTGCAGCTGATGGCGGTGGTATTTTCCTGACCTTCTTTTTCTAAAATTTCCTTTGCACAACGCTATGAAACTGATAAAATTTACATTCTTGTTGTGCCTATTTGAGGTGGTGGTTTTACTGAAGGAGTCTCCCATGAAAACATTGAAAAGCTCATTGGCCAGGACCTTTGCTGTTCTGCTCTGCTCTGCTTTTCTTTGCGTCACGGGTCATGCCGCCAACCGGTCCGACAGCTTCAGCCTGTCGCCCATGATCGGCGGTTATATCTTCGAGGGCGATCAGGATCTCGACGACGCCCTGACCTACAGCCTAGGCTTGGGGTACAACCTGACCGACACCTGGGGCACAGAGTTTGTACTCAACTATTTCGACGCTAACGCTGGCAACAGCAGCGGCTCCGACGTCGCCGGCTTGGTCTATCGCCTCGACACCCTCTACCACTTCATGCCCAACAGCGCCCTGGTCCCCTATATCGCCGGCGGCCTTGGCGGCATGTCACTCGACCCGGACAATGGCAAATCGGACACCAACTTTCTGGTCGATTACGGCGTCGGCCTCAAGTACTTCTTTACCGACGACCTGGCCTTGCGCGGCGACGTACGCCATATTCTTGCCTTTGGTGACCCGGAAAATAATTTTACCTATACCGCCGGCTTAACCTACCTGATGGGCGGAAAATCCAAGGAAGCCCCCAAGCCCCTTTCTCCCATCGACAGTGATGGAGACGGGGTAACGGACATTCATGATCTTTGCGCCGACACCCCAGCAGGCATGGGCGTCGATGGAGCCGGCTGTCCGCTGGACACCGATGGCGACGGTGCTTATGACGATCTCGACCAGTGCCCCGACACCCCCGCAGGAGTGGCTGCGAACACCATCGGCTGCCCCTTGGATAGCGATAGTGACGGCGTCTACGACTACCTCGATGAATGCCCTGGAACCCCGAGCGGATTGGCCGTGGACGACAAGGGCTGCCCTCTGGACAGTGACGGAGACGGCGTTTACGATGACAACGATTTGTGTCCCGACACCCCGGCCGGTTTAATGGTGGATGACCAGGGCTGCCCCCTCTCCATCACTCTCTCCATTGAGTTCGATGTCGATCAATCCGACATCAAACCCAGCTACCACGACGAACTGGCCAAGGGCGCGGCCTTTATTCACAAATACTCCAACCAAAAAATCCTCGTCGCCGGCCATACCGATTCTACCGGCAATGAACCCTACAACGAGGCTCTCTCCCAGCGCAGGGCCGAAAGTGTGCGCGCCTACCTGGTGGAGAACTTCAAGTTGGATGCGGACAAACTTTTCGCTCGCGGCTTCGGCGAAAAGGCCCCCATTGCCAGCAACGACACCATCACCGGCCGGCAACGCAACCGGCGAGTGGAACTTTCGTGCTGCGCGATTGCCCCCGAATAAAGCCCACCTTCATAGCGTAACAACTAAAAGGCCGGACATTTGTCCGGCCTTTTTCTTTGTATCTGAGCCAATGTCTACTTACGCTGGCACCACCAAGACAAGAACGAAACCTTCAACTTCTAGAATTCAGTCCGCAACAAGTAACCAACGCCGCCCGTTCCCTTGTGCGAACTTTGCCTTATCGAGCCTGCATACCTTGGGCCGCGAATGGCGCCACACCATCTATAGCGAGGCACCCTTGCCTACAAAAATCTGTCAGCCAAGCGACTACAGCCCGACATTCTAACACCAATATACGACTATATCAGGAAACAAAAAAGGGCCTGCCGAGGCAGACCCTTTTTTGGTGCTTCTATGACTTGTTCTTAGAACCGGTACTTGAACCCAACATTGTAGCTCCAGATCTTAATGTCAAGATCTTGGTTCATGGCCACACCAGAAATATCAATTTCAGTCTCATTATGGAGATACATGATATCGATATTAGCATACAGGTTTTCAGTGACCTTGATGTCGGCGCCAATCTTGGCGGCCAAACCAAAGCTGGAATCGATATGAGTGCTATAATCGGTTCCAGTGATATTGATTTTTTCATCCCAAGCCAAAACCCAGTCAACACCAAGACCAACATAGGGGCTGATTTTAGCGTTCGGAATCGGGTGATATTTAAGGTGCAAAGAAGGAGGAAGCAACCAAGCCGAACCACCACTGAGCTTGTTGTCGTTAAGCTGAATGTCGACATGGGCAATAGCGGCCACCAATTCGGTGCTGAAGTTAGGGGTGAAGAAGTATTCCACGGTCAAACCACCCGTCATAGTGTCTTCGGCACTCACGAGTCCATTGATATTTTCATCGAGGTCCGGGTCGAGGTACATAATCTGAGTACCAACGCTCCAGCGTTGAAAATCTTCAGTTGCCATGGCGGTGGACACCATGGAGAAAGCGAATACTACAGCGCAGAGTGCGCCAACCAATACTGCCAGTTTGCTTCGGTTCACATTAACCTCCCAAAAACAACCATAGAGGCTAATAGCAGTTTTATCGGTGGCCTGTCAACCCTTTACAGGGCCTGTCAAACCAATGATGAACAACGAAAAACAGCAGACACCGACCCACTAGCAGAACGCTTTTCCATAAGAGCCTAAACTCATTTAACTTTTTCGTTTACGATCAAATCGAACTCGGCCCACACCGGACAATGATCCGATGGACGCTCCATGGCACGAATATGGTCATCGATGCCGACACCACTGCAGCAAGCTACCAAAGATTGACTGGCCAACAAGAGATCGATACGCAAACCACGTTTGGGCTCCCGGTCGAATCCGCGGCTACGATAGTCGAACCAACTGAAGCCGTCGTCCACTAAAGGATTTCTTGCACGGAAGGTATCGACCAGCCCCCACTCCTGAAGCCCTTGCAGCCACTGGCGCTCTTCTGGCAGGAAACAACACTTACCGGTTCGCAGCCAGCGCTTAGCGTTATCGACCCCGATGCCAACATCGAGATCGTGCGGGGCCACGTTAAGATCCCCCATCACCACCAACCGGTCAGCCGGACTAAAGCGCTGCTGCAGAAAATCGAGCAGTTTCGCATAAAAGCGTTCCTTGGCGGGAAACTTGGTGGCGTGACTGCGACTTTCGCCCTGGGGAAAATATCCATTAATGACCCACAGCTTGCCGCCGTCAGCCAAAGCAAAGGAGGCCGTCAGCAATCGACGCTGGGCATCTTCATTGTCATCCGGAAAGCCCTTTTGCACTTCCAGTGGCTCACAGCGAGACATCAGGGCCACACCGTAGTGGCCCTTCTGGCCGTGATACTGGACCCGGTAGCCAAGCTCCTGTACGGCAGCCAGAGGAAAGTCGGCATCCTGCGCTTTGGTTTCCTGCAGGCCGATAATATCGGGCCGATGCTGCTCGACCAGCTCTTGCAGCTGATGCAGCCGAGCACGAATACCGTTAACATTGAAGGACACGATTTTCACTATAAGGCTCCTCTGATCACTCTAGCTAGTTTTCATCCGGAAACGGCTCTTTTCCCCAATCTCGGCGTCAATCCGCGCCCTTGCGTGTGCGGCGTAAACAGCTACGCCTCCGTGCAAGCGCTTAGAAAGTCGGCGCCGTAACGCTCCAGTTTACGTCGACCGACTCCGTTTATTTCCAGCAGCGCCGATTCATGAGTCGGAAGAACACTGGCCATCTCTGCCAAAGTGGCATCACTGAAGACCACAAAAGGAGGCACATGGTCGCGCTCTGCCAAGCTCTTGCGCAAGACCCGCAAGGCTTCAAAAAACTCAGGATCGGCCTGATATTCCGCAGCCCCCTTGCGAGACGGCCTTTTCGCTGCCGCCACCCGCACTCGAGGCCGGGCCAAACGGAGCTTTTCTTCGCCACGCAACAAGGGGCGGGCAGCCGCGGTCAGCTTGAGAATCGAATAATTTCCTACATCCTGTTCCAGGTAACCGAGATGAATCAGCTGCCGCAACAGACTACCCCATACCTCCTGGCCCTGATTGCGGCCGATACCGTAGGTCGACAATCTATCGTGCCCCAACTGCCCGACACGTTGGTTCTGCGCGCCGCGTAACACGTCGATGACATGCCCCGCGCCAAATCTCTGCCCGACCCGAAAGACGCAAGACAAGGCCTTGCGGGCATCTTCCGTAGCATCATAGAGCTCAGGGGGATCGAGGCAGATATCACAGTTACCGCAATCGGCGGCCATTTGCTCGCCGAAATAGCCGAGCAGCACCCGTCGGCGACAGAGCTGCGCCTCGGCAAAGGCCACCATAGATTTGAGCTTGTGCAGGTCGATGCGCTTTTGTTTGTCGTTGCGCCCCTGCTCGATGAGACCTCGACTGATGGCGATATCGCCGTAGCCAAAGAGCAGCAGCGCCTCGGCCGGTAGCCCATCACGACCGGCACGGCCGGTTTCCTGATAGTAGCTCTCGATGTTTTTAGGCAGATCGTAATGGACCACAAAGCGGACGTTGGACTTATCGATCCCCATGCCGAAAGCCACGGTAGCTACCACCACCAGCAGGTCGTCCTGCAGAAAGGCCTCCTGCACCCGCTGTCGTTCTTTATCGCCAAGGCCGGCATGATAGGCGGCGGCAGACAATCCTGCTTGCTGAAGCTTCTTCGCCACTTCTTCGACCCGCTTGCGGCTTAACGCATAAACAATACCCGCCTGCCCCTTCTGTCGACCGAGAAAATCCATCAACTGGCGAGCAGGCTTACTTTTTTCCACCACCGTATAGCGAATATTGGGCCGATCAAAGCCGGCGACAAAACTAGCAGCATTATTCAATTCCAGGCGCTGCAGAATCTCTTCTCGGGTCTGGGAATCTGCCGTAGCGGTCAGGGCAATCAACGGCACTTCGGGAAAAAGCTTTCGCAACCTTCCCAGCTGAACATACTCTGGGCGAAAGTCATGGCCCCACTGAGAAACACAGTGCGCTTCATCAATGGCGAACAGAGCAACGGGCAATTGCCGCAGCCGCTCCAGAAAACCCTCACTCATTAACCGTTCCGGAGCGACATAGAGCAAGTCGAGTTGCCCGTCATGTAGCTGTGCTAAAATCTGCCGGGCTTCGGCACTGCGCAGAGAAGAATTATAAAAGGCCGCGCGCACCCCGTTGACCCGCAGAGCATCGACCTGGTCTTTCATCAGACTGATCAGAGGGGAAACAACGATGGCAGTTCCGGGACGATGCAAGGCAGGCAGCTGGTAACAGATCGACTTGCCGCCGCCGGTGGGCATGAGCACAAAGGCACTCTTGCCAGCGATCAGGCCCTCAACAATCTGCTGTTGAAAGGGACGAAAAGACCGATAACCGAAGACGCTATGCAGAGTATCCAGTGGATTTCGGCTCAACATTGACATGACAAGACTCGCTAGGAGGGAGAAACTATTGGTAGCTGACACCACTCGACAAAAAACAGAGTAGACAACCGAGATTGGCCATGATGGGAGGGACGGGCGGTTCGCTCTGCTAGCCAGCGAGGTGGCCAGGGCAATCGTGAAGCCAATAAATTCCCGGCCCAGGTCACCATGCGCAACGGATTGACAGGAAAGTTCGCGAGGCAGCTAGAATTGAGAAAAAACGGCCGGTCGGAGCATACCTGCTCGACCAAATGCACCCATCAACGGCCGCCGGCAAACGTTGCGACCAAAGCAGACCGTCTCAAGCACGTAACATGAAGAATAAAAACCGAGGTGTAGGAGGCTGTCGAGCTTACCATGAGCGACTGCAAAATTGCCTACTCGGCCCATATTCCCGACAATTTTCACGAAACAACCCTGCTATTTGCTCTCAAATTCTCGAAAACCTGGCCTCTAACAGCCAATTTTTCGTTTCGGCCAGTCAAGTCCGACAGACTCCTAGCGTCCGAGGGATGACAAGCCCCGGTTTCAGATATTTATTTGTCGCAGCAGGAGGTGTCGTCTTTGCGGTAACGAATGACGTGGGTATTTGTAAGGGTGATCATACCACCGTCCATCATACCGTCAATACGAGGCATAATGGCCTTGATTTTTTCCGCGCTATCGACCACTTCGACAACAATTGGCAGATCGGCGGAAAAACGTAGCAGCTTGTCGGTGTGGGTCACACTGTGACAACCGAATCCCATAATCGCCTTGTGAACTGTCGCGCCGGCAAAACCTTCTTTGCGAAACATTTCCACCAGCACTTCGTGCAAAGGTTTCATTTTCCAACGGTCGCTTTCACCGATGAAAATACGCATCAAAGTCTGTTCCCCTTCAAGTTTCATGAAACGGCCTCCCTTTAATTCTATATTTGCCGGGCGAGGAAAATCCCCAAGCCGGCAAAAACCACAGACACAAAGACATTCAACAATATGTTGGCACCGGCGGCAAGCATACTGCCGTCTTCCAGCAAACGGACAGTCTCATAAGAAAAGGTCGAGAAGGTAGTAAACCCGCCCATAAACCCGGTGGTAATTCCCATCCGCAGATCGGCGGGCAACATGGCGCTGCGCAGGCCGCCTTCCATAAGCAACCCAAGCAGCAGCGAGCCGATCATATTGACTGCCAGCGTACCGTAGGGCAAGCCTCTGCCGACCAGAGCGTAAACCCAGCCTGAGACGAAAAAGCGAGACAGGCAACCCATGGCACCAAAAGTAGCGATATAGACCAGTTGCATTTAACCCTCCATAAAGCAAGCAGGCCCGAGCAAAGGCCTGGTCATTTCAAATCAACCTGATGCATCAGCAGCGCGTTATTATCGTACTCCCTACCAGACATGTCAATTAACATCTAAGAGCCTGTCGGTCTTGACGGGCGAAACGAAAAACAGGCTGTTTGAGTCCAGATTTTCGAGAATTTGAGAATGAATAGTAGGGCTATTAAGCGAAAATCGTCGAGAATATGGGCTGATCAGCCGATTTTACAGTCGGCTCAGGGTAAGCCAGACAGTCTCCTAGGCTGCCCCCATCCTGCCCTGCTTATCTTTGCCCGACAAGGGGCGAAAGACATTTTCCCTTGCACCAATTCATATGCCTTGCTATATGTATTAGCACTCCAAGCGATGGAGTGCTAATAGAGTTCAACAATAGACTAGACCTAGGAGGCCTTTGCAATGAGCACCCTCTATCTGCCAGCCGTTACCGACACCCTTGATCTATATATGGCCCAGATCAAAAAATTCGACCTGCTTAGCCGCGAAGAAGAATATCGCCTTGCCACGGCCTACCGGAACCAGGGCGACCGGCAGTCCGCCCATCGTCTGATTTGTGCGAATTTGCGCTTCGTGGTCAAAATCGCTCACGAATATCGAGGCTATGGGATCAAAACGCTTGACCTTATTCAAGAGGGCAACATCGGCATGATGATGGCGTTGAGAAAGTTCGATCCGGAGCGAAAACTCAAATTCATCACCTATGCCGTGTGGTGGATTCGGGCGTACATCAATAATTTCGTCATGAAGAACTGGTCTCTGGTCAAGATCGGCACAACCCAGGCCCAGAAAAAACTCTTTTTCAAACTCAACCAGACCCGCCGGGCCTTGCGCCGCCTGACCGGTCGCGAAGAGCCTCAGGACATCGCCAAAGAACTGGCGGTGCGTGACGATCAGGTTGAAGAAATGGCGCTGCGTATGGCGGCTCGTGATACGTCCCTCAACCTGGAACTGACGGAGGGTAGCGACCACACCCTGCTTGATACCCTGGCCGACGAACGGGACAATCAGGAGATACTGCTTCTGGAGCATGAAAATACCCAGATTCTTTCGGCCCAGGTGGAAGGTGCCCTGGCGGTACTCAAGGAACGAGAACGCCACATCGTCCAGCAACGCATTCTCTGCGATACTCCCCAGACCCTGCAAGAACTCGCCGACCATTACGGCATCAGCCGCGAACGCATCCGTCAAATCGAAAAAAGCGCGCTAGAGAAACTCAAAGGGCAACTCGTCCCCACTCTTAACTGATCTCAGATTGTTGCCCTCCGGTCAAAGGCTGTTTGATTGACAAACAACAGCAAATCCCTTAATCTCTACCGCAGCTTTTATCCATCTTCCATCGTTGAGGTTCTATATATGAAACTGGCTTTTTTATGTGCCCTACTGCCTTCTTTTTTGCTTGCGGCCTGTATTGGTGGCGGAACTCCCCAACCCAAAGGTGCCGAAGATTATTATCTCCAGGGCCAGGCTCAATTTGATGACGGTGACTACATGGAGGCCGTCATCTCCCTGGAAAAAGCTCGTGAAATTTTTGAATCGGCCGAGATCAACACCAAAGCCGAACTGCTGTTGGCCGACACTCATTTTGCCTCAAAGGACTATCCCGAATCTGCCAGCGCCTACGAAAGCTTTCTGAAACAGCATCCAGGGCATCCTGAAACAGCCCGGGTATTGAGCCGCCTCGGCAAGTCTTATTTCAATCAGGTTCTGGCCATTGACCGGGACCAGACGGCAACCCGCAACTGCATAGTCACCCTTGAAAGCCTGCAACGGCTCTATCCTGACGACTCGCGAGCCAAGGAAGCCCCCGAGATCATTCGCTATTGCCGTGACCATCTGGCCCAACACGAACTTTATGTCGGCCGCTTTTACCTTAAAACCGGCGAACATCTCTCGGCCATCAACCGCCTCAGCGCCATTTACGAAACCTTCCCGGATTTTTCTGGGCTGGATCAGGTTGGATTCTACCTTGGCCAGGCTTATCTGGATAACGGGCACCCCACCTTGGCGGTTAAAACCCTGGAAAAATTACTGCACGATTATCCCGACAGCGAATATTACGCCAAGGCAGAAAACCTGCTGCGCCAGGAACTCTGATTTCACCTCGGATAATAAACACGGCTCCGTGCCTTGCCTGCTTTTCCCTTGGTGGCTGTATTCAGCACTTTTAGGTAGCCTGACTTCGCTGCAAGCAAACCGCCGCAATTTTCGGGCAGTCCACCGACACGCGGCCCTGCCGGGCCATTAGGTCCCCCGTCGCAAGTCCTGAATCTTCGCCCTACCAACACCAACAAGTTGCGCAACCATGCTCCAGGCATAATGGCCCTAGGACCTATGGCGGCAGCAGTGAAACCCGCAAAACCTGATCGAGGAGCAGAACCATGTCCACCCTGGAAAACCGCATCGGCTGTCCCATTCTACGCAACCGGGTCAAGACCGTCGAGGAGATCATACCGCTGTTCAAGGACGGCATGAACCTAGGCTGGTCGGGATTTACCCCTGTTGGCTACCCCAAGGCGATTCCTAAGGCGCTGGCCGATCATGTCGAAGCCAACAATCTGCAGGGAAAACTCCGTTTCAACCTGCTGATCGGCGCTTCCGTCGGCACCGAAACGGAGGACCGCTGGGCTTCTCTCGACATGATTGCTCGACGCTGGCCTTATCAGAGCGGCAAAAACATTCAGAAGGGTATCAACAGCGGCCGCATTCGCATGAACGACAAGCATCTATCGATGTTTGCTCAGGACCTAATGTATGGCTTTTACACCAAAGACCTGGGGGGCAAGCTCGACCTCGGCATTATCGAAGCGTCAGCCATCACACCCGAAGGCCATATTATTCTCGCCGGTTCCGTCGGCATCGCCAGCGAGATCATCCAGACGGCGGAACGACTGGTCATTGAACTCAACACGGCCATCCCCTCCCATGAGGGACTACACGATATTGTCATCCCGAACCTGCCGCCGAACCGCCAGCCGTTCCTCATCAGTAAAGTCAGCGACCGCATAGGCACCACCTATGTACCTTGCGATCCGAGCAAAGTAGTAGCTATCATCGAATCTCGCGAACCCGACAACGGTCGGGCCCTGGGCGCAACTGATGATATTTCCGAACGAATCGCCGGCCACATCATCGATTTCCTCGGAGCCGAGGTCAAAGCTGGACGCCTGCCGGCCAACCTGCTGCCCCTGCAATCGGGAGTCGGCAACATAGCCAATGCGGTGGTCGGCGGCTTGGTCAACGGACCCTTTTCCGATCTGACCGTCTACACCGAGGTCCTGCAAGACACCATGCTCGACTTTTTTGATTCGGGCAAGCTGCAGTTCGCTTCGGCGACCTCCCTATCTTTTTCCGAAAAAGGATTTCAGCGCCTTTACGACAAGTGGGACGAATACACCAGCAAGATTGTGCTGCGGCCCCAGCAGTTGGCCAACAACCCTGAAATCATCCGCCGGCTCGGTGTCATCGCCATGAACACACCGATCGAATTCGATATCTATGCCCATGCCAACTCAACCCTGGTCGGCGGTTCCCGCATGATCAACGGCATTGGCGGATCGGGCGACTTTCTGCGAAATGCCTTTCTCTCGATTATGCATTCACCATCGGTACGCCCCACCAAAACCGACCCGACCGGTATCAGCTGTGTGGTGCCCATGGTTCCCCATGTCGACCACACGGAGCACGACCTCGACGTGCTGGTCACCGAACAAGGGCTCGCAGACCTGCGCGGACTCAGCCCCCGGGAACGCGCCCAACTGATCATCGACCGCTGCGCTCATCCTGACTACCGGCCGATCCTGCAGGACTATTTCGACCGGGCCAGCAGCGAATGCTTGGCCAAAGGCTGCGGCCACGAACCGCACATCCTTGAAAAGGTATTCCGCATGCAGCAGCACCTTGCTAACAACGGAACCATGAAAGTTCCCGATTGGGACTGACCGCTGCAGCGTTTTCAGTACAAGTCTTAACAAACAGAAAGGGCGTCCCCAGGGACGCCCTTTCTGTATAATGTGGAAGTCAACCCCACCCCGCCTGTACTTTTATAAATAAACAAAAGACCACTAAAAAGGCATACGCAAAAACGTACAGGAAGCTGTCGCTACTTTTTTCGTCCCCGAGGATGAGCCCGGTCGTAAACATCCATCAAATGATCTAGGCTGACCTGGGTGTATTTCTGGGTTGTGGAAAGGGAGGCATGACCGAGCAGTTCCTGTATGGCACGCAGGTCAGCTCCGCCATCGAGCAGATGGGTAGCAAAGGAATGACGTAGGCTATGGGGCGTGGCATCCTTGACCAAACCGGCTTTAAGTAACAGTTGTTTAAAGTTGCGCTCGACACTGCGGGCACTTAAGCGACCGCCGCGATAGTTGAGAAACAGCGCGTCCTGATCTTGTGCCTCGCCGCGCATATCCAAATAACGCTCCAGGGCGGCACGGGCCTGGCGGCCAAGGGGCACCAACCGTTCCTTGCTACCCTTACCCAGCACCCGAACCAGATCCTGTTCCAAATCGACACTGTCGACATTGAGGGCTGTCAACTCGCCGACCCGTAGGCCACAGGAATAGAAAACTTCGAGGATGGCTCGATCACGGCATACCAGCAGTTCCGAGCCCCCCTGCTGTTCAATGAGAGCAAAAACTTCATCGACGCTCAAGGTCTTGGGCAGATACTTTTCCTGCCGCGGGGTGGCGATCAGCTCCCCGGGGTTAGAGGTCAACACCCCCTGACGAACCAGATAAGCGAAAAAGCTTCGCAGGGCAGAGAGTTTGCGAGCGATGGTCGAACGACTGTTTTTACGATGCAAGCAGGCCAAATAGCGGCGCAAGACCAGGGTATCGACTTCCGTCATCCTTAAGGCGGGCGCTGAATCCTGCTGCAAAAAGGACTGAAACTCTTCTAGATCCTGACGATAGGCCCGCAGGGTATGGGCGGACAAGTTCCTTTCAACCGCGAGGTGTTGCTCAAAGTCGGTCATCAACTGTTGCATAGAATCCCTCGGCAATAGGCCGTTCAAAAACCCTCAAAAGCTTCAACCGCAGCTGCCACCAAAGCCGTTGACGCCCCTCGATGTGCATGCAATAATGCCCTTTTTAAGGAGGGACATTGGCCACTTTTTTCAGCCTATTAGCTCTATTTTTTGGTGCCGTCACAGCGGTGGTGAGTCTGACCTTCGCCATGGCCTGGTACGAATACGCCAACCGCGATCCGCAACTGCTGGAAAATCGCCTGGCGCCGCGTCGCCTGCTGCTTGCCACGGCCCTGATCGCCGTAGAAACCGCCTGTCTAATCCTGACCATTCTACTGCAGCCTCTGGGCTGGCTCAACCGTAAAGAAAACATCTCATCCGAACAACAGCCAATTATTTTGCTGCACGGCCTGTTTCAATCCCCCGCCTGCTGGCTGTGGCTCAAGCTTTGTCTGCGCCGCCGAGGATTTTCAGCCGTACATACCATCGCCCTGCCACCCTGGAAAGACGTGGAGATTCTCACCGAACGGCTGGCTAAGCGAGTGGATGAACTGCGTCAGGCCAACGGCCTGCAGAAGGTCCACCTGATCGGCCATTCCATGGGCGGCATCATCGCCCGCAACTACCTGCAGATTCGCGGTGGTGCTCACAAGGTCGATCGCTGCCTGCTGATCGCCACCCCCAACGGCGGCTCCAAACTGGCCCCCTTTGCCCTCTCCTCCCTAGGTAAACTGCTCATGCCGGGTTCTGCTTTTCTACAACGCTTGGCCACAACACCCTTGCCAGCAGAAGCCCGTATCAGCACCATCTATAGCCGCCACGACAACATGATATTACCCTATGAACATGCCCGACTCGACGGTGCTGACAACATCGAACTGACCGGCAGCGGCCATACTAGTCTGCTGTTTCGCCGCCGGGTTCTACACACTATCGTCGAACTGCTAAAAGAGGAGCGCCCATGACCACCATCGATATCGTTTCCCGGCAACGGGTGGAGATGATCGACATCACCAGCGAAGTCTGTCGGATCATCGCCGCCAGGGGCATCGACTCGGGTATGGCCCTACTGCAGGTGCCCCATACCACGGCGGCAGTCACCATCAACGAAAACGCCGATCCCGATGTGATTCGGGATATCGCGATGGAGCTGAACAAGGTGATCCCCTTCGAAGACCATTATCGGCACGGCGAAGGCAACAGCGCTGCCCACATCAAGAGTTCTTTGGTCGGTGCCGGAGAGCTGCTAATCGTCGCAGATGGCCGGCCAGTGCTCGGCACCTGGCAGGGAATTTATTTTTGCGAGTTTGATGGCCCGCGGCAGCGGAAAATGCACATAAAGGTACTAGCCGGATGAAAACCCAAGTGATCCTCGGCCGCTGCGCCAGTTATCAGCGAGACGAGGTGGAAAAAGCGCTGGAGCTCCTGCTGGCTCCGGCAGGAGGCATGGCTGCCTTCGTCAGCCCAGGCCAGCGGGTACTTCTCAAACCGAACATGCTGGCAGCCAAAGAGCCGGAATTGGCGGTCACCACCCACCCGGAAATCGTACGGGCCGTGATCCGCCTGGTGCAAAAAGCCGGCGGCCAAGTGGCGGTTGGCGATTCGCCCGGGATCGGCAGCCCGTTGCAGGTCGCCAAGCGCTGCGGAATTCTGGCTGTGATCGAGGAAACCGGGGCGAAATTCGCCCCCTTCAGTGAATCGGTACCCATCCGACCGCGGGGCTCAACCTTTCACCAACTTGAGATTGCCCGCGATATCCTCGATGCCGATGTGATCATCAACCTGCCCAAACTCAAAACCCACCAGATGATGGGTTTGACCTGCGGAGTGAAAAATCTATTTGGTGCCGTAGTCGGCATGCGCAAACCGCGGCTGCATCTGCAGGCCGGGGCCGACAAAGCCTTTTTCGCCCTGATGCTGCTGGAACTGGCCGAGCATATCGCTCCGAGCCTAACCATCGCCGATGCCATCACCGCCATGGAAGGGGACGGCCCCGGCAGCGGCGACCCCATTCACATGGGGGCTTTGCTGGCCAGCCGCAGCCCCTTAGCCCTCGACACGGTGGCCTGCAAACTGGTCGGCATGCGTCCGCAAGAAGTCTGGACCCAGCAGGTGGCGGCAGCCAGCCATCGCCAGGGCAGCCAGCTAAACCAAGTCGAGCTCAGCGGTACGCCCCTGGAAGAATTGCGCTGTGCCCCCTTTCGCCCAGCAAAAACCACGGACATCAATTTTGGCCTACCGAGCTGGTTGCAAGCCCCTCTCAAACAGTCCCTCAGCGCCCGACCGCAGGTCGATCTCAAGCGCTGCGTAATGTGCGGCCTGTGCGTCAAACATTGCCCACCGCAGATTATGGAGATAGACAAGGGGCGCTTACACATCGACTATCGCCGCTGCATCGGCTGTTTCTGCTGCCAGGAACTCTGCCCTCACGGCGCCTTGCAAACTCGCCAGGGCCTGCTACTACGCCTAGGTCGTTTTCTTCAGCGTCGCTGAACGGTCCCTTCCTACCAGAGAGGGTTCGCCATGAAACGCATCATCCTGGGCCACCTGCTTGTCGGCATGACCCTGTTACTAACCTCCTGTGCCAGTATGCGACAGATAGCGCCAGAAGTCAGTTTGCTCGGCCTGCAGCTGGAAAACCTGACCCTCAGCCATGCTATCTTGAGTGCGGACCTGAGCCTGTACAACCCAACGACTTTCCGCTGGATATCCAACGAGCTGTCTACTCCCTGACCCTGCAGGATATTCAAGTGGCTCGTGGCCAAGCAACAGAGAAGCTGCACATCGCCGCCCATGAGACCGGCACCCTGACCCTGCGCCTGTCGAGCAGCTATCTCAACCTGCTGCGCATCGGTCGTAACAAACAGCAGCAGGACATTCCCTTTGCTATCGACGGCAAGGTCACCCTGGGCGGCTTTGGGGTGCTATCCCGCACCGTGAGCTTTAAGGAAGAGGGAATCATTCCCCTGTCGGCCTTCTCGACCCTCAACCCATAGCCCTGGTCGGCCGCAACCAGCGGATCGACATGCATCAATTGTGACCTGCATCACTCGCTGGACGACCGTGCCTGCTCGACCCTGTATGAAAACTGGCGCAGCCAAGAAGATCTCGAGCAACATCTGCAGATGCCCTACCTGCAGGCACTGCTCGGCAAGGCCGAAGAACTACTGGCAACGGCGCCGAACATCCAGCTAAAGGAACGCATCGGCTGAGCTAAAAAAAGGAAATCAAAACAGAGGGGAAAGCTGCCAGGGGTGACCGTCAGGTCGCCCTTAGTGCTTGTTGGAATACTGCTCTTTGAAGTGTCGTTTATTTTGTAGTACGAGTATTTTCTTGCGCAGAGACAGTACCTCGCCCGGAGAAAAGGAGGGGGCATCAACTATTTAGAACACGGCGAGCCTGCTCCAGGGTCACCCCCCGAGCCAAGAGCCGCTTGTGGCGCGACTTGTCCCCAGCAACCAGAATCACCCGCCCTTTGGCCACTCCGAGCAACTTAGCCAGAAATTCGCGGCACAGCTTGTTAGCGGCCCCTTCTACCGGCGGCGAGGTCAAGCGTAGCTTCAGCTCATCGCCCTGCAATCCAACCACTTCATTTTTGCTGGCCCGCGGCTGCACATAGACGTTGATGGTTACGCCATCTTCGCTGCCCTGAAGATAGGGACTCATCGATCCTGCCGGCGGTCTTCATTCGAGTCGGGCAGAGCTTCAGGAGCAGACGGCTCGATGTCGGTGACTATTTGTTTAACCGTGGCGGATTCTTCCTCCTCCGAACGGTTGATATCCAACATCCGCAAATGGCCATCGACCAGCCCGCGCAGGGCGGATTCAAAGGAAACCTTCTGACACTTGATATCCCGGATTTCATCGAGCAGTTGCTGTCGGCGACATTCTGCGAGATAAACGATTCGCTCCGCTTCGAGCTCCGCCTCCGCCAAAGAGATCTCCGCCTCTTTGTGGGCGTTAGTTTTGATCTCTTCGGTGACTTTCTGCGCGGTCAACAGGGTATCTTTAACCGCCGATTCCCGTAACCGCATCTCTTGCAGCGCCGCCTTGGTGCGAACCAGTTCCTCTTTCAGCTCCTGAACCTGGCGGTGGTAATTCTCCAATTCCTCGGCGATCTGCTCTAAATAGTGGTCGACGCCGCCCTTTTCGTAGCCAATAGGGCGGGTTTTGAACTGATGCTGTTGAATGTCGATAGGACTAATGGCCATGGTGGACTCCTCAGCCGAGGTGCATTAGCAGCCGCTGTATCAGGCGCTGAACAAAATAGAGAGAAAACAACAGGGCCAAGGGCGAAAGGTCGAATCCGCTGAATTGCAGTGGAAACACTCGCCGAATACGCTGCAAAATGGGATCAGTGGCATTATATAGAAAGCGCACAATGGGGTTGTAGGGATCGGGCCCGACCCAGGAAATAACCGCCCGAGCAACGACAATAAAAATATAGACCTGCAGGAGCATCAGAACCATTTGACCGAACACGATCAAAAGATCATTTAGAATAGCCACGATACTTCATCCTTTCCTAACAAGATTGATGTACTCTTAAAACCTTACAGGTGAGCTAAACAAAAATTGCGGCCTACAAGACTTGGTGGTTTTTTTCAGGGGCGAAGTCCAATTTCAAGCATGCCGAGGCCCTGAAGAAGCGCCCTAACTTCGCAGGTCAGACTCTTTACGACGCAAACAAGATTAGTTTGTCATATTCAACAATTAGCCTTCATCTTATACCGAATTGGACGACGCAGTGTCAAACCCTTTCGGTCTTCTTGGAGGACTGCAATACTTTGACTTTCACCTGAAAAATCGCTAAAGTAGCTCCTTCATCTGCCGTCCGCAACCGGCACCGAACCAACAACCGCAGTAGAGAGGCCCTCAATGAAGCGCACAACCAACCTTAATGTCCGCTCTATGACCCCGATTATCGCGCCCGTCGACCTGAAACAGGTCTTTCCCCTGTCGGAGCGAGCCGCTGAATTTGTTACCCAGTCGCGGCAGCAGGTCAAGGACATCATCCATAATCGCGACCGCCGCTTGATGGTTGTAGTCGGCCCCTGTTCGATTCACGACCCCCTGGCCGCCATCGATTACGCACGGCGTCTGGCCCAACTGAATCAGGAACTGGCAGATCAGCTACTGCTGGTCATGCGCGTCTATTTTGAAAAACCCCGCACCACCATCGGCTGGAAAGGTCTGATCAACGACCCGGACCTCAACGGCTCCCATCAAATTTCCAAGGGACTCGGCGTCGCCCGCAATCTGCTCTGTGCAGTCACCAACCTCGGACTGCCCATTGCCTGCGAAATGCTCGACCCGATCACCGTCCAGTACCTGTCCGACATGGTCAGCTGGGGAGCCATCGGCGCGCGCACCACAGAGTCTCAGCCCCACCGGGAGATGGCTAGCGGCCTGTCCTTTCCCATTGGCTTTAAAAATGGTACCGACGGCAATCTGCAGATCGCCGTGGATGCCATCGATGCCGCCACCCACTCGCATAACTTTCTCGGAATCGACAGCGATGGACGTACCGCCATCGTCGAAACCAACGGCAATCCCGATGGGCACATGGTCCTGCGCGGGGGCGGCGGCAAGCCGAACTACGATGCCGAGAGCATTAGCAATGCCGAGGCGATGCTGGCCAAAGGCGGTTTGCAACCCTCCATCATGGTCGACTGCAGCCACGCCAACTCCTATAAAGATCATGCCCGTCAGGAAGAGGTGCTGAACAACGTCCTAGAGCAACTCGCCCAAGGCAATCGCTCCATCAACTCTCTGATGGTCGAGAGCTACATCGAGGCGGGTAGCCAGCCCTTAAACGCCAACATCGACGCGTTGCAGTACGGATTATCTATCACAGACAAGTGCATAGACTGGCCGACCACCGAGCGACTGCTGCGTCAGGCTCATGCTAGTCTTAAAAAGTTGGGCGGCCGTTCCATCTCCTAAAAAAACAAGGCGCCCGGTTTGATACCGGGCGCCTTGCCATTGTCATCTTGCGGCCAACACAATCGCGCCTTTTTCTCAGCTTTTTTTGAGAAAGGACTCGACCTCCAGCTTCAGGTCATCAAGATTAACCTGCACAACCTCGCCATCCAGCCTTTCGCAGCGCACCAGCCCTTCCTCGACCCAGCCCAAAATCAATTTTTCATCGATACCGAACATGGACGCTGCGTCCTTCGGGGTGAACCAGGTTTTTCCCAGCGACATACCCACGCCTCCTTTCGAGACCGGGGCGACGTTGTTAGTCCGACTGCATCGCCCCCTTCTACAACTCTAGACAAGATCGTCGATGTTGCAAGGCAGCCAAAGGAACTTGTCTGGTCAATCACCTGAGTTCGAAGCACCACAGCCCGTAGTAACTACACGCTATAGAGCATTAAGCAAGCGATAGATTTTCTGTTCCAGCTCCCAAACCGCAGCCGCACGATCCTCGGCGCCAAGCTCTACCAGTAACAGCCGAGCCCGATCGAGCTGACTGTGACTTTTAAGCAGCACTGGAGTCAACTTAGACTCTAAGTGCGTTTGGGGAATATCCCCGACCAACTCTTCCAACTCCTCCATATCTTGCGCGGCCTGGTCTATCATCTGCTGGGCTTTCAGCGCCTCGCCTGCAGAGCCATCCACTGGTGCTTCCAAAATCAATCGCACATCGTCGGTCAATTCTCGGTAACGATCCGATATATTCATTTCTCTTTCCCTTCTTCGCTAGCTGTGACTGCATTGAATTGCCCCTTCCAGGGGTTCAGCGGAAGTATACAGACCTTTTCCAAAGCAAACAATCACCATGATCCTTCGATGGGCTGAAATTCCTCCCCACCATTTAATACTTGACAAATTTTGTCGGAAATAGAAAAATTAGGAGCAATCACATGACAGCGACATGCTGTCCAATAGCAACCAACCAATCCAACAACAACAGGGGAAATTGTACGCGATGAATCAGGAAACCCTTAAACAGCAGATCCGCCAACTGGCTGCCGAACGTAACGCCCTGATCTTGGCCCACAACTACCAACGGGATGAAATTCAGGAAATCGCCGATATCACCGGAGACTCCCTGGGGCTATCCATGGAAGCCGCCCGCACCGACAAAGATGTAATTGTCTTCTGCGGAGTCCACTTCATGGCGGAAAGTGCCGCGATCCTTGCCCCCGACAAAACGGTGCTGCTACCGAGAGCCGACGCTGGCTGTCCTATGGCGGACATGATCACCGCCGAAGGGCTGAACAAGATGAAGCAAAAGTTTCCCGACGCTACCGTAGTGACCTACGTCAATAGTACCGCGGCAACCAAGGCTGAAACGGATATCTGCTGCACCAGCGCCAATGCGGTCAAGGTAGTACGGTCCCTCGACGCCAAGGAAATCATCTTTGCCCCGGACCGCAATCTTGGGCGATATGTGGCTTCCTTCGTGCCGGAAAAAACCTTCCACCTTTGGCAGGGCTTCTGCCCAAGCCACGAAAACCTGCTGGTCGAAGATGTACAACGGATCAAGGCCGAGAACCCAGGGGCCCCCTTTATTGCCCACCCCGAGTGCAACCCGGAGGTACTGAAGCTGGCTGACCACATTTGCTCCACCAGTGGCATGTACGAATATGTACAAACCTTCCCCTCTCAAAAATTCATCATCGGCACAGAGATGGGCATTCTCTATCGCATGCGCAAAGAAAACCCGGAAAAAGAATTCATTCTCGCCAGCGAGGCGTTGATCTGTCCCAACATGAAGCTCATCTCTCTGGAGGACCTGCATGCCAGCCTTAAAACACTCACGCCGGTAATTACCGTGCCGGAAGAGATCCGCACTCAGGCTAAGGTCTCTCTAGACCGCATGCTGGCCGTACCCCGAGACTGAAGAAAACGATGATTAAAGAACAGGACTACATCGCCATATTTCACTCCACACACCGGGTCTTAGCAGCCGAAAAAACCCTCAAGGAGCAGGCTGTCGATTTTCTACTTATCCCCACCCCCCGGGAGCTGACATCTGCCTGTGGTCTGGCCATTTTCTTTGCCCCCGAACTCGCCCTTGAGATTGGAAGTATTTTGTCCGACGCTGACCTGTGGCCTACCGACCTGTTCGTTCGCGAAGGGTCGGGGTTCCGCAAGCTGTAGTCACTGCTGCCATGGCCATCTATCTCGACAACGCTGCTACCTCTCATCCAAAACCCGAAGGGGTCTATCGCGCAGCCGACCGGACCCTGCGGGAATTGGGCGCCAGCCCGGGACGGGGCAGCTACCAAGCCGCCATTGCTGCAAGTCGGCTGTTATTTGAAACCCGCCTTGCAGCCGCAAGGCTGTTTGGCGCACCCGAGGCAGCGCGCATCGTATTTACCGCCAGCGCCACCGAGGCCCTAAACCTGGCCCTATTCGGTCTGATTAACCCCGGCGACCGGGTCGTCACCACCAGCATGGAACACAACGCTGTGTTGCGCCCCCTCGAAGTACTGCGCCGTAGAGGCGTTGAGGTAGTCAAGGTTCCCGCCAACACGGACGGCTTCGTCGTACCGACGGAACTCAAGAACGCCTGTACTCAGCGAACGAGGCTTCTGGTTCTCAGCCACTGTTCCAACGTCAGCGGTACACGCCAGGCCATCGAAGAGATGGGTCCCTGGTGTCGCAAACAGGGCATTCTGCTGCTGGTCGATGCAGCGCAGAGTGCTGGGCTGTTCGATATTGACGTCGAGTCAATGGCCATTGACTTGCTCGCCGTGCCCGGCCATAAAGGCTTGTTCGGGCCGTCTGGAACCGGCCTGCTCTATGTGCGGGAAGATCTACAGATTCGGCCGCTGCTAGTCGGCGGCACAGGAAATAACTCGACCTCTGTACTGCCACCACCACAACTTCCCGAAGGCCTTGAAAGTGGCACCGCCAACGCCCCCGGTCTGGCCGGCCTGAAGGCCGGCATCGAATTCCTGCTCGCCACCGGTATCGACACCATTCGCCACCACGAACTGAATCTGGTCCAGCGCCTACGCCAGGAGCTACCCAAAATCCCCGGGCTGAGGCTTCACGGCGGCAACGCCCTTGACCGCCAGGGCAGTGCCCTCTCCTTCACCATCGCCGGCCACGACCCGGCCGCCATCTCCTTTCTTCTTGACCGCGACCACGGGATCCAAACCCGCGCCGGACTACACTGCGCCCCCGATGCCCATCGCAGCATCGGCACCTTTCCTCAAGGCACAGTACGCATCAGCCCCGGTTGGTTCAGTACCGAACAGGACATCTCTACCCTACTGGCCGCCTTGGCCGACCTGGTCAAGGGCTGAAATTCTTGACCAAGCCTTCTTCATCCGCTCTTTGTTCCGCCCTTCAAAACCTCTATTTCTCTTCGCTATCACCAAACATTCCATCAAATCTGAACCTACAAGGCACTTGACAAACCGATTACTCAACATGTATTAATGATACACGATAAATTTCGTAAGCTTTCCCTAACAACCTATCTCTAAATCCCTATAATCACACTCGTATTAGTTCGAGCTTAGCCCAGTTGAACCTTTGACAATAGCCCCTCAACTCCATTGCGGAAAAGAGCCTGGCATGGCCTGCAAGATTCTCATTATCAACGGGGAACCGAACATCGGCCACTCCATCGAAAACATCCTTACTGCAGAGGGCCATTGTATCACCTCGGTGGACAGGCCCAATGAGGCAGTCACTGTCGCTCGAAAGCAAACGTTCGACTTGATGCTTTTCAGCTCCGACCAACAGGAACAACGCAGCCTCGAAAACCTAGGAACTCTGCGCAAGCAGCAACCCCTCTGCCCGGTGGTGATGCTCACCTCGCTACCGCATATCACTACCGCTATTGAAGCGCTGCGCCTTGGCGCTTTTGATTACCTGATCACGCCTCTCTCCGAAGAGGCGATGCTGCGCATGATTAAGTCGGCGCTCCGCTTTAAGCGCAAGGCTGATGCAAAAGAACGCCACCGGATTAATATGCTCGGGATCATATCCACCGTCCGAGATGCCATCGTCACTATTGACCAGCAAGAACGCTTTGACTTTTTCAATCCCGCAGCCCTTGCCCATTTCTGTTTTTCCGAGGCGGATCTCGGCAAAAAGCCAGAGCACGTGCACCTACCTTGCGGCAACAACTGCCTTGACCTACTGTCAAAAGCGTTCTCCAGCGGCATGCCGCTGGAGCGCTACAGGGCGCATTGTCAGCACCCAGACCGGCCAGGGCTGATCGTCACCATCCAGGTAAAGCCCATGTTCTCCGACCAAGGGCAAATACGGGGTGCGGTGCTGATCCGCCGCGAGGAATCCCGCCTGCAGAAAACCGCCACCGGCTCTGAAAAGCGGGAGAAATATCACCACCTAGTTGGACAGAGCCCGCAAATGCAGCACCTCTATGGGCTGATCGACAAACTGGCCCAGGTCTCCTCCACTGTGCTACTCAAAGGAGAAAGCGGCACAGGCAAGGAACTGGTCGCCTCAGCCCTGCACTACAAAGGCAGCCGTTGCAACCGTCCCTTTGTGCGAGTCAACTGCGCCGGGCTCTCGGAGACCCTACTCGATAGCGAACTTTTCGGTCATACCAAGGGCTCCTTTACCGGCGCAATCAAAGATCGTTGCGGACGCTTTGAAATGGCCCAAGGGGGCACTATTTTTCTCGACGAAATAGGCGATATTAGCCCCAGTCTGCAGCTCAAACTGCTACGAGTATTACAGGAAAAAGAGATCGAGCGGGTTGGCGACGCCACCCCCATCCCCGTCGACGTACGGATTATTGCAGCGACCCATCAGGATCTGCGAGAGAAAATCCGCCTCGGTCAGTTTCGCGAAGACCTCTATTTCCGCCTTAAAGTCATTCACTTGCGGATGCCACCCCTGCGACAGCGCCTGGACGACCTCCCGCTGCTGGTAGATACTTTTATCGACTTCTACTGCCGGCAGTTCAACAAGGCGGTAATCGGCGTCTCAGAAAGGGTGGCGCAGACCTTTGCCGCCTATGACTGGCCTGGGAATATTCGAGAACTGAAGCACGCCCTAGAACACGCCTTCATATTCAACGAAACCGGCTTGATAGATGTGGATGATTTACCCTTAGAGTTACGCGAGATGTCCACACCGGTTGCTAAGGAGACATTGCTCGTCGAAAACCAGAGTGAAGAGGACCGACTTCGTTCGGCCCTGACTCGGGCCGGCGGCAACAAGGCTAAGGCCGCCCGCCAATTAAACATCAGCCGCCAGACCCTTTACCGCAAACTGTGCCAATACAGCATCCACATCAACTGAACGCAATCGCTCCATCGCCCCACATCCGTCGCACAATAATTACCCTCGCCCCAGAGCATTCCCCACTGCTCCAGTTTCCCCAGCCCCCCCAAATGTAGTGGCCAACTATTTTCGAACAGTGGATTAAGTTTTTTCTCCGCCACAATAGGTGCCATTTCATTATTGTTCTGATGTGGTCGGTACCCGCTGCAATCATCCATCAGATAGTGCCTGGTGCTTTTTTTGCCTCGAGGAAGGATCCGTATCCTGCTGAGGACATTCGTTCACCTTTGAAGTTTCTAAACATGGCTCCATCGTCGTCTGGCCTAAAGCCCCCCCCCGACCACATCACCACATCACCACATCACCACATCACCACATCACCACATCGTCTCCCGGACACAACCGTCACGCAACACTTATGTCCGACGACACACGCTAAAGACCGGCATGGGCTCCCATCACGGGAAACGTTTTTTTTTCATGACCCCTAAAATCCACAAAGCCCTTTAAATAGAGGCCCACTAATCAATTAAAGAAAAGTCATTAGATGTTCTGGCAAGATACTTGCTAATACCGGACCATCCCTAATGAACTTCGCGCTAATCACTGTCCGGCCATAGGCCTTTAAGGCCAGCCCCCAGGGAGCTACAGCCATAGTCGCGCAAAAACCTTAAGAGGAAAGTTATTAATGCCAGATGAAACCACAGACCTTATTGCCCATGAAGATACACAAAAAGATAAATACCTGACCTTTTGTCTGGCGGATGAGGATTACGGTCTCGACATAGGCGACGTCACCGAAATTATCGGCGTACAAAAGATTACCCAGGTCCCGGGTATGCCGTCCCACATCAAGGGCGTTATCAACCTTCGAGGCCAGGTCATTCCGGTCATGGATATGCGACTGCGCTTTCAACTACCGCCCCAAGAATATGACCCGCGCACCTGCATCATCGTCACCGAAGTAGCCCACCAGACCATGGGCATGGTGGTCGACCGGGTCAACGAGGTGGTCGATATCCCCGAAAACCAGGTAGAGCCTCCTAAGGCTCAAACCGAGGGGGCATCCGGCAGCTACGTCAAGGGACTTGGAAAGATCGGCGAGAATATCCGCATCCTGCTCGACACAGAAAAAATTCTAGCCGCCTGAATAAGTCTGACATCAATCACTGCGAACACGATTCGTCACGACAATTAACAGCACTAACATTGGCGGGCAATGAAACGGTTTCAGCAAGGAGAAACATCATGACCGATACTGCTCTTGATGACCACCTTGACCACGAGGACCCTCAAAAAGACCCATACCGGACCTTTTCGATTTATCAGATGTGTACGGAAATGGATCCTGCGGACATTAGACCAAGAAAGTTTCAGGTGTGCCCGCTGGTAAATAATCCCCAGCGAGATTGCTATTGCTTGGATATGACCAGTCATAACCTTGGAAAAATGGTCCGGTATTGCAGTGGCAATTACGAACAGTGCGCGATTTATAGCAAAAGCCGTTTAAAACGGCCCCAAATCACATAGGAGGCGAAATGGCCGAAGTAATGGAAAAGGATCCTCTAGATCTGGATGATGCCGGTTACGAAACGGAAGATACTCAGAAGGACAAGTTTTTAACGTTCTTTCTGGCTGATGAGGATTACGGCATCGCGATTCACCATGTAATCGAAATCATCGGCATTCAGAAGATTACCGAGGTTCCCGACATGCCAAATTTCGTCAAAGGGGTCATCAACCTGCGCGGCAAGGTAATACCGGTGATGGATGTGCGGGCGCGGTTTCGGCTGCCCAGCCAAGATTACGACGAGCGCACTTGCATTATTGTTGTCAATGTCGACGACCAGTCGACTGGTCTGATCGTTGACCGGGTCTGTGAGGTTGCCGATATCCCCTCGGCAAACGTCGAACCGACGCCTGGCATCGGCAAAGGCCAAGTCGATAGTTATATCATGGGGCTCGGCAAGGTTGGCGACCGCGTGAAAATACTTCTCGATGCGCGGCGCCTGCTGGCCACCTAATCAGAGTCCACATAACGCCACATACATCTATCTACCTAAGGACCAATCATGAAACTCAACTTGCGTGCTAAATTGCTCATGCCAACCTTTGCAGTGATCATACTGTGCCTAAGCGTCACCGGTCTGTATTCCTACCGTACCGGCAAACTAGCGGTAGAGGCGGCTCTTCAGGAGCAGATGCACACCATTGCCGGCAACATCAGCAAGCAAATCGACACCAACATCACTGACCTAACTCGCACTTTTCGAACCTTGGCAGGCCGCAACGTGGTGCAAGCGCTACTGACTGGCGGGGCAGAAGGACAGGCGACAGCAGGCCTGCAGAGCGAGGCAGCACTGCTGCAGATGATGCAGGACTACCCTGGTGAATTCGAGTTCCTGGCAGTGATCGGCCAAGACGGGATAGCGGTCGCAGCCTCGCAACAGGACCTAGTCGGTCAACTCAATGTAGCAGATCGCCATTACTTCCAGCAAAGCTTGGTCGGCAAGGTCGGCCACGAAGTGGTCAAGAGCCGGGTCTCAGGAGAACCGATCCTGGTCCTGTCGGTGCCGGTAACGATTCAAGGACGGCCACAGGGGGCCTGCATTGGCGCGGTACGCATCGGTTTCTTTGCCGAACAATACGTTTCACCGGCTAAGGTGGCAGAGCACGGCTATGCCTATCTAGTCGATAAAAAGGGGGTCTTCCTCGCCCACCCCGATGCCAAGCGGATTCTCAGCAGCGGTATCGGCGATTACGACTGGGGCCGCAAGATGTTGGGCGAGGGTAGCGGCTTTCAGGTCTACGACTGGCAGGGGGTCAGTAAGGTCGTCTCCTACCAAACCATTCCTGCCACCGACTGGGTAATCGCTGCCGGCGCCGAATTCGACGACATGTTCGCTCCCTTAGGCGGAATCGCGCGAGCTAGCATTCTCGCAGCCGTTCTCACTCTGGTCGGCGTCGGCTTGGTGCTGTTCTATATCGCCACCTCCATCGTCAAGGCTGTACAACAGGGGGTCGATTTTGCCGAAGAGGTCAAGATCGGTGACGTCAGCCGTCGTTTGCGCTTGACCCGTCACGACGAAATCGGCACCTTGGCCGCCGCTCTCGACCGCATGGCCGATGGCCTGGAAGAGAAGGCCGTGTTGGCCGAGCGTATTGCTGCCGGTGACCTGACCATTGAAATGGGCAAAGTCCATTCAAACGATCGCCTCGGTCAAGCTTTCGATAAGATGGTGAGCAACCTCTGCGATCTGATTACCCAGCTGCAAGCCGCATCCGAACAGATTGCCGCCGGCAGCGTGCAGCTTGCCGAAGGTAGTCAGAGCCTTTCTCAGGGGGCCACCGAATCGGCGGCTTCTCTGGAGCAGATCAGCGCATCCATGACCGAGATGGCTTCGCAGACCCAGATGAGCGCTGACAATGCCGATCAAGCCAATGCCCTGTCTAATGAATCAATGAGTGCCGCTACCAGCGGCAGCGAACTGATGACCGAAATGGTCACCGCCATGGGTGCCATCAATACCTCGGGGCAAAATATCGCCAAGATCATCAAAGTCATTGACGAGATCGCCTTCCAGACCAACCTACTGGCCCTGAATGCCGCTGTGGAGGCGGCGCGCGCCGGTCAGCACGGCAAAGGCTTTGCTGTGGTTGCCGAAGAGGTCCGCAATCTGGCAGCCCGCAGCGCCCAAGCGGCTAAGGAGACCGCCGAGTTGATTGAGGGGTCGGTAAACAAGACCGACAACGGCACTCAGATCGCCGGTGAAACGGAAGAGGCCCTGAAAGAGATCGTCGTTGCAGTTATTAAGGCCACCGACCTGGTCAGCGAGATTGCCGCTGCCTCCCACGAACAATCGCAGGGCATCGGTCAGATCAACCAGGGACTTGGCCAGATCGACCAGGTAACCCTGCAAAACAGTTCCAATGCCGAAGAATGCGCCTCTGCCGCAGAAGAACTCTCGAGCCAGGCGGAACAGCTACGTCAGATGTTGTCCCGTTTCAAACTCAGCGGACAAAATTCCGCGACCCGTGCAGCCCTCGCTTATAGCAGCACCAAGGCGCTGGCAACCCCTTCGGCTAGCATTGACGCTTCCCAATGTGGCAAGTCAACGGTACAATCCCCCACTCCAGTGATAGCACTGAATGATGCGGAATTTGGCAAGTACTGAACAAGTACATAGTCTTCTTTGTGCCTCACAACATATCGTTGTGAGGCACGATTTTTCCTAACTTAATGGTGGGACTGCCAAACTGGCCTGGTTGCGGAGGCTTAACTTGTCAAAACGGTTTTTCGAGCGTCTTCAATTCATTGTTGTTCTTTTTCTTCCAATTTTTTGCTTTCCTTCTCTTGTTTTCTCGGTCGAAAAGGTGTCGATCGGTATTCTTGCAAATCGTGGCAGTGAGGCCACCCTTAAGCGCTGGCAATCTCTGACTGATTACCTAGAAAAGGAAATACCAAGTCATACCTTTCAAATCAAACCTCTAGAATTTGCTGCTATATTTGATGCAGTAGCAAAGAAAAACATCGATTTTATACTGGTTAATTCCGGCATCTACGTAGAACTGGAACACACCCATGGTATTCGTCCCATCGTCACGATGCGCAACCGACGCCAGAAGGGCGATACTTCTTTATTCTCCGGAATGATAATCTCCCTTAAAAACCGAGAGGATATTCGAAGTTTTGATGACCTTAAGGGTACTCGGTTCATAGCCGTTGCCCCCAACTCGCTCGGTGGTTGGTTAATGGCCAAGCGGGAATTGTTGAAAAGGGGCTTCGATCCAGAAAAGGACTTCGCCCAAGTTGATTTCGTCGGGACTCACGACGAGGTAGTATTTGGAGTTCTTCGAGGGCAGGCAGATGCCGGCACAGTTCGTTCCGACACACTGGAGAATATGGCGGCAGAAGGCCTGATCGACATAGCAGAATTCCATACAATCCATGGGAAACAGGATCACTACAATTGCTCAATTGGAGAAGACTCCTTTCCCTATCCCCACAGTACTGACATCTATCCGGAATGGCCCTTTTCCAAATTATCCACAACATCGGATGACTTGTCTGCCAAAGTTGCCATAGCTCTGCTGAAAATGGCCAAAAACGAAAAGGCCGCCCAACAGGCCCGCATTATGGGCTGGGACGTAGCCCGGAATTATCAGCCGGTGCATGACCTCTATCGAGAACTACGTATTGGGCCGTACCGAACGTTGAAACACATTCGCCTGAGTGACGTTTGGCAGAGGTACAGATATGTCATCATAGTTTTTGCAGTGTTTTTGGCCAGTCTTTGCGTACTGCTTTTGATTCTGCTGGATATGCGTCAACGGTTGCTGAAAGTCAACCAGGAAAAGCACCTGATGGCGATGCACGATTCGCTCACCGGACTTCCCAACCGAACCCTTTTAAAGGATCATATGGCGCTAGCATTTGGCAACGCCGAGCGCTCAGGCAATTCAGTGGCGGTGTTGCTCCTCGATTTAGATAATTTCAAGCAGATTAACGATACTCTGGGTCATGCCAAAGGAGACTTAATTCTCCAGCAGGTGACCCGGAGGCTATGTTCGGTAGTTCGTAAAGGAGATACCATATCCCGCTGGGGTGGGGATGAATTCGTGTTGCTTCTGGACAATATAAAAAGTGAATTTGTCGTAGCTAGCATAGCAAAAAAGATCCTGAAAAAGTTATCAGAAGCACCCTATGACCTCGATGGAAATGAGGTCTTTTCATCTGGCAGCATAGGCATCTCCCTATTTCCTCAAAACGGTTCTGATTCTGATACGTTGCTGAAGCATGCAGACGCTGCCATGTATGCGGCGAAAACAAATGGCCGCAGTGACTACCACTTTTTTTCCAACGAGCTGCATCAACTTGCTGCCAGGCGTCATCATCTTGAAAACTGTCTGCGCAATGCCTTGTATAAAAAAGAGTTCTTCTTGCTTTACCAACCACAAGTGGATTTGATCAGCCAAAGAATTGTCGGTGCAGAAGCATTAGTTAGATGGAATGCACCAGGACGGGGAATGGTTTCTCCGGCTGAGTTCATACCGGTGACCGAGGAAACGGGCCTGATCAAGCCGCTGGGAGAATGGATTCTTCGAACAGCATGTACCCAGGCTGTGGAGTGGCAACGGGCGGGCCTGGGGCCATTGCGTATAGCCGTAAACCTTTCAGCACAACAGTTCAAACAACCCGATTTGGTGCCGTTTATCGAAGGGGTACTTCAGGACACCGGGCTTGAGCCCTGCCTTCTTGAGTTAGAGATCACCGAGAGCGTTCTCATGGAAAAGGTTGAGACTGCGACTGATATGCTGCTTAGACTCAAAAAACTCGGCATTCAAATCGCTATCGACGATTTCGGTACAGGCTATTCCTCCCTTTGCTACCTGAAGAATTTCCCCATCGATCGCATCAAGATTGCCCAGGAGTTTGTGCGTGATATCACTGCAGATGCCAACGATATGGCCATTGTTTCGGCAACCATTGCTATAGCCGAAAGTCTCGGTTTGAAGTTAATCGCCGAAGGGGTGGAGACCATCGAACACCTGGAGTTTTTGCGTCGGCAGGGATGCCAGGAAATGCAGGGGTTTTATTTTTCCCGCCCTCTAAAAGCAGATCAGCTTGCCACTCTATGCCGGCAGAAGGCCAATCCCAGCGAAGAAGGGTATTGGGGTGCAGTCCCTCTATCCGCAGTCATCTGATACAAGCCGAGTTGCGTATTTTTGCCCTTTGCGTAGTGCTATAATCAGTGTGACCTATAAGACGCTGAAAGCCCGGTCA
>JABXKU010000115.1 GCA_013619105.1 Desulfuromonadales bacterium
GGGCTCGGAGATGTGTATAAGAGACAGATGCTTTTCTTCAACGAAGAGAGACGATCGACAAACAACAGGCCGTCGAGGTGATCGATCTCGTGTTGAAAGGCAACCGCCTGAAAACCCTCTGCTTCCATCTCCACCGTCTGCCCCTGCAGATCGAGAAACCGCACACTGACCCGCTGGGCACGGTGAACGGGGCAGTAGTACTCGGGTACCGAAAGGCAGCCTTCTTCCTCAAACTGCTCACCTTCGCGGCTCACAATCTCGGGATTGACAGCGATAATCAATTGCGCAGACTCCCCTTTAGACGAACAGTCGAGCACAATTAGTCGCTGACTGATGCCAACCTGAGGGGCCGCCAAGCCTACTCCGGGCGCAGCATACATGGTTTCAACCATGTTCTGAGCCAGAGTCTTGATGGTCTCGTCTATTTCGGGGATCTGTTGCGCTACCTGCTGCAACACGGGATCGGGGTAGTGTCGAATCGTTAATATTGCCATGAATCCTGCCGAATTTCCGATATCAGGAACGATATTTATCCGAAACCGATATTGGATTTAAAAAAGGCCCCAATAGGGCCGTTATCGAAAACTACCTAACCACTTAATCACCCCACATCATAGGGCGAATCAAGGCCAAAAGTCAACCGTTGAGCTTCCGGCAAACAAGCTGCAAGCGCCTGTTTTATCGGCGATTTAGTGTTTCAAGCAGAGCTTCTGCCATACGTGCCGGACTGGTGGCGACTTGAATACCGCAACCTTGCAGGGTCGCAATTTTATCCACGGCCCGGCCTTTACCACCACTGACGATGGCACCGGCATGGCCCATACGCTTACCCGGTGGTGCGGTCACTCCAGCGATGAAGGCTGCCACCGGCTTACGCATATGACGCTGAATCCAGGCTGCGGCCTCTTCTTCAGCACTGCCGCCAATTTCACCAATGAGAAACACCGATTCGGTGGCCGGATCGTCATTGAATAATTCGAGCATGTCGATAAAACCACTACCAATAATAGCATCACCGCCGATGCCGACACAGGTCGATTGACCGAGCCCTGCGTCGCTTAGTTGCTGCACTGCCTCGTAGGTCAGGGTGCCGCTTCGGGAAACGACTCCCACCGAGCCCGGGCGATGGATATCGCCAGGCATAATACCGACTTTACATTGACCGGGAGTAATTACACCGGGACAGTTAGGTCCGATAAGGCGCATAGCGCTGCCCTGTAGGGCCTGCTTAACCTGCACCATGTCACGCACCGGAATCCCTTCAGTGATGCAGACCGCCAGTTCAATGCCAGCCGATGCTGCTTCAAGAATGGCATCAGCTGCAGCCGGTGGTGGCACGAAGATCATCGATACATTCGCTGCACCGTGCTTCACAGCCTCGGCGACCGTATCGAAAACAGGAATGCCATCGCTATAAGTGCCACCCTTACCGGGGGTGACTCCGGCAACAATCGAACTGCCATATTCGCGACAGCGCTGGGCATGAAACAGTCCGGACCGGCCAAGCCCTTGGACCACGATCCGTGAATCTTGATCGATCAATATTGCCATCGGCTAATATCCATTTCGAGAGTCAGAGCATCGACAAAAAAAATAGCTGCACACTGTCGCAATCATTTAAGCGAGCAGCTCAACAATACGCGTGGCCCCATCTCCCAGACCATCTACGCAAGTCACGTTGAGCCCGGAAGATGCCAGCAGAGCCTTGCCCACATCAACTTGGGCACCGGCCATGCGCACCACAATAGGTAGCCGGCACGATACCGGTACTGCTGCATCGATAATTCCTTGCGCCACAATATCACACCGCATAATACCGCCAAAAATATTGACAAACACCCCCTTGACCTCACGGTCCTGAAGAATGATACGGAATGCCTCAGCGACCTTTTCTCGGCTGGCACCGCCGCCGACATCGAGAAAATTAGCCGGCCGGCCTCCACACTCCTGCAGCACATCAAGGGTGGCCATGGCCAGACCAGCACCGTTGACCAGGCAGCCTATACGGCCACTCATTTTGATATAGGCAATATCAAAACGGCCGGCCTGCACTTCAAGGGGATCAAGCTGGCTGTGATCAAGAAGCTCTTGCTCCTGCGGATGGCGGAACAAAGCATTGTCGTCCAAGTTGATCTTGGCATCCATAGCTAACAGTTGACCGTCGGCCGTAGTTACCAAGGGATTGATCTCGACCTGGGAGCAGTCTTTGTCCAGAAACAGCCGATAGAGATTGAGCATCAACTCGACCGCTGCCTCGCAAACCGAACCCCGCAAACCGAGAGCCAAAGCCAGGTGGCGAGCCTGAAAGGAGCGCAGCCCAAGGCAGGGATCGATCAACTGGCGATGAATCTTCTCCGGTGCACACCTGGCCGTCTCTTCAATATCGACTCCTCCAGCGGCGGAGGCCATGAGACAGTAGCGGGAAGCGACACGATCGAGGGTAATAGAGAGATAAAATTCCCCCTCGATAGCGACAGCTTCTTCCACCAGTAAACATGCCACCGGCAGCCCACCTGGCCCGGTCTGGGGAGTGATTAGCGTGCTTCCGAGCAGGGACATGGCCACCTCGGCTGCCTCTGCCGAAGTCTTGACCAACCGTACACCACCGGCCTTACCGCGACCGCCCGCATATACCTGCGCCTTGAGCACACTCGTCCCGCCAAGATCCTCAGCCAGCCGCTGTGCCTCGCCTGCAGAAGCAGCAACATTACCCCTCGGCACAGGTACACCATAGAGGCGGAACAGCTCCTTGGCCTGATATTCATGAAGATTCATGTACCCCTCGTCCCTGCAGAAAGATAAACCACAGCTCTGATGATTAATTTTCATCCGTAAACTACGGATGAGCATAGCGCCGTTTTCAGATGGGAAACGAGCAATTTTTCGTCGTGGCAAGAAAAACAAGGACTTGCGCGGAGGCGTACATCGGTACGCCGCAAAACTTTTCAGGATTGAAAAGTTTGACAGCCTCCGTGCTGCCCCATGGGCGACGGACCAGGGATGGCCCCGAGTCACAAGAAGGCAGCAGATTGACGCCGCCACAACGGAAAAGGGCCGTTTCCGGATGAAAACTACTTGGGTACTTTTTCCCAGTCGGCCAGAAAACGTTCAATGCCGATGTCGGTGAGGGGATGTTTGACCAATTGCTGCATGACCCCGAACGGGATAGTGCAAATATCAGCGCCTATCAGGCCAGCGTTAAGAACATGCAACGGACTGCGCACCGAAGCGACAATAATCTCCGCCGCATAACCGTAATTGTCGAGAATGGTGCGGATCTGCTCGATACCATCCATGCCGTCATGGCCGACATCGTCGAGGCGACCGACAAAGGGAGAAATATAGGCAGCTCCAGCCTTGGCGGCTAGCAGGGCCTGAATCGGCGAAAAGACCAACGTCACATTGATGTTGACGCCCTCGTCTGCGAGGGTGCGAGTTGCCTTTAGACCTTCGGCGGTCATCGGAACCTTAACCACAATATTGGGATGGATTTTGACCAGGTCCCGTGCCTCGCTGATCATACCCGGCGCGTCAAGGGCGACCACTTCAGCGGAAATGGGACCATCGACGATGGTAGTGATTTCGGTAATGACTTCCTTAAAATCGCGGCCGCTCTTGGCGATGAGGGACGGATTGGTAGTCACTCCGTCAACCAGCCCCATTTCGTGCGCAGTACGAATTTCATCCACATCAGCAGTATCGATAAAGAATTTCATGACAGCTCCTATATTAAGAGGGAATTACTATCTTAATCTTTCTACGAAGTGTTTGGAAACTTAATGGGAGTCCCGATAGGCATCACGACATTTTTCAGAGCAAAAATGGCAGGTTCGCCCATCGACAACGAGCTCCACGGCCAGACTGCGCGGTACATAGGTGCCGCAATGAGGGTCCTGAAGCATCTCTTCACCGCCCTCGGTCTTTTCCGGTGCCGGTTGAGGAGGACGGCGCTTGGTCGCGCCCCGAAAAAGCTTTACCAGGGCGTAAAGGAGCCAGAACAGAAACAGAAATTGAAGTAATCGCATAAGATCACCAGGTCCTAGAAAAACGGTGAATCCCCTGATCGCGGGGCAACTCATCACACAATTGGCGCACGCTTTTCCCCTGCACAGGATGAAACAGCTCAGGTGCCAAATCGTGTAAGGGAATCAGGACAAAAGCACGCAGATGAAGACGGGGATGGGGTAGCGTCAGCTCCGTTTCCTCGAATACGAGGTCAGTAAAAAACAGTAGATCGATATCCAGAGTTCGTGGCCCATGGTGAACTAGGCGCTCTCGCCCGAACAGCTTCTCGATTGCAAGGCAATGCGCCAGCAGTTTTTTAGCGGGCAGATCCGTGGCAACTTCGAGAACCGTATTCAGGTAGGTATCTTGCCCCAGAGGCCCTCCCACCGGAACGGTTTCGTATAGTGCCGAAGAGGCCACTACCGTGACCCCTGGCAACTCATTCAGAGCCTGTCGTGCTCCACATAAGGCAGACAGGCGATCACCCAAATTGGCCCCAAGGCCGAGATAGGCCGTTACCATGCTTCCCTCATCACTAAGAAAGTCCAACACGGTGAACGCAGGCGGATATAGCTTTATTATGAATGATCATAGCGTCACAGAGACAGCGCTTGACCAACCGCAAAATTTCAGCATCCAATTTCGACGAACTCCATGTCGAGCAGATCGATGGACAAGCAACGTTTTCTAAGTGGCGTGCCCCGATTGAGGAGTATTTTGCAGGCTTCGGCCACTTCTAGGCTGGCAATAACCGCCGGAGTAAAAGAGGGGTTACCGAGCTCGGCTTCCGCCCCCCGGTCGCTGGCATCGTCGGTAAAGATCTTATCCATGGTTCGCTCGCCCGGAAATTGGCTGCCTACATAGCCGTACCATCCGGCAATGGAACCATAGACCAATGGTATATTTTCTAAGCGGCAAGCCTCAGCTAACTCTAGTCGAACGGTAATGCTATCCAGGCCGTCGATGGCAATATCGGCACCTGCCAATATCTGTCGACCATTTTCAGAGCCGAAAGCCTCGCACACAGGAATCAAGTCCACAGCCGGGTTTAAACGATCAACGCGTCGAGCGGCGGCGGCGACCTTATTCATTCCAAGAAAATCGGGCGTGGCCAGCAATTGGCGATTAAGGTTGTGCTCCTCGAAGACATCGTAATCTACCGCGACAATATGACCAACACCAAGCCTGGCTAGCTCTTCGACGATATAGCCACCCAGCCCACCGCAACCGATCACCACCGCCCGGCTGCGAAATAACCGTAATTGCTCTTGCAGGGAGATCATGTTGCGGTTGCGTTGATAGCGAGCTGGCAACAGGCCATTTTCCAGGGCGACCTGCTCTACCTGACGGTAGCTGAGGCCAAAACGGTGCGCTGCGGACTGCTGATCGGACCAAGGCAGAAGGTCGCCCTGAACACGGGACTGAAGCCACTCCATTACTTCTTTCATGTTCTTCCCCCACATCAAAGCAGAAAGGGCATCCCAAAGGGTGGCCCCCTCACCTGCAAAACCATTGCGATTATTTGTAAACTGCAAAGAGAGCGATCAATCGTCGCAAATACCCTGCCGAAAAGCAACCCCTATCACACAGCCATGAGCACCTCAGCCCCCCATAAAAGGGCCATTTTGCATAAAGAATTCCACCTATGGTTTTTGCCCAGCACAAAAAGAAACGCCCGACCAAAAGGCCGGGCGTTTCAAGTCTTGCATCGCGTTGCTAAAAATTACATAGCAGCCGCGAACATGCCAATAACCTGATCCAGCGTAGCAGTACGCGGGTTGGTGAACTGGCAAGCGTCTTTCTTAGCGTTCTCGGCCATTATTTTGAAGTCGCCTTCTTTAACGTCGAGCTCGGTCAGACCGGTGGGGATACCGATAGAAGCGGACAGTTCGCGAATAGCAGCGATACCGGCTTCAGCAGCTTCGGTCAGGGTCATGCCACAAGTATCAACACCCATGAAGGTGGCGATGTCAGCGAAACGATCCGGGCAAGCGATCAGGTTGTATTCGCAAACGACGGGCAGCAGGATCGCGTTACAAACGCCGTGAGGCAGGTTGTAGAAACCACCAAGCTGGTGAGCCATGGAGTGAACATAACCGAG
>JABXKU010000116.1 GCA_013619105.1 Desulfuromonadales bacterium
CGTCAGCGGCAGAATCAGAGCTGTTCTTGTCTTCGTCTGTGCGTCTCTGATCGACAGTGGTGTATTTGACAATGGCGGCTTTGATGGCCGAAAAAAAGGCGATCTCTTTTCGCAGCGCCGCCGCTTGATCAAGGGTCCCGCACAGCGAGTAAGCCTTGGTGATAGCCGCCATCACATCGAGAAAGCGTTTTTTGCCGTCTTGCAGGCTCAACAGGTGGTTGGCCGCCAGCACCAGGATCAAGTGGGCCTTTGTCTGGTAGTCGCTGTAGTCGAATCCATGGAACATACCGCGCACCACGTCCAGCTTCTCCAACAGGATAGCCAGGGCCTCTTCGGCGCGCAGGGTCGGCGCCCCCTTGCCCTTGGCCGAAGCGTAAATCTTCAGCGCCTGCTTCAACTCATTGGCGATGCCGATGTAATCGACCACCAGCCCGCCCGGCTTATCCTTGAACACCCGGTTAACCCGGGCGATAGCCTGCATCAGGTTGTGACCACGCATCGGCTTATCAACATACATGGTGTGGCAGCTCGGCGCATCGAACCCGGTCAGCCACATATCCCGCACGATGACCAGTTTGAAGGAATCTGTGGCGTCCTTAAAGCGCTTCTCCAGCCTTTTTTTGGTAGCCTTGTTATAGATGTGCGGCTGCAGTAACGCCTTGTCCGCTGCCGAGCCGGTCATGACAACCTTGATCGCCCCTTTTTCAGGATCGTCTTCGTGCCACTCGGGGCGCAGCTTGATTATCTCGTTGTAGAGGTGCGCGCAGATCTCCCGGCTCATGCCGACGATCATAGCCTTGCCGTCCAGGATGGCTGTGCGCGCCTCGAAATGCTGCACCAAGTCCTTGGCTACCTCCTGCAGGCGTGGCCCGGAGCCGACCAGCTTTTCCAGCGCCGCCCACTTGCTCTTAGTGCGCTCCCGCAAGCTGATATCTTCCTCGTCCTCGATAACCTCTTCGACTTCCTCGTTCAGTCCCTCAAAGGCGGCCTGATTGATATCGAGCTTGGCCAGGCGCGATTCATAGTAGATCGGCACAGTCGCCCCGTCGTCCACCGCATCCTGGATATCGTAAATGCTGACATAATCACCGAACACCGCACGAGTGTCTTTGTCCTCGGTAGAGATCGGTGTACCGGTAAAGCCGATAAACGAGGCATTGGGGATGGCATCGCGCATGTGCTTGGCGTAGCCATAGATGTATTGACCGGTCTTGGTGTCGAGGCGGGCCTTAAAGCCGTACTGGCTGCGATGGGCTTCATCGCTGATCACCACAACGTTGGACCGCTCGCTCAAGGTCGGGTGCTGCCCCTCGTCATTGAGCAGAGAGAACTTCTGCACCGTAGTGAAAATGATGCCCCCCGACTGGCGCGCCGCGAGCAATTCACGCAATTCTTCGCGGCTATCGGCCTGCACCGGGGTCTGTTTGAGCAGTTCCTGCGCATTGCAAAAAGTATCAAACAACTGGCCATCGAGGTCGTTGCGATCGGTAACCACCACGATGGTCGGATTGTTCATCTCCGGCTGCTGCAGCAACTTACCGGCGTAGCAGCACATGGAGATACTCTTGCCCGAACCCTGGGTATGCCATACCACCCCCGCCTTGCGGCAACCGGGCTGCACCTCACGCCCCCAGGTGGCCCGCCCATCGCCAATCTCAAACTGGCTGGTCGGTGCCGCTGCGATCAGGGTCACCCGCACCGCTTCGCGCACCGCATGAAACTGGTGATAGCCAGCGATCTTTTTGATCAGCTTGTCGCCATCCTGTTCAAACAGCACAAAGTAACGGAGGTAATCGAGCAGCAGTTCCCGGTCAAAGAAGCCCTTGACCACCTTTTCCAGCTCGTATTCCAGCAGCGGCTTGTCGTCTTCGTTTTTAAGGGTACGCCAGGGCATGAAACGTTCTTTGTTAGCGGTCAGCGAACCGACACGTGCCGTCAGTCCGTCAGAGAGCACGAGGGCCGCGTTGCAGACGAACAGATCGGCAATTTCGTCCTTGTAGGTCTGCAGCTGGTTGTAGGCACTCCACACATCGGCGTTAGCATCGGCGGGGTTCTTCAGTTCGATTACCGAGATCGGCAGGCCGTTGATAAAGACGACGATATCGGGGCGGCGCAGCTGCTTGCTGCCCTTGATGGTGAACTGGTTGACGACCAGAAACTGGTTATTTTCGACATTGTGAAAGTCGATCAGCTGCACATGGTCTGATTTGATCTCGTCGCCGGCGCGGTACTCGACAGGCACCCCTTCAAGGAGGAGCTTATGGAAGGCGCGGTTGTTGTGGATCAGCACCGGGGATTCGGGCTTGGTGACGATCAGGGCTGCTTCTTCTAGGGTGGCGAGGGGGATGTGCGGGTTGATCTTCTGCAGGGCGGTGAGTAACCGACCCGAGAGGACAACCTGCAGGTAGTCGCTACGTTCCGGCGCATCGCCGTCGTGGGCAATGTCGGGGCCGTAGGCGTAGGTGTAGCCTTGGGCGCGGAACCATTCGAGGCAAAGGTGTTCGAGTTGGTCTTCAGTGATCATTCGCCCTCGCAACAATTCATAGAGACAGAGACCCTATAAGTCGATCATTCACCAATTGAGAAAAGCGGTGGCAGACCAACTTCATCAAATTGATTTATAGCTTGCAGAAGAAAAAAACCTATTACAAATGCGGTGTAGAACCAGGAATTATGTATTATCGAAAGCGGGCCAACTGCACCTTCTGTCAACACACCGTAAAATCCTAGAGCAATAAAAAGGAGGGCAACTGAAGGGAGAAAATTTACTCTAAAATACATCAACCCGACGTGAATATAAAAGAGGACGACATATAAGAGGACTGCCGCCACTGAGATGAATATTGCCTTCAATGTGAAAATGACAAGAGTCCAAAAAATTATTCCGGCTGGAGATGCCTGCCCAGGGATGTTAAATGCCCAAGCACCAAGCCGCAGCGACAAACCCGTCTGGAAGATGTAGGAGACAGCAATAAGAGGAAGAACAATAACCTTGCTGAGGTCCTGAAGGTTTTTCACCTCAGATACTTTTGGTATAATCGTGGGCATAGTAAATCCTTTTCTCGACTAGATCTTTAACTGTGCGATGCTGCCGCCTCTGCTACCTCACGCGCCTGCAACTTCTTGAGCGTTATCCCTTGGCCATTTTTCCACACCGTTCGACCGTTCACACTACAACCCAAAACAACACCTGCCGCCGTGGAAGGTGAGCTGAAAACATAATTCTCTTCAAACAGGTAACGTTCGCCTGTATTTTTCAAAATCCCATTTTTGATTAGCTCCTGACGCAATTCATAGGCTCCAGAGGCGTACTGCTGCATCGAAGCTACCTCTTCCCCAACGGCCTGCGAACCAGCCATGACCACAAAACCTTGTGTCGCTTCGTAACCGTTTGCGGAAACGCCTTTTCCATTGCAGGTAAGCGCCGCATCCCCTTTGACCGCAGCGATGGACGACGCCTGCTCGAAGGCGTGAATCCCCAGTACAGGCAGCATCCCGAGCATATTTTCGAGAAAGACCAGCATGTCGGCGCGGTCGGCTTCGGAAAGGGTCGGTTCGGATTCGTCTTTGCGATTATCTAGAGTCATGCGCCGGGCCGCCTTGGCCAACTGGAGCAGCCGCGATTCGAGAAACTTCACATGGGCCTTATTGAGTTGCCCAGCCCCAGCGACAAAAAAGACTGCCCTGGTCCAAAAGTCCTTTTGCCCATAATGCGCTTCCAGCCGATCGCGCACCGGGTCACCCTCACCGATGTAAAGCATATCTCCTTCGCCGTCCCCCCGGGGACCGAGAAGGAGATAGACGCCGGTTTGACCGAACTCGTCCCGCTTCTTTATCGATGGCAGCAGCGCCCGAGGGAAAACCACCGCCTTACCGATCCAATTGGAGCGTTCTACCAGGCGCAGGCCATCAGGGTCGCCGTCGGCGACAAAGATGCGCAGGGAAAAGGGGATTGTGACACTCATGCCGTGGCCTCCTGTTGCAAGTTCTCGACAGAGAGTTCGCCGGAGAGAAGTTTGGGTAGCAGAGTGTCGCGAAGAGTGGCTAGAGATTTTGCATGCCGAAGATTAGCCGCTATCTGTTGACGAAAGGGCACCGTGAGCGCGTCAAAAGCCTGTAGAGCCGCATGCGACGGGACGGTAAGCGGCAAGCCCGCAAACTTTCCCCGATTTAATTCGGTCTGACCTGTAGAGCCTTCACCAAGCTGTTCAATTTCGATTTGACGCCGCTGACATTCAATGCCTAGATAATTCCAGGTTATTGGGCTCTTGGCCCTTACGACGGTGACGTGGGAATCAACAATAGTCGTTTCCAAGAGGTCAAGTATCTGTCCAACACGGCCCAACGTTCCGACCCCCGTGGAATTTACCAAAACGTCGCCGATGAAAAGCTCTCTACCATCAATTTTGCGCAGGCTAACATCATGCCTTCGAGCTTTCGATACATCTACGACATTATCTCGAATACATCGCTGATTCAGGACCATTACGCCACCGTCTTCAGTATATTTAGGCGACACACCTCTTCTTAAATAACTAGTCACGTCACCCAGTAGCCTTACCTCCCACCCCGCCGGAATCAACCCCAACTCCGACTCCACCAGCTCATTGGGAAACAGGGCAGCGGTGACGGCCAGTTGTTGTCGTTGCTCGGGGGGGAGTTGGTCAAGTTCGGGCTCTAGCTTGCCGCTGATGGCGCACATGGCGGCGCGCTCGGGGTCGCGGCCTGCGGCTTTGGCTTCGATCTTGTCTTTGACCGGCTCGAAATCGACAAACCAGCTTTTGAAGATGGTCTGGGCGATCTGTTCGAGGGTTTGGTTGATTTGGCGGTTGAGTTGGATTTTTTCGTCTATTGATGAAAATACCTGTGATATTTTCCTTTGTACTTCATAGGAAGGAAGGAAAATCTCCAAGTCAGTGATATCTGGCTTCAAAACTCGAGGGACAGTTGACCCCCTTACTTTCTCTAGAAGCTTATTTTGGCATCTTGGAGACAGCAGTGAATAGAGAAGAAAATCATTATCCAATACGCCCTTTTTGCCACGCAGAGCAATAACACGGCGAGTGATTAAATATGTTTTATCGCCTGGGAAAGACGCCACCTCGCCAACTGGAGCCTCGGTTGTTATTAATACATCACCAGACTCAGGGAATCCCCGAGTTGTCCATTTATCGTAGGTTTCTTTACTAACATACGAAACACTGGAGAGGTCAACGCGGCCATTTTTCACATTAGCAGCAGTCAAGGTAGGTATACCTACAGGGGACTTAGGTGGTGTTTTTCCCCTGTAATCAATGATTGTTTCTAATAGCGTGCCTAGAGGCACGGCTTGCCATTCAGCACTCATAACCAAGCCCCGCCAAATTCCGTTTAATCTGCCCTTCCAACTCCGCACTCTGCGCAAACTGCTCCTGCAAATTCGCCGTCAACCGCACCATCTTGTCGGCAAACGGCTCGCCATCATCCTCTTCTTCCGCCGCACCCACATAGCGACCCGGCGTCAGCACGAAATCGTGCTTCTTGATCTCCTCCAGCGTCGCCGAGCTACAGAATCCCGCCTCGTCGGCGTACCCCTCACCTTGTTGCCAGGCATGAAACACCCCGGCGACCTTTTGAATATCCTCCGGCTTGAAGTCGCGCAGCACGCGGTCCTTCATGTAGCCGAGGTTGCGGGCGTCAATGAAGAGAACCTTGCCGGAGCGGTCGGCCAGATCTCCCTGCGCCTTTTTGTTGCGGGTGAGCAACCAGATACAGGCGGGAATCTGGGTATTGGTGAATAGCTGCCCCGGCAGAGCGACCATGCACTCGACCAGATCGTTCTCCACCAGCGCCCGGCGGATAGCCCCCTCGGTGTTGGTATTGGAACTCATGGAGCCGTTGGCCAGCAGCAGGCCCAAAGAGCCGTTGGGGGCCAGGTGATAGAGCATGTGCTGCAACCAGGCGAAATCTCCATTAGAATCACTAGGACATCCCCATAAATTTCGGCCATAGATATCCGAGCTAAACTGGTCAGCGCCCCATTTTTTTAAGGAAAATGGAGGGTTCGCAATGACGCAATTGAAAGTTTTTAACTCTCCACCTTCCAAGTAATTCGGC
>JABXKU010000117.1 GCA_013619105.1 Desulfuromonadales bacterium
TCCAGCGACAGCATAATTATTCATATAAAAGCCCCCGCACGGTGAATGCGGGGGCTTTTATATTTGAAGGTTCTACGGCAGCAGAAAAAAGTGTTATAGATTCGGTCAATACGTAAAATACAGATCAATTCCGATGCCTTCCAAATCAGATCTTGTGAAATCAGCTTTCTAATTTTCCTTTACTCATCATGTTGACAGCATGCCGCAGCGTGGTAGTTTTTAATATAGGTCATGCCTAGATAATTCATAGCCCGTTTGATCAAGTTTAGAAGGTTCAACTTCAAATCCAATGGAGGTGCCATGAACAAACAAAAACACGTCATTCTAGAACTGCCGGAGCAAGAATCGGAACTGAACTCAATGATTTCAGATCAGGCCCATGACATAACCAACATTGGCTTCTCTTCTGTGGTTGTAGACGACAAGGTGAAACACTTTGCTTTGGTGATCTGGCACGATTTCATTTACGGCGAGCATGCGCCATAAACCTTTGTCAGCTTGACCTTTAGCCGCATATACCGCTGAAAACTCCGCTGAGCATACGGGGAAATTACATTGATTCGACAGAGCCGCTACCTGCAAAGGTTGCGGCTTTGTTGTTGCACAGCACGCTCGACCAACATGTCCTTTTTGGAGGCCAAGCCCAAGATTTGACCTTTGGCCACCAATCCGTGTATTATCAGGATTCACAGACGACGCCCTGCCAGGGTGTTCCGTTCTGGTCCCGCAAGGAGAATCGTCAAGAACATTGCCCTGTGCGATGCTTCACAGATCTCCTTTTCTTTCAGAGTAGCGCTTGATTCTGGGCCATCCACAGAATCGGGTCGCGGGTCGCTCTGTCTACTTCAAATCAAATAAACACATTTGGGACGCTGCACACCGCAGTCGACCACGCTTATCCCCATTCCACCTCCTCTGCGGCCCTTATGCAGCTTCGCTTACGCTATCCTTTTACAGGGTTGCGCTCTTCGCGCAGCCCGTAACCGCTTAACAAACAAGGAGAACCAATGCCTGAAGTATGGGTCGAACAGAGTCAAAATCAAGTAAACACCCTTGAAAAACTCGAAAAATACATCAACGTCAGCGATGAAGAGCGAAAAGCCATTCAGACCCTGGACACCAAATGGGGAACCACCCCCTATTTTGCGTCATTGATGGACAAAGACGACCCGAACTGTCCGATCCGCAGGCAGGTGTTGCCCTCGATGCAGGAAAAGGTCAACAAGTTTGGCATGGAACACTACCTGATGTGGAAGGAAAACCGCGAGACCGAAGAGGTGCGCCCGGATAGCATTGCCCGCCAGTACCACGACCGCATCGCCTTTACCGTCACCGAGGTGTGCGGCATCTACTGCCGGCACTGCTTCCGCAAAGAGTTGGTGGTCGACCAGGACTTGAAACTGCGTTTCGATGTGGAGGAAGGCCTGACCTGGATCGCCGAACACCCGGAGATTCGCGACGTGCTCATTACCGGTGGCGACCCGCTACTGCTGTCGGATGAAAAGCTGGAGTACCTGATTACCAAACTGCGCGAAATGCCGCACATTGAGATGATCCGCATCGGCACGCGGCTGCCCATCGTGCTGCCGCAAAGGATTACCGAGGGCTTAAAGAAAGCCATTGGCGGCTTCCACAAGGTGCCGGTATGGATTAACACCCAGTGTAACCATCCCAAAGAAATTACCGAAGAGACGGAACGGGCCGTTTACGAACTGATGAGTTGCGGTATCAACGTCGGCAACCAGGCGGTGCTGCTCAAGGGAATCAACGATGACGTGGAGACCTTCAGGGAACTGCACCTGAAACTGCTACGCACCCGCATTCGCCCCTACTACGTTTTCTACTGCGAACCCGCACCGGGCATCGACCATTTTCGCACTCCGGTAGAAAAAGGCGCCGAACTGATCCGCGACGCCCTGCGTGGGCACACCACCGGCCTGGCCCAGCCGATGTACGTGCTGGCCACCAATATCGGCAAAATTCCGCTGATGCCGGACTATTACATTGTCGACAAGAACGAAAAGGAATACACCCTGAGAAATCACAAAGGGGAGATCACCAAGATTCCGAATATGCCGGAGTAATCGAAAATTCAATTATGGGCGGGGGAGGTAGGAACAATAAAATGCCTCCCCCGCCCTCTTTTTTACTACCTCGGCAGACCAAAGCATTAAATAGCGGCCAGACTTAACAGCTCCCTCTCCCATAATCTCAACAACAAACGCACCTAACTCCATAGTTTAACAGCCCTTTACATAAATCTGTCGGAGATTGATGACAGATCCCAACCCTCACACATTCCCTATCTGCGCCATTCCCTACCCAATTAGCAGTAAATACCCACAAAAAGTGTCGTCATTTAACAGACGCTCTGTCGGAATTTGGCCAATCGTCGAAGCATTACACCGATCGGATGGGTAAACATCGCCTAGCGAAAAGTAGCTTTTGACCGATTTAATACAGAGACAAACTATTGGTATCACAATGTTAAACCCACTAGGGTTTGACCTGTGCAGACAGCTTTTCGGCCCCTGGCACACACATTGCTAAATCCATATAATGAGATGACATAGACGCATCACCAATTATCTGCCCGCCCTCACCTGCATCGAAGGTCAAGGGACTTCCTTTTAGCAGGGATACGTAGGCAGTTCAAAAGGGGAAGCTCTTCATAGGAGTTTTGCAAAATTTCAGCCTGTTACCAAAGAGGATTGGCCTTATGACCAAGAATTGGAATAGCAGCGACAGAGAAGACCATACTCAAGAAGACAGAGATATCGGCTTAAACTCCACGACCGTGCTGGGCGCTCTGGGAGCCGGAGCATTGTTAGCCGCATCGGGCTGTGGCGGTGGCGGAGGCAGCGATTCAAGCTCCGGGAACCCGGCCAGCGACACCAGCGAGACCGGTGGTGATACTGGCGGCGGAACGGGAGGGACGGGCTCTTCCTTCACCGTCATCGATCCGGTAACCCGCATCGAGGGGCACCTCAAGGTCGAAGTAGACATCGACACCGTCGATGGCGTGCTGCAGGTCATCGACGCCCGCTGCACCGGCACCCAGTTTCGCGGCTTCGAGCAGATCCTCACCGGCCGAGATCCCAAGGACGCCCCCTACCTCACCGAGCGCATCTGCGGCGTCTGCCCCGTCTCCCACGGCCTGGCCGCGACCCTGGCCCTGGAGAAGGCCGCCGGCACCAGCGTTCCGAGCAACGCCCGCATCCTGCGCAACCTGGTTCTCGGCGCCAACTTCCTGCAGTCGCACATCCTGCATTTCTACCTGCTGGCCGCCCTCGACTACGTGAGTGCCCCAGCCGGCGCCCCCTGGAGTCCCGCCTGGAACGTCGATCTGATGCGCAGTAGCAGCCTGCAACAGATCAGCAACCATCTCACCACCGCCATCACCATGCGCCGCAAGGCCCACGAGATGGGCGCCATCTTCGGTGGCAAGATGCCCCACCCCTCGGCCTGCCAGGCCGGCGGCTTCACCACCAAGCCCACAGCGAGCACTATCAACACCTTTACCACCTATCTCGATGAGCTGCTGCAGTTCATCGACCTGAGCTACATCCCCGACGTACAACTGTTGGAATCGGTCTATGGGGACTACAACGATATCGGCAAGGGCCACGGCAACCTAATGGCCTACGGCGCCTTCGACCTGGACGACAGCAACAGTCCCAATCGTCTGCTACGCCGAGGCCTGGTCTACGATTCGGCGCCCAACAGCGTGCAGGCGCTCTCAACCAGTAACATCCGCGAGCAGGTGAGCTACTCCTGGTATGCCGATGCCACCGACAACAAGCACCCGGCCAGCGGCAGCACGGTGACCGTCGATCCGGCGAGCAAAACCGACGCCTATTCCTGGCTTAAAGCGCCGCGTTACAACGGCGCGCCCATGGAATGCGGCCCCCTGGCCCGCATGTGGGTCAACGGCGACTACTGGGCCGGAGTATCGGTCATGGATCGGCACATGGCCCGGGCCCTGGAGGCGCAGAAGATCACTGACGCCATGTTCGGCTGGCTGGATCAGCTGGTAATCGGCGACCCGGTTTACGACAGCAGTTACAGTAGCGGCTACAGTCAGTCCGGCGAAGGCCTCACCGAAGCACCCCGCGGCGCCCTGGGCCACTGGCTGAGCACCGCTTCGAGCGGCACCCGTTCGGCCAGCGGTGGCCCGGCCATCGGCAACTATCAGGTGATCACCCCGACCTGCTGGAACGCCTCGCCCATGGACGGTAACGACGTCAGAGGGCCGATGGAGCAGGCCCTGGTCGGCACGCCGGTGAGCAACGAAACCCAACCGGTGGAGGTGCTGCGGGTGATTCACTCCTTCGACCCCTGCCTGTCCTGCGCAGTGCATGTGATGCGCCCAGGCAAAAAGCCGCAGGTCATCGCTCAAGCCGGGGTCAGAGGCTGACATAAAAGCCCCGATCCTTAGTATCACCGGCAACTGGGCAGAAAAAAGCGACTCCCTGTCGCCATTTCCTACACAAATGAACGGCCTTTTGACGGATTGGGAAAAGACTACTGCCAGCGCTTCAGCCACGGACAGCCATAACATTCAGGCCCAACACAAGCGATAAACGATCGGAATTGTTAGATTCAGGGGCAGCGCAAGCCCCTTTGCCATAACACTTTTTTATTGTTTTGGCATAGTCATTGCTCTATTTCCTAGCATTTCACATAAGAAAGACCCTTTCATTCGGGTTTTTACCCTTCGTTCAACTAGGCTTTACTAAGCAGCCCCTCTTTAACCGGAACAAAAAGGAAAAAGGAGCAAGGCCAATGAGAATTACAAGACGGGATTTTTTAAAGTACTGCACCGCCTCCGCCGCCGCACTCGGCCTGCATTCCACTATCGGACCGCTGGGCAAGGTTCTCGCCGCCGGCGGCGGGCCGCCCATTATCTGGCTGTCGGCCTCTGGCTGCACCGGCTGCACCATCTCCCTGGCAAACCGCATCTCCGACAGCGGCCCGGTGGACTTGACCGACCTGCTGATCAACACCATTAACCTGGCCTACCATCCCAACCTGATGGGAGCGGCGGGCGACCTGGCCGTAGAAACCCTGCGCAGCGTCGACTCGGGCTCCTTCATTCTGGCGGTGGAAGGGGGCATCCCGACCATCTACAACGGCAAGACCTGCATCCTCTGGTCGGAAAACAATGTCGATGTCACCGCCATGGAGGCGGTCAACGACTTGGCGGCACGAGCCACGAAGATTCTTGCTATCGGCACCTGCGCCGCTTACGGCGGCGTTTCAGGCGGTGCGCCCGACCCGACACGGATTGAGGGCGTCAAGGCCCTCACCGGCCGCTCGGTGATCAATATTCCGGGCTGCCCACCCCATCCCGACTGGATCGTCTGGACCATCGCCCAATTGCTGGCCGGCAACAACCCCAGCCTCGATTCCGCTGGACGGCCCACAGAGCTATACGGCCACACGGTGCACAGCAGCTGCCCCCGGCGCGGCCGCGGCTGGGCCACCTCCCTCAGCGATACCGAGCTGTGTATGAACAGCCTCGGCTGCAAGGGCCGACTGACCTACGCCGACTGCCCGACCCGCAAATGGAACAACGGTGTCAACTGGTGCGTCGGCAGCGACTCCCTGTGCCAGGGCTGCACCCAAAGCGGTTTCCCCGACCAGTTCGCGCCACTGTTCAGCACCATGGGCGCCATTTCGGGCAGCCATCACGGCGCCACGAATCCGCCTAAAGCCACCTGCACCTCCTGCCACGACCAGGATGACGATTAAGCGGCAAGCCCGGCTGAGCTGTTTAGCGGGCGGGAATTTTACCCGCGAGTGTAACCTGCGATAAAAAGGGAATAGTCATATGAGCAGAAAATATTCGGATAGCACTGAATCGAGTAGCCGCAAGGGCGGCTACGGCAAAGGCGGCAAAAACAAGGGCGGAACCGGCACCGATCCGGGCACCGATCCGGGCACCGATCCGGGCACCGATCCGGGCACCGATCC
>JABXKU010000118.1 GCA_013619105.1 Desulfuromonadales bacterium
CCGTTGGTTGGGACGTCCACCTTCCGAATCATAACATTACAACTTTTTGTGGGATGACACTGCCCGCACCCATTTAATTTTTAAAGGAGGAAAGAAAAATGGCAGATAAAGAAAAAAAGGTGTCCAATAAGCCAACAAAGGGAGAGGAAAAAACTGGTAAAGTATCAAGAAGGAGATTTTTAAAGAGCACTGGATTAGTTGTCGGTGGAGCTGCTGCTGGAATTTATATTGGGAATAACTCCCATGCCCTGGCACATGAAACACCTATTAAAGATGGATATGGTGGATATGGCGGAACTGTCCTACGGGTTGATCTCACCACTGGTAAGATCAACATGGAGCCGACAACGAACTATGAAATTGGGAAATATATCGGTGCCAGGGGTTTAAATATCAAAACTCTGTACGATGAAGTGAAGGCTGGCACCGATGCACTCTCTCCAGAAAATAAACTTATTCTTGGAGTCGGGCCGCTGGTGGGAACTCGTGCACCCTCTTCAAGCCGGATGACCATTACAGCCATGTCTCCCCTGTGCACCTACGGCGAATCGAATATTGGCGGCCTCTTTCCTATACAATTAAAGTTTGCGGGTTATGACCAGGTTATTATCAGCGGCCGTAGTAAAAAACCGGTGTATTTGAGTATTGTCAACGATAAGGCTGAGTTGAAAGACGCCGCTCATATCTGGGGAAAGGGGACCCATGAAACCCAGGATGCAATTATTAAAACAGCGGATGCTGGTACCCAGGTCATCTCTATCGGACCGGCAGGGGAAAATCTCGTTCGCTACGCATGTATTAAAGGTACGGGAAAAAATACTGCAGGGAGAACAGGCCTTGGCGCCGTTATGGGATCAAAAAACCTCAAGGCCATCGCTGCGCGCGGTACCGGTTCGACCGAACTGGATAAGCCCAAAAGGTTTCTGGAAATCAACAAAAAACTGTATAAGGGGATAGAGGCTGTGTCTGATCATGTTAACGGTATTTGCGCTACTCAGGTCCCCAAGAATTTTATGGTGGATCCCAGCTTGGCCGTAATCGGTAATTATGAAGCCTCGAGCATGGAAGGTTGGAACAACGAACTCTTAGATAAATTCGACAAGGACTATATCGATAAATATGTCGGCTGTGCGAAATGCCCTATCCGTTGCTATGGTCGAACTAACGTGCCGGGCCTGCCGAAAACCATCGTCGCCTGTTTTCCTATGGGTGACTTCTCATCAAGACTCAAATCGACCAATCTCGTGGGAATGGTCGAAAACGTCACCATGTGTAATCATTACGGCCTGGATGCAACCTCAACCGGTGCGGTTATCGCCTTGATTTATGAGCTGTATGACAAGGGGATCCTCACTAAAGAAGATGCTGAAGATATCCCTCTTGACCGTCGTGACAAAGATACCGTCAATATCCTGATGCGCAAAATAGCCTACCGCGAAGGCAAGATCGGAAAGCTGTTTGCAGAAGGGTCTGTAAGAGCGGCCAGGGAAATCGGCAAAGGCGCCGAATATTATGTCGTCCATACCAGAGGTTTGGAACCCCCACTGGCGGATACAAGAATTGTAAAAGGTAAGGCACTTTCAAATGCAGTTACCAGCAGAGGGGAATCGACCCGGGCATTTGGTCCGCCAGAAATGAGTAGTTTTGATAAAACACCTAAAGGACTTGAGAAGCATGAAAAAGCCAAGAAACAGATGAAGGAGCTTTATGGTACAGAGAAGGCCGCTTTTCATTATGAGTACGACGGGAAAGGGGCCCTGATTTCTCGTATGGACATCGTCACAACGGTGTACGATTGTGTCGGTGCTTGCAAATTCGCCAGTGATGCCGTCCTCGGTGTCTTCGGTTTAGATGATTTGTTGCAAATGTTGTCGCTTGCGACAGACATAGATTGCTCCGAGCAAGAAGTGTTCGTCGCCGGTGAAAGAACCGTCAACCTTGAAAGGGCTTTTTTGGCCAGAGAAGGGATCACCAGGGATGATGACGACCTTGGCGAAAAGCTTTTCAAAGAACCGGTGCCGTCAGGTCCGCATAAAGGAGACATTTTGGAGCGGGACAAATTTGAGAAGATGAAGAGTGATTTTTACAAGGTGCGTGGCTGGGATGTTCAGACGGGCATACCAAGCAGGAAAAAACTCGAAGAACTCGGACTTGATTATGTTGCGGACGAGCTTGAAACAATCCTCGGGACGAGCACGGCAAAAGGCTAACAACACATGACACAAGAGAACTGAAAAATGTGCTTGCGAGTTGGTTAGGCCTGGGTGAAAAGTGAAAACCGTGAATAAAACATCTTATTGAGCCCATGATCAGGAGAAGGGAATCTTGGACGATCTTTTAAGAAGTAAAGACATGATATCAGGAAAGAGAAAAATATACGGTTTTATTGCAGCAGCATTATTAATCCTGTTGACCGTTCAGCCCTCTTTAGCCGAGGAACTCGAAGCATCTGACCAGGCAAGCCGTCCGAGCCTCGGGGGTCCGGACGCGGTTGTGAACCTGATGGAATCGGATCGGGCGGACAAAGATGTGCTGTTCGAGTCCGAGTATTTGAAGCCCTACTTCGACTGGAAGACGGGCATTAAAGAAAAATATGGGCTCGCTTTCGGAAGTGACTACACGGGCGTTTACCTGACCGCCAATGATAATCTGCCGGGCACGGATGACTATGCTTCCGGCGGAATGGTTCGCTTTTTTGGGGTTTGGGCGCTGCCTGGGCGCGGCACGGAAACGTGCGGTGCGCTAAGTTTCAAGGTGGATCATCGTCATGGTTATTCGGATACTGCGCCTGCCGGTTTTTCGCTCGACAGTCTCGGCGACGTCGGGTCAATAGCATCAACATTTAATGACGAGGGGTGGCGACTCACCAATCTGCACTGGCGTCAGAGCTGGAACAAAGATCGATTGGTTGTATTGGCCGGTTTTCTTTCCCCCCCTGATTTTGTAGACACCTATGGCCTTGGCAGTCCCTGGCTACACTTCATGGCCCTTGCTTTTACCACTGGCGCCGGAACTATCAGCCTTCCAGGAGATTCCGCCATGGGCCTGGCTATAGGCGGCTGGCTAAATGAAAATCTCTATATTATGGCTGGTTTTGAGGATGCCAATTCAGATCCTACCGATCCTTTTGAGGGATTTAACACCTTCTTTGAAGATCACGAGTACTTTAAGCATATCGAAATCGGCTGGACCACTTCCAAGGACAGGGCCTACCTCGACAACCTCCACCTCACGATGTGGCATGTGGATGAACGTGAGGAAGCCGGTGTCGATGATGGCTGGGGAGGCGTTTTATCCTTTACGCATTATATCGGTGACAAGTGGATGCCTTTTATCAGAGCCGGGTATGCGAAAGACGGCGCCAGCCTGCTGGAGAGGTCGGTCAGCACCGGGGTTGCTTATCAGCCCAATCCTATCGGGGCGACTGCCGGAAACCTTCTGGGATTCGGGGCCAACTGGGGGAAGCCCAACGAGGCCGTATTCGGATCCGGGCTGGATGATCAGTACGCCTTTGAGCTGTTCTATCGTCTGCAGGTAACAAAGGAGCTTGCCATCACACCGGACATCCAGTTCCTGATGAATCCTGCTCTAAATCCGGATGAGGATAACATCTGGGTTTTCGGCCTGCGGGCACGGTTGGCACTATAGCGATATCGTTCCCGGTTTTCACAATGTGGAACTTAAAACTTATTAAAAGGAGAAAGAAATGATCCCAGCAAAGAGAAGAATATACAGTTTTATTGTAGCGGCATTGTTAATACAGATTACCGTTCTGGCCGTGTCATCACAGGATTCCGGTGCATCTGACCAGGCCGAAAAACCTGCATACCTGATTACCAGCGGGAACGTTGTTGCCCCTGAAAAGATGCCGGCATACCTTGAAGCCTCAGCGCCTTTATTCAAGGCAGCTGGCTCAGAAGAAATTGCTTTTGGTAAATTATCCGATAACAACATACACCTTCTTGAAGGAGAATGGCCATACAAAGGGTTAGTAATGATCATTAAATTCCCTTCGATGGATGCCCTTTTAAAATTCTGGAATTCACCAGAATATCAGAAAGCCATGAAACTGCGCGATGGGGTTGTTGAACCGAATTTTACTATCGCCATCGAGAAGAGCCGTTAAATAAAAGGTTTGCATGAAAAGAGCCTTGCTTCCACAGCTCGAAAATATGAGAGGTAGTAAAAATGGAAAAGAAAACCCTCATTTTAATCAATGAAGATTGCAAGGTAAAACCGACATAGATGAACACTAGGATTCACCACATGATTAGGCATGTCCCAGTTTCTGACCAGGCGCCAACGGGTCGGCCAGATGTTTGGTGGAGACGGGGGTGAGCTTAAGCCCTGGGGTCGCAAAGCACTGGTTGAATACGCAGATCAGATCAGTCTGATCAATGTGACGAACGCTGAAGGTGCTGAAAGCGGTAATGGCCATGGTTATTTTCGCAACAGTCCGTGGGCCAGCAGCGACATATTGATGACCCTGTACTATGGGCTGACACCCAAGCAGCGGGGTCTTGTCGATGAAGAAGGCCTCCCCATGTATACCTTCCCGCCGGACTTTATTAACCGCTTATGGGCTGCTATCGAGAAAGTTGACCCTGAATTTGCCGAAGATTATAAGAAACTTAAAGCAGCGGAAACTGCTCAGCCCGCTGCTGCAAGCGAGGAATGATAGCGAAGGAAGGTTCAGTATATCATCAACCCGGCGCGCAATCCTGAAGCAGACCACAGCTGGGTCTTCGGACTCAGGCGCGATTGATTTATTAAGTTCTGAGTTTGGCGGTTCGACCAGCGTGGGTTACAAGCTGTTTGAGACCTGGCGGATCGCGAGCGAGTCACCGTCATTAAGGGTATTGGAATCGGCAGCGAATGTGGCCAAGGGGCCATACGAATCGGCGGCAAGACTGCAGATTACCACAGTAGCACTCACGGAGATAGACAATGTACGAAAATCTGGCTGTCATGGCCCTGCTCGTTTTCCTGTACAGCATCTTCGCGGGGCGGCTCGAACGGACCCCTATATCGGGACCCATCGTGTTCGTCGTCGCCGGATTCATTTTGGGGCCCATGGCCTTAGGTTGGATTGAAGGCGATGTGACGGATAAGCAATTACGGGTTATTGCCGATCTGACCCTTGCGCTGATCCTGTTCATCGATGCGGCGAACGCCGACCTGACCATCCTCAGGCGCCGGATCAAGATTCCTACGCGCATGCTGCTGATCGGTCTGCCGGGCGTGATCGCTCTGGGCTTTGGCCTGGCTGTATGGATGTTTGATGGTCTGACTCTGTATGAAGCCGCCATCCTTGGAACGATGCTCGCTGCGACGGACGCTGCTCTCGGTAAGGCCGTGATCACCAACAAGGCCGTGCCGGTTCGTGTGCGCGAGGGCCTGAATGCTGAAAGCGGACTCAACGACGGCCTATGTGTCCCTGTGCTGTTCGTATTGATTGCTCTGGCCGAAGGTACGGGCAGCGGTGAAGGCGGCACCGGACTGGCGTTGCGTTTCGTTGCTCAGGAACTGGGCATCGGCATGGCGGTCGGACTGGGGCTGACCGCCATCGGCGGCTGGCTGATGCAATTCTGCTGGAAGCGAGGCTGGGTCACGAAAATGTGGATGCACATATCCGTTATCGCGCTGGCGCTGGCCGCATTTGCAATTGCCCAGAGCCTGCATGGCAGCGGCTACATCGCAGCCTTTACCGGCGGGATGCTATTCGGATATCTGGCCCGGGAAGCCACGCACGAACTGGTACATGCCGCAGAGGTGAACGGCGAAACCCTGGCCATGCTGACCTGGTTTGTATTCGGTGGCGCAGTCATCGGCCAACAAATGGACCTCTTCACATGGGAAGTTGTCGTTTACGCTGTGCTGAGTCTTACGGTGATTCGAGTTCTTCCGATTTTCCTGTCCCTGGCTGGCAGCGGGGAAAGCGTTTCGAGCCGGCTTTTCCTGGGC
>JABXKU010000037.1 GCA_013619105.1 Desulfuromonadales bacterium
TCGGCAGCGTCAGATGTGTATAAGAGACAGTCACTATACTGCTCATCAATTACTAGAATAACTTTCTTGATCTCATCATCTGAAACCATTTTTTCCATAAAAGCATTTGCATCATTCCCTTCTTTTAGGTCCCACTTATCAAGAATGACATCAATTCCATTTTCTCTCAGTTCTGTACCCAAACGAAGAACCCATTCTTCATGATCAGCATTAGACCAGCAGTAAGATATAAATAACTTTGGAGATGACATTTCTTTTGGAAGTCCTTATCTATGGTTGAGTGCATAACATTGTTGATAGGTGGAAAACTTGCCGTCATATCACCCTTATATCGGGAAACCTTTTCCACCTATCACGATATTAAGGGCGAAAAGTGGAAAATATCCTTCTGGCTTTTCCACCTATTGATAGCTGTAAGAAATTACCCGTGAGAGGCAAACAAAACCAACGATTGCGCTAACAGGTCCCTGTGCTCTGTAATCCCTTCGTCAAACCCATCAATTAAACCTGCATAATCCTACTTGAAAGCTTCCCTTATAAAAGATTATTTTCTAGAATCTTGCAATGCAGCCTGCGCCATATAGGCATACTAAAATCCTGACCTCAGCCTGCGCTTATGACGTAAGCATGAAATACTTTCCAGCATTACTGCTTATCGTAAAGTTAATGGCTTCTTCGCCATATTTACCGTTCCAAAAACGACAAAGCCCCAGGACCAATAATGTCATGGGGCTTTGTGCACAGCAGCACAGTTACTTTTACAGAAACGCCTTAACTACACCTAGCTACTTACTCCCCCTCCAGTAGTTATTAGCGGCCGCGACTGTTTGAAAATGAATGGCGATGACCTGCGAGCAGGCAATGAGGGAATCGGCGTCATTGGCGTAAATCTCACGCAGTTTAAATAAAACCTCTTTGTCGGGCTGAGTTGTTTTTACCCCGACACGGGCCAACTTAACGGCCAGATCGAAGCCTTGCTGAGGGGTCTCGGTTATCAAAGACAGAGGCTTAGCAACCTTGGCCATTTCAGTCTTCATCTTCATTTCATGGGAATCGGCAAAAGACATCGAAACTGCCATGAACAAAAAAATTGAAACACAAGCGACCATCAACGTTTGCTTCATTTTTGTTTCTCCTTTCAAGAGAAGAGTAGATGGGGTTGTTATCCAGCAATGTCCTCAAGTTCTGCCTCGGGAGCATTTTTGATTACTGAGGCTATCCCTTTCTCCATGCTGGCTTTTGAAGAATAGTATTCACTGCGGCCTATTTCTTGGCCGTTGGTTGCCTTAAGAATGAAATAGGGTTCTCCCTTGGAGTTTTCTCTGATCTCAAAGGCCCCTTCTCCAGCGGAGTTTTTACGTACAGATTCGATTCCTTTTTCAGCACTGGGCTTTTGTTTGTAACGCGCACGGGTTAAAATGACCTGCCCGTTAGTGGCCTTGAGGTTAAACATGAACTGCCCATCTTTTGCGGTTTTCAATTCAAATTTACCGTGCATGGCCGACTCCTTTCGCTTTTTCACCTAATGCTTTCCAAATTGGGCCAGTGGTTTATTCACAATTACTGATTCTAATCATATCGAAATCTAGAGAATTGCAATGCAGGTGCATGAATTTTAATTTTAGAGGGTAGCCCTCCCAGCACGCAAAAAAACCCCACGGTCGGTTGCGACCATGGGGCTCTGTAACATATGGACCTCTGAGGCCATTATATCAACGGCCCTCGTTTAAGCTTTGACCTGCTAGAGGAGCGCCTTAACTGCTTCCAGCGCCGCAGCGTAATCCGGCTCATCGACCACCTCGTTGACCAGCTGATAATAGACGATCTTACCGGCGCGGTTGATCACCAGAACCGCCCGAGCCAACAGCTTGAGTTCTTTGGTCAACAGGCCGTAATGCAGGCCGAAGTCACGCTCCTGATAATCGGAAAGAGTCTGCACACCCTCAATCCCGGCAGCACCGCACCAACGGCTCTGGGCAAAGGGAAGATCGACGCTGACCGTGTAGACCACCACGTCTTCCGATAGGCCTGTGGCCTCTTCGTTAAAGCGGCGGGTCATGGTGTCACATACCGGCGTGTCGAGGGAAGGAACCACGGTAATCAAGCGCACCTTGCCTTTAGAGTCGGCGAGGGTCACGGGCTTAAGATCGTTATCGACCAAGGTAAAAGGAGGAGCTTGTTCGCCAACGGATATCTCGGGTCCGAGCAGGGTCAGGGGATTGCCGTGAATGGTGACAATGCCGGTGCGTTCCTTGGTCATGGTCTTCCTCCTTGGGATTTAAGCTGCGAGAACCGGGTCCGAATAACAAAACCGGCAAGTGGTTAATATGATTGATCTGGTTAGATATTAAATCTACCCCCATTAACCTTCCCTGTCAAGAGACCCCATATCATTTTTGCAGACACCGCAGCGCTGACAACCCGATGCACAGGGGGATGTCAGTTCTCCTTCTGCGGCCCGTTGATACTCCTGCCACAGATAATCTCGGTCAACGCCGCTGTCGATAACCTCCCAGGGAAAAAGCTCATCAATGCCTCGCTCGCGGGACACATAGAAGGCCGCATCAAGCCCCGCCTGCTTGCAGGCCTTACGAAGATTATCTCCGGCTGCCAGGGCCGGCAAAGTGCGACCAGTGCGCCGATCACCCCGCGCCAGAAAAGCTTGCAACTCGGAGGCACGCAATGATTCGAAAAACACCTCGGTGTTAGGCAATCGGCCTATGGCAGAACGAATGGTACGAAAGCGCTTTTTCAATTCGGGCTGAGAGGCCATAGCGGCCCACTGCAGCGGCGTAAAAGGTTTTGGAATAAAGGGGTTGATGGACAGGGTCAATTGGCCGAGGCGACCGCGTTTTTTCCCTTCAGCCAACCAGAGGTTGCGAATCTTTTCGGTCAAAGCCAGCATTTCCTCGAGATCGGCGTCGCACTCGGTGGGCAGGCCGAGCAGAAAGTAGAGCTTGAGGTTGGGAATGCCGCCTCCCGCCACCAACTGCACCGCAGCCAGAATCTGTTCTTCATCGAACCCCTTGTTGATGAAATCCCGCAGCCGCTGGCTGCCCGCTTCAGGGGCCAAGGCCACGGTACGGTGTCCCGAATCCTTAAGAGCCGCTACCTCGCCAGCGGTGAGTGAATCGATACGCAGGCTGGCTACCGATATCTGCCCGCCGGCCTCTTGAATCTGTTGTTGCAAATCGTCAATGGCGCTGTGGTCGGAAACTGCTGCGCTGACCAGACCAATGCGTGGCCGGTGGCAGAGGCCTTCGGCAAACTGACCAGACAGGGCTTCGGCGCTGCGTTCCCGGGGAGGCAGATAGATATAGCCTGCGGCGCAAAAACGACAGCCGCGGCCACAACCTCTAGAAATCTCCACCAAAGACATGTCGCCGAAGGCCGTTTCGGCCGTATGGATAAAGGTACGGCTCTGCGAATCGTCAAGACGCCCCAGCCACTGACGCTGAACTTGGGTCGGTGCCGGGGGGATAGGCTCACAAGCCTTCAAGGTCCCGTCGTCGTGATAGTCGATGGAATAGCGGGAAGGCACATAGATGCCGGGTTGGCGGCATAGTTCATCAAGCTGCTGCTCGCGGTCACCTCTATTTCGCTGCAGGGTGTCGATCAATCCGGGCAGTAGTTCCTCGCCTTCGCCGACAGCGAATAGATCCATGATCTCGGCCAGCGGCTCAGGGTTGAGAAAGGCGCAGACCCCGCCGCATAACACCAAGGGAAAATCGATGCCCCGCTCGGCAGCCCACAGGGGGATGCGGGCCAGCTCAAAAATCAACGGCAGATGCAGATAATCGTTTTCAAAGGAGATGGAAAAGGCGATCAGGTCGAAATCGGTCAGGGGCCGCTCGGACTCAAGGGAAAAAAGGGGATAGCCGGTCTTGCGATGTTCGGCCAGATCTGCAGGGTCAGGGAGAAAGAAGCGTTCGCAAAGACAATCGGGCCGACTGTTCAGGGCGTGATGCACCCACTGAAAGCCGAGGTTGCTCATGGCTTGATGGTAGGTGTTGGGAAAGATCAGAGCCACGCTTAGACGACCGCCCCAAGAATGGGCAGGGGGCCCTTCCTCGGCGGCCAGGCGCTGGCGAGCGTTATCCAGAAGTTTGCGGGACATGCAATGGCTCCAAGGGCGGCAACAGCCGGCGCCGTTGAATAGAAGAAAGCTGAAACTGACGAATTATTCTAGCTCACCGAACTGATGAAATACAGCCCTGCAGCACAAAGAAAAAGGATTATTTTCTCAGTATCCAATAAAAGCGAAGTTCAATAGATCTTTCACTCTTATGGAAACCCCACTTCAAAACCGGCGGGACGCATCCCGCCAGACGCCCTACTTTTTGTCCAAGCCAACAATAAGTAGGCAAAAAATGGCTGCCACTGCGTGGGGCAACAGATTGTCAGGCAGGAGAAAGGAAGGACCGTTGGAGTATTCCAAAGCGACGGCGGGTTCATTGTGGCGCCCCCCCTTCCCAAATTTCAGCATTGAAACCACGGGTTCATATCACTTGCAAGCTTGGGACCTATATTTTACTGGATTTTAACCCCCAACACCGCAAATTCCGAGCCGCTATGGTACGCGTCGCCGTTGCTGGCTTGCTATCCGTAACGGTCACAGGGGGCTGACGACCAGTACCAGCGAAGTTGTAGATCCTCTTGCAATCAGCGTCAACACCGGAGAAACCAAGCTATTTTTATAAATCGAAAGTTATCATTGTTTAAGAAGCGTTCGGAAGGCAATAACGGACCCGACAAAAGAAAAAGGGACCGCACAGGGCGGTCCCCGGGGGACGAGGGAGTCGTCACTTCATAACATGACTGGTGAAAACACCAATCTATATAGCCGGCACCGGCACAACCGCACTCGGACTCACGGCCCGGTCACAGCGGACAAGCGGAGTCTTGCCGCCGCAGAAAAGCGGCCTTCGGCCGGCATCATACTAACGGAATAGAACTGTTTTTAATCGACCCGCTTGCGCAAAAAGGTCGGGATATCATACTCATGGTCATCGCCGGGCGTTGCACGCAGACCGCGGGGAGTATCCTTTTGCCGCTCACGAATAAAGGTCGGCAGATCACGATCGACCTTGTCTGTGGTCAGATTGATACGGTTCTGCAATTCTTCGACGTTGCGCTTACCCTTTTCAAAGGAGGAGCCGAAGCCTGTGGCAATAGCGGTCACCTTGATCGTATCGCCAAGTTCCTCGTTAAGCACCAGACCGATGATGATGTTGGCGTCATCGTGGACCTTTTCGTGAATAATGGCGTTGACCTCTTCGAATTCTTCCATGGTCATGCTCGAAGACCCAGAGATATTAACCAACACTCCCTTAGCGCCGGAGATGTCGATATCTTCGAGCAGCGGGCTGCTGATGGCCTGCTGGGCGGCTTCGCTGGCCCGCCGTTCTCCCTCGGCGGCACCGATGCCCATCATGGCCATGCCCCGTTCGCTCATAATTGCCTTGACGTCTGCAAAGTCGACGTTGATCAGGCCACTGGTGGTGATTAGATCGGAAATACCCTGCACGGCCTGCCTCAGCACATCGTCCGAAGGACGGAAAGCGTCGAGGATGCTGGTGCTCTTCCCCGTCAGCCCGAGCAGACGGTCATTTGGAATAACAATCAGGGAATCGACCACTTCCTTGAGTTTATCAATGCCATAATCGGCTTTTTTCAAACGCTGCTTGCCTTCACGGGTGAAGGGCTTGGTCACCACGCCGACGGTCAGGGCACCGAGTTCTTTGGCCACCTCGGCGATAACTGGCGCGGCGCCGGTGCCGGTACCACCACCCAGACCTGCAGCGATAAAGACCATATCTGCACCGTCTAGGGTTTCGGCCAGCCGAACCCGGTCTTCAAGAGCCGCCTCACGGCCCATCTCCGGGTTAGCCCCGGCTCCGAGGCCCTTGGTCAACTTGGCACCGAGCTGCAGCTTCAGAGGCGCTTTGCTGTTACGCAACGCCTGAGCATCGGTATTGGCACAGATAAAATCTACACCCTCCAGCTCTGACATTATCATGGTGTTGACCGCATTGCCGCCACCACCACCGACACCGATTACCTTAATACGGGCTGTCTGATCGATACTTTCGTCAAATTCAAACATGGACTCCCTCCCTTTCTGCGAACGCTGAAGATTTCTCCGTAACCTTCAGCATCGGTTTACGTTCCGAACTTGGCTCTTATCAAAAAAATTCGTGCAACCATTCCTTCATACGCCGCACTACTTTATCGAACACATTCTCTTGGCCGATCATAAACTTGTGGGCCTTGAGGTTACGGCTTCCGTACTTGACCAGACCAACCCCGGTGGCAAAGATAGGCGAATTGACCACATCGGTTAATCCACCGATATCCTGGGGCAGTCCGCGCCGCACCGGTAGGTTGAAAATCTGCTCAGCCATCTCCGGCATACCGGGCAGGATTGAAGTGCCACCGGTAATCACCACCCCCGAGGCGATGAAGTCCTCGTAGCCGCTGCGAATGATCTCCCGATTAACCAGGGTAAAGATCTCTTCAACCCGCGGCTCAAGAATTTCGGCCAGCAGTTGACGGGAAAGAACCCGCGGCTCGCGACCACCCACCGAAGGGACCTCAATACTTTCGTCCTTGCCGACCATGGAGGTCAGGCAGCAACCGTACTGTTTTTTTATCTTTTCGGCTTCGGCCATGGGGGTACGCAGGCCGACAGCGATATCGTTGGTCAGGTGATTGCCCCCTAGAGACAGTACCGAGGTGTGCTTGATAGCGCCGTCGAGATAGATGGCGATATCGGTAGTACCACCGCCGATGTCGACCATGGCCACCCCGAGTTCTTTTTCGTCGGCAGACAGCACCGCATAGGACGAGGCCAGTTGTTCAAGGACGATATCGCCCACATTGACTCCGGCCCGGTTGCAACTCTTGACAATATTCTGCGCGCTAGCTACCGCGCCGGTGACGATATGAACCTTGGCTTCAAGGCGCACCCCGCTCATACCGAGAGGCTCCTTGATGCCGTCCTGATCATCGATAATGAATTCCTGGGGCAGCACATGGATGACTTCCCGATCCATGGGGATGGCCAGGGCCTTGGCGGCATCGATAACCCGGGCGATATCTTCCTGGGTCACCTCGCGGTTTTTAATCGCGATCACCCCCTGGGAATTGAAACCCTTGATATGACCGCCGGCGATACCGGCAAAGACCGACTTAATTTCGCAGCCCGCCATCAGCTCTGCCTCTTGCAGAGCCTTCTGAATCGACTCGACGGTGCTCTCGATATTGATCACCACCCCTTTACGCAGCCCACGGGAGGGGCTGGTACCGATGCCGACAATATCAAGCCCCTCGTCGGTCAGGTTACCGACGATCGCACAGATCTTTGTCGTGCCGATATCGAGCCCGACGATCAGGTTCTCCTTGTGATTGCTCATGGTCTGCCTTCTCCCTTGGTAAACTAGCCCCGGCCGCGATTGCGATGGCTCTCGAGCTTGACAATAACGCGTTCGACGACGTTGAGATCAATATAATCGATGGAAGCCAGCCGAGGCTGAAGCTCCCTATAGATGCGTTCAAGGCGATCGAGCTTGGTACGATAGCCGTTCTGGCCAAAACGCACCGGCACCCCGCCACGGTAGGTATAGAGGGTGATTCCCTCCTGCAGGGTCACCCGCAGTTCCGATACCTGGTCTAGACTAAACACCTTGCGCTCAGAAAGTTCTGTCAGCAGCCCCAGAGCCCCCAGCAGTAGCTCGCGAGCCTGCTCCGGTTGGTCCAGCAGCAACTGACGGTCGATACCGGATATCAGAGGGTAATCGAGTCGGTCCCCAGCATCAAGCATTTTAAAGATTTCACCCGAAACATCAACATAATAGAGGGTGCCGAGTCTGACGATGGCCTGCGGCAGTCGCTCTTCGATGCAAATCGTCACCTCGTTGGGAAAAACCCGCTCGACGCGAGCACTGGCCACCCAAGGGTTTTCTTCAATTTTGCGGCCGATCATGTCCAGGTCGAGATCGAAGATATTGCTGCCCTGTTCGATGTCCGACAGAGCCAATACCTCGTCCGACAACAAACGCAGATTATTCTCGACCCGCATCGTCGTTACCTCGAAGTAACCGGAGCCCAGTAATAGCCGTCCACCCACCACCGCGCCAAACAGAAGCAAGGTCACAATGCTGCAAAAGACCGAGACCCTGAACAAACGGGCCAGCAACTGTTTCCAGGGCAATGGCTGCTTCTGTTTTTTTCGGCGGTTTCGGCGAACCGATTTGGTTTGTTTGAGGCTACGCACTCGATCCCCTATTTATTTATGCCAGCTCCGGCCAAAATACGCTCGACCAACTGGTCGAAAGAGATGCCAGCGGCAGCTGCCGCCTTGGGCAACAAGCTGGTCTCGGTCATGCCCGGAATCGTATTGGCTTCCAGGCAAAAGAATTCATCGTCGCGAATCATAAAATCGATGCGGGCGGCACCGGAACAGCCGAGGATATTAAACACCTCTACTGCGGCTCGCTGCAGGTCGGCATAAAGTTTTTCTTCCAAAGGTGCCGGCAACAGATATTCGGTACGACCAGCGGTATACTTGGCCTGATAATCATAAAAACCGCTCTCGGGCACCACTTCGATAATGGGCAGCGCCTCGCCGTCAAGCACACCGACCGTGACCTCGCGCCCGTCGATGAATTGTTCGACAAGCACCAAATCGTCGTGACGCAGGGCTTCTTCCAATGCGGCCTGTAATTCCTCTTCTTTGCGCACCAGACTGATACCGATGGTGGATCCTTCCCGGGCCGGCTTGACCACCACCGGAAGGGGAGGGAAATCAACCAACGAACCTGACTCCAAGTCAGCGGCGGTGCAGATGGCAAAAGCGGGAGTCGGCTGGTTATGATAGACCAACAACTTCTTGGTCACCACCTTGTCCATAGCCACACTTGAAGCCAGAACCCCGCTGCCCGTGTAGGGCAGTTGCATTATTTCCAACAACCCCTGCACGGTACCGTCTTCGCCATAGCGACCATGTAGGGCGATAAACACCTTTGAAGCCTGCTGCCAAATCAGTCGGCTCGGCAAATCGCGACCGGCGTCAATAGCAAAGGCCGAATAGCCCAGCCTTTTCAAGGACTGCAGCACCGCCTCGCCGGTCCGCAGGGATACCTCCCGTTCCGCCGAAAGACCTCCCATTAGTACCACTATCGGTTTTTCTTGAGGGGTGTCACCAAACATTCCTGACAGTCGCTTTCCGCCGCCTTGACCGGCAGCTTGGGTTAACGGTTACAGTTGTTGCACTCACTATATGGCTAAGCAAAAACTTCGTCCTACAAGGCTTGGTATTTTTTCGGGGGCGAAAGCATACATCTAGTATGTCGAGGTCCTGAAAAAATACCGTAACGCCGTAGGGCGGACTTTTTGCGACGCCATCATAGTTCGCCGATAATACGAACTTCGGGTTCCAGGCTAATACCGCTCTGCCGGAAAACCCGATCCTGAATCTTTTCTATCAGCCTCAGCACGTCTGCCGCCCTGGCGGAACCGCCATTGACGATAAAATTACTGTGCCGTTCTGAAACCCGCGCCCCGCCGACGACAGCGCCTCGCATGCCAGCCCGGTCGATGAGCTTCCAGGCCTGTTCGCCAGGAGGGTTTTTAAAGACTGACCCGGCATTGGGCCGGCCGACACCCTGTGAACGTCTTCGCTGCAGCAGTCGCTGCTTGATTTCTTCCCGCAGGCCTTCGGCCTCCGCTTTTATCAACTTAAGATGAACGGCCACCACCACCCGCCCGGCGGGCAGATTGCTGGAACGATAATCGAAACGCAACTGCTCGGCAGTCCATTCTTCCTCGCCGTCAACCCCTGCCAGTACCACGGTGCGCACCAGTCTGCCGAGATCCTGTTCACCGGCACCGGCATTCATCGCTACCGCGCCACCGAGGGTTCCGGGGATGCCGGCCAATTGTTCCAAACCGCCAAGCCCGAGGCGGCTTGCCTCCCGCACCAGGGTCATGAGCCGTAGTCCACCTTCAGCGGAAACCAGCGGCGCGGCGGAAAAGTCTAGTCGATCAAGGCGGGCAGTGTTAATGACCGCTCCACGAATGCCCCCATCCCCAACCAGCAAATTGCTTCCTTTGCCGATGACCTGCCAGGGAATCTTGGCCTGCTGCAGCACTTGCAGGGCAACCAACAAGTCGTCCCGATCCTGCGGTTGCACAAAGAGATCGGCCGGACCGCCAATTCGCCAAGTGGTATGGCGGCTCATCGGCTCAGAAGTCAGTACCTCACCGCGCAAGGCGGCACGCATCTCTTGAACAATTGACTCAGTCAATTTCGCCCTGTCGTAAGTGTTCGATCAGACTTTCTCCGACCTGCCAAACATTACCGGCACCGAGGGTAATCACCAGATCCCCTGCCCGCACCGTATTTTTCAGATGAGCCACCACCTCTTCGGCAGTAGCCAGGTAATGAGCATCCTTATGGCCATGGCCATGAACCTCTTCTACCAGACGCTTCGCATCAACTCCGTCTATTGGCTGCTCCCCTGCGGCATAGATATCCATCACTACCAGATGATCGGCCTGATAAAAAGCAGTGACAAAATCATCGAACAGTGCCGCGGTACGACTATGACGATGGGGCTGAAACACCGCCACCACCCGTCGGTCCCAGCCTGCCCGTGCAGCCGCCAGGGTAACGCGAACCTCCGCTGGATGATGACCATAGTCATCGACGACCATGATATCGTCCTGCTGGTACTTGCACTGGAAGCGACGCTGAACACCGCAGAAATCTTGAAAGGCCTCGGCAATGGTGGCGAAAGGAATCTCAAGCTCGTGAGCCACAGCAACCGCCGCCAGGGCATTGAGCACGTTGTGCTGACCCGGCATGCGCATGGACAGGCGGCCGAGACGCTCGCCCTGATAGCAGACAGTGAAGCTACTACGCTCCTCCCGGTACTCGATATCTATGGCGTTAAAGTCAGCCTGAGTCGAGAGACCGTAGGTAATGAAACGCTTCTGCACCTGCGGAATCATGCTTTGAATATTTTCGTCGTCGAGACACAATACCGCCACACCGAAGAAGGGCACCTTATTGATGAACTCACAAAAGGTCTCTTTGATCTGCTCCAGATCGCGATAAAAGTCGAGGTGATCGGCATCGACGTTGGTAACCACGGCGATGGTCGGCGACAGCTTCATGAAAGAGCCGTCCGATTCATCGGCCTCGGCGACCAAAAACTTGCCCTGACCGAGCTTGGCGTTCGAACCGATGGAGTCGAGGCGTCCGCCGATGACAACGGTGGGATCGATACCGCCGTGGGAGAGGACCGTCGCCACCATGCTGGTGGTGGTGGTCTTGCCGTGGGTTCCGGCCACAGCAATGCCGTATTTCATGCGCATCAACTCGGCCAACATCTCCGCTCGGGGGATAACCGGTACTAACAGGCGGTGGGCTTCCAAAACTTCGGGGTTATCGGCTTTGACCGCCGTCGAGGTCACCACCACGTCGACCTCCTGCAGATTCTCCGCTGCATGGCCGTAACAAATCTCACCACCCAAGTCGATGAGCCGTCGAGTGATTTCAGATTCTCGCAAATCAGAGCCGGACACCCGGTAACCTAGATTGAGCAGAACTTCGGCAATGCCGCTCATGCCGATGCCGCCGATACCGACAAAATGTATTTTTCGAATCTTTCCGTACATGAATAACCTTATTTTTCTTTTAGCGATGCCATTGCCGAACGTTCGGCAATGCGGTGACATTCTTCTAAAATTATTTCTGCGGCCCCTCGCTTAGCGAGGGAGCGAGCGACACCAGCCATGGAGTTCAATCGGGACCGATCCTGCAATAGATCGCTGGCCATACGGGCCAGGCATTCGCTGGTCATTTCGCTTTGAGGCAACATCAGACCTGCCCCCTTGCTACTCAACGTACGGGCATTGGCGGTTTGATGATCGGCCGCGGCATAGGGATAGGGAATCAAGATTGCCGGCCGACCGCAAACGGTCAATTCGGCGAGGGTGGTGGCTCCCGCGCGGCAGATTACCAGATGCGCTTGCGCATAAGCTGCTGTCATATCGTTAATAAAGGGCACCACCTCGGCATCGTGCCAGCCGGCCTGACGATAGCCCTCCTGTACCTCTTGCAGATCCGCAGCACCGGTCTGATGCTGAATCCGCAGACTGCCACGGAATTTCTCGAGGTGAGGCAAAGCTCCGACCATGGCCCGGTTGATAGCTCGCGCGCCGCGACTGCCTCCAAATATCAGCAGAGTCGGTTGGTCCACCGGCAAGGGCGGACAATCTTCCATGCCGCTGCGCAGAGGATTACCGGTCAAAATGGTGCGGCCGCGATTAAAAGCCCGGTCCGCTTCACTGAAGGACAAACAGACTCGCTCGGCCCATCGGGCCAGCAATCGGTTGGTCAGTCCCGGCCAAGCATTCTGTTCGTGAATGACGCAGGGGATACCTTTTAAGCGTGCCGCCAGCAGGGCCGGTCCGGAGGCGTAACCGCCCACGCCCAATACCACATCGGGTTTAAACCGGTCAAGGATGCGCAACGCCTGACGAATACTGTTGGCCAGTTGGGGCAGCAGACGCACTTTGCCCCAGATCCCCTGACCGACCAGACCACTAATATTCACCGTCTCTAGCGGCAAGCCGAGCTCCGGCAAAACCCGCGCCTCAATACCTCGCTTGGTACCGACAAACAGCACCTGCGCGTCGGCATCGCTGGCCAGTAATTTCTGCGCCAGGGCCACGGCCGGAAAAAGATGGCCGCCGGTACCGCCGCCCGCCAGCAATAATTTCATGGCGTCCCCTCCTTGGCCTGACTAGAAATATTCAATAAAATCCCCACTGCCGCCATGGTCACCAGCAGGCTGGTGCCGCCATAAGAAACAAAGGGCAGCGCCAGGCCCTTGGTCGGTAGCAAGCCCATCACCACAGCGATATTGATAAAGGCCTCCAGGCCAATCAGAGCGGTTATACCGAAAGCTAAATGCCGGCCAAAATCGTCCGGTGCCTGCAGGGAGGTACGAAGGCCCCGTAACACCAGCACCAGAAACATGGCGGTTATCACCAGCACGCCGGCGAAACCGAGTTCTTCTCCAACCACCGAAAAGATAAAATCGGTGTGGGCTTCGGGCAGATAGTAGAGCTTCTGTTTGCCTTCGCCCAAGCCGTTACCAAACAGACCTCCGGTACCAAAGGCAATCAGGCTCTGAATGATCTGAAATCCGGCATCTGTCGGGTCCTGCCAGGGATCGAGAAAGGTCATGAGCCGCCGTCGACGATAGGCCACGTGCCACATCGCGTAGTAAAGAAAGGGCAGCGACAGCAGCACGAAATAGAGCAGGTGGCTGATACGGGTGCCGGCGACCATCAACATCAGCCCTGCAACGATCGCCAGGGTCATGGCGCTACCAAGGTCGGGCTGCAGCAATAGCAGCCCAAGCAACAGGGACAGCACGAGCATGTAGGGCAGAATACCCAACTTGAAGGTCTTGACTTTGTCCTGTTTCTTGGCCAGGGAGTTCGCGACATAGACCACCATCGCCAGCTTCACCGCCTCGGCGGGCTGAAAGTTGAAGCCGGGCAACCGAATCCAACGGCAGGCTCCATTGACCTGGGCGCCAACACCGGGCACCAACACCAGAATTAGGGCAATGGCGCTGCAGAGCAGCCCCGGTACCGCAAGTTGGCGCCAACGGTGGTAATCAAAGCGCATAAACCCGGCCAGCAGAGCAAAACCGGCCATGGCGAAAAGACCTTGCCGCTTGAGAAAATGGAACCCGTCCTGATATTTTCCCGCCGCCATCACCGAGGAGGACGAATAGACCATGACCAGGCCGAAGCAGGTCAGTGCGACCGCCAGCACTAGAATGGTATGATCGTAGTCCCTCCGCAAGGTCATGACTTAGCCCTCCCCTTTCGCGATCAACTGTTGCACCGCGTGAACGAAGACTTCGCCCCGTTCGGCATAAGAGCTGAACATATCGAAACTCGAACAGGCTGGGGATAGCAACACCGAACCACCGCATGGAGTCAGTTTCTGTGCAAGGCACACCGCATCTTCCAGAGTTGTTGCCTGATGACAGGTAACTACCCCCTTAAGAGCTGTTCTTATGCGTGTTGCCGCTTCGCCGACGAGAATCAGTTGGGCGACCTTACCGGCTGCGGCTTCGGCCAAGGGACCGTAGTCACCGCCCTTATCCCGCCCACCGGCGATCAGAGTCACCGGTGCGGCCAGTCCGGCCAGACTCTTTACCACGCTACCGACATTGGTGCCCTTGGAATCGTTATACCAAACCACGCCGTCCAGTTCCCTGACCCTCGCCATGCGATGCTTAAGACCGCTAAAAGCGCACACTGCCGACCAGGCGATCTCGGTCGGGCAGCCCTCAAGCAAGGGCGGAATCAGAGCGGCCATGACGTTTTCCAGGTTATGGCTGCCACACAACTGTAACTGATCGGCGGCAAATCGGGTTTCTCGCCCTGCCCAGCGCCACACCAGTTCATCGCCAATCAGACTCATGCCTTCGGCGAGTAGACGACAGGATGAAAACAACACCTTGCGACAGGCCACGTCCTCGGCCAGCGCCAATACCTGAGGATCATCTCCGTTAAGCACCGCCACATCGTCAGCTGCCATATTAAGAAACAGTTGCTGCTTAGCGGCCAAGTAGGCGTCTAAATCTGGATAGCGGTCGAGATGGTCGGGGCTTAGGTTGAGAAGCAAGCCGTAACGGGGGCGAAAAGTATCGATCGCTTCGAGTTGAAAGGAAGAGATCTCTGCCAGCAACCAGTCCCACTGCTTATCCACTGCTTCGATGAGAGGCGTACCGAGGTTGCCGCCGACAAAGCTCTGTTTGCCCCAGGCACGAAATACTTCGCCCAGCAGGCAAGTTGTGGTCGATTTTCCGTTGGTACCGGTAATAGCTACTAGAGGCGCGGTCAGCTCGCGGCAGGCAATTTCTATCTCGCCAAGCACCGGTACTCCCTGCTGTTGAGCGGCGACAATGGCTGGCAGAGTCAGGGGCACGCCGGGGCTGATGGCAATCAGATCTGCCGCGACAAACAGTTCAGAGCTGTGGCCACCACAATCCAGGGTGACTCCCTGATTCGCTAACGAGGTCAACTCCGGACGATCGGCGGCACTGCGGCTATCGGACAGAACCACCCGTGCGCCACGGCCTAAAAAGAACGCCGTCAGCGCCAACCCGGTCAGGCCAGCCCCTACCACCACCACTTGTTGTCCGTCGTATGTTGCCATGCTACCTCGTTACAAACGCCAAAACCTTAGTTCTATTCGATCCGTTTCCCAAAGTGGAACTATCTCAGCTTCAGAGTCGACAGGGCGACCAATGCCAGAATGATGCTGATGATCCAAAACCGAACGATAATCTTCGGCTCTGCCCAGCCCTTGAGCTCAAAATGATGATGTAGAGGGGCCATGCGAAAGATCCGCCGACCACAGAGCCGAAAAGAAGTGACCTGAAAAATCACCGACAGGGCCTCGACAACAAAGATTCCGCCGACGATGACCAGCACGATCTCCTGCTTGGTAATTACGGCGATGGTACCCAGCGCTCCGCCAAGGGACAGACTGCCGACATCCCCCATGAAAACCTGGGCCGGGTAGGTGTTGAACCAGAGAAAACCAAGCCCCGCACCGACCATGGCTCCGCAAAGTACGGCTAATTCGCCAGCACCCTGCACCGAACTGATCTGCAAATAGCTCGACAAGCGGACGTTACCAGCCAGGTAGGCAAACAACAGGTAGGTACCGGATGCGATGATGGTAGGTCCGATCGCCAGACCGTCAAGACCGTCCGTCAAGTTGACGGCGTTGCTCGCACCCACGATGACCAACACCGCAAAGGGGATGTAAAAAACCCCCAGGTCGGGTAGCAAGCCCTTGAAAAAGGGGATTGCCAGGGTCGTCTGAAAAGGTGGATAGAGATATAGAATGATGCCAGCGGTAGTTGCGATCAGCGTCAGAGAAAGCATCTTCTCTCGGGCAGAGAGGCCGTCGCTGCTCTTGCTCTTGACCTTGCGATAGTCATCGAAAAATCCGACCACACCAAAACCTATGGTGACCAGCAGGGTAACCCAGACGTAGACATTGCGCAGATCAGTCCACAGCAGGGTCGGCAAAACGATGGCCAGCAGAATCAGGGTGCCGCCCATGGTCGGCGTCCCTTCCTTCTTAAAGTGGGATTCGGGACCGACTTTGCGAATGGTCTGGCCAATCTGCAGCTTCTGCAACTTATTGATCAACCAGGGGCCGAGAATAAAGGAGATCACCAAGGCAGTGATGGTTGCATAGATGGTACGAAAAGTTATATATCGAAAGATATAAAATACCGAATATTCGGTATGTAACGGATAGAGTAAATGATACAGCATTCGAACGTGTCTCCCAATATCAATTCAAGCGCCGCAACCGGCGGTCAGTTATACCAGAGGTGCTTCTTAGTGCCTTACCGCGTGCTGAGGATGGCAAACCTTGAGAGCGGTACAAATTTTCTCCATGGCCATACCCCGGGAGCCCTTGACCAGTACTCGGTCCCCCGGTTGAACAATTTGCAGCAATCTGTCGACCAGATCCTGATGATCGGAAGCCACCGTGACCCGCTCTTGTTTCATTCCTGCGTGACAGGCGGCGGTGGCAGTTGCCAGGGATAATTCGCCCAGCAACAGAAGTTCGTCAACACAGCCGGCAGCCGTATGGCCCACCTCTCGATGCAACTGAAGGGCAGCCTCACCGAGCTCCAGCATATCGCCTAGAACCGCAATGTTTCGCCCCTTTCCCGGCAATTCAGCCAGGGTCGCCAGAGCAGCTTTTACTGCCATTGGATTAGAATTGTAACTGTCTTCGAGCAACATCACATCATCCGCCAGTGTGGTAACCTCCATTCGGCCGGCACACGGTCGAAACGACTCCAAACCTCGAACAATATCCGCACCCTGGACCAGCAGAACATGAGCAGCCGCAGCTGCGGCCAAGGCATTATGAACATTATAGCGCCCCCAGGCGTGCAACTGAACCGGATAGCTGCCATCAGGCAAATGCAGCCGAAAGCGTACACCACCTTCCCAGAGTTCAATTCCTTCGGCCCGTACCGTCGCCTGCTCGCTGCAGCCGAATAACAACCGATGGGCACCGTTGGCCACCGGCAGTGCCAGAACCCGGCTGTCATCAGCATTGATCACCGCCGTACCTTCGGATGGCAGCGCGGCAAAGAGTTCGCCTTTGGCCCGGGCCACGCCGTCGAGACCACGTAGGGTTTCGAGATGAGCTTCACCAATATTGGTAATTACGCCAATCTGTGGTTGAGCGATCTCTGCCAGGCGGGCAATCTCGCCGAGGGCGCTCATGCCCATCTCCAGCACTGCCCAGCGGTGTTCCTCTTTCAGAGCAAAGAGGGTCTGGGGCAGACCAACCAGATTATTGAAATTACCGGGGGTAATCAGACCCTGCCCGTCCAGGCCGAGGATGGCACCGAGCATCTCTTTGGTGGTGGTCTTGCCAGAGGAACCGGTCACGGCCACCACCGGCCCGAAAAAAGCCTGCCGACGGGCGGCCGCCAGATCACCGAGGGCCCGCAGGGCATCGTTGACCCGTATGATTGGCACAGGAAAACCGGAAATAACCTCTTCACTAAGACAGGCCACTGCGCCGTTACGAGCCGCCTGCAAGAGAAAATCGTGGCCATCGAAGTTGGGACCCCGCAAGGGTACGAACAGATCACCGGGCTGGGTACTGCGACTATCGGTAGAGATACCGCTGACACGGCCCTGAGCCTTGGTCGGTGTTAGGCTACCGGCGGTAATCTGTACAATGCTTTGGAAATCAAGCTTCATGGCAGTCCCCCCGTTCTTGAAGCGCTCGACGCAATTCCTCGCGATCATCGAAATGCAAACGCTGAGCGCCGATCAGCTGATAATCCTCATGTCCTTTGCCTGCCACCAGCAGTAGATCCCCTTTACCCAACAGTTTGACGGCAAAATCGATGGCCGCACGACGATCCTCAATCACCACATAGCCCCCGCGGCCCGATTCTGCAGCCTGCTGCGGCGACCATTGACCTTTAAACACTTTTTCTAGTCCCGGCCGGATATCGTCTATGATGGACTCGGGATCCTCAGAACGGGGATTGTCAGAAGTCACCACCACCAGATCTGAATGGTTTGCCGCTACTTCTCCCATCACCGGTCGTTTACTGCTGTCCCGGTCACCGCCACAGCCAAACAGGGTAATGATACGATCAGACTTAAGCGCGATAACCGCGGCAAGTGCCTTGTCCAGAGCATCGGCGGTATGGGCATAGTCAACCAGAATCAGTGCGCCAAGGTTGTTCTCAACTGGCTCGAGACGGCCAGGCACTGCGGTTGCTGCGGCCAATCCTTCAGCCACCTTAGTTGGATCCAGGCCAAGGGCCAAGCCGGCTGCTGCAGCGCAGATCAGATTGCTGAGATTGAATTCTCCCCGCAGCGCTGAACACAATTCAAAATCTCCGCCGGGGCTAACGATACGGGCCTTTATCCCTTCCAGCGAAAGGTCACTGGTCGTAGGATGCACATCAGCTTGTTTACTCAGACCGCAGCTCCATAGCCCCTGGCATTGATTCGCCAGCCGTTGGCCATAAGAATCGTCGATATCGATTATCGCCAGATGCGGCCCCCGAGATCCTAAACCATTAAAGAGCCGGCACTTAGCCTCAAAATAACTTTCAAGGTCGCCGTGATAATCGAGGTGTTCCGGCGTTAGGTTGGTAAAGATACCCAGATCAAAGTCGATACCGTCGACCCGCCGTTGTTCCAAGGCATGGGATGACACCTCCAGAAGCAAGGTGTCGGCGCCAGAAGCACGAAAATGGGCCGCCAAGGCCAACAAATCCACTGATTCAGGGGTGGTGTGGGACGATTCAAGCAGTTGTCCTTCGAAGCGATAATTAACCGTTCCGATCACCGCCGGCCGCCGCCCGGCATTACTCAGCAGAGCTTCAAGGAGATAGCTTACGGTCGTCTTGCCATTAGTACCGGTAATGCCAATCACCAGCATATCGGCGGTAGGGTCATCGTAATAACAAGAGGAGGCCAAAGCCAGAGCCTGGCGCGCATCGTCGACGAGAATTCCTGTCACCTGTGGCGGCAATGGTCTCTCTTCTTCGTAAACAATCACCTGAGCGCCACGCTGCAGCGCAGCATCGATAAACCGATGACCATCGACCGCAGCCCCGCGCAAGGCAAAAAATGCCGATCCGGGTACAACCTGACGGGAATCGTAATGGAGGGCAGTAATTTCAACGTTCGAAGGACCGACCACAGCCCGTGGAGTCAGCTTTTGAAACAGCGTGGAGATTTTCATGGAATGAGCTGTTTTCATGTCCCCGCCAAGAAAAATCGAAGGAGTTCCTTAGGCCGGCGGTGCCAGCCTGACCCATACTTCGCTGCCGTATTGTATTGCCCCGTGGGCCGCAGGATGCTGTTCTACGACCCGACCGCTACCCTTGAGTTTGATATTGAGCCCAGCCCGTTCCATGGTCTGCAACACCTGACGACCACTCATGCCGACGCAATCGGGCATGGTCGGTAAGGTCCCATCCTGACGTGTTGCGACCAAGAGCGGCAGATCCGCCGGTACGGGATCATCAAAAACGATCTTGGGCAGGGCCATTTGCCGCGGGAACTTAGTAGGAGACACCCCCAGGTGGCGTAATGACTGCTCGGCGATGCGCGAGAAAACCGGCGCAGCCACCAATCCGCCGTAGGTCTGACCTTCCGGTTCATCGATCACCACCAGGATCACTAACCGAGGAGCCTCCGCGGGCAAAAATCCGACGAAAGAAGAGACCCGTTTGTCTGCCGAATAGCCACCGGTGACCGGATCGACCTTCTGCGCCGTTCCGGTTTTGCCAGCTACGGTAAAGCCGGGAACCTGCGCTAGAGGACCGGTACCATCCTCGGACACCACACTCACCATCATGTCCCGGACCTGGTGAGCTACGGCTTCGGACAACACCCGATGTACCGTGCGCGGCTTGTGCTTTTCCACTAGTGACTTGTCGCTATCGATAACCTGTTCCACCAGGTCCGCTTCCATCAGCAAACCGCCGTTGGCAATCACTGCCGTGGCCCGGGCCAGTTGCAAAGCGGTTACCGCGATTCCCTGGCCAAAGGAGATGTTCGCTAGATCCGCCTCAAACCATTTTTCAGGGGGACGCAGCAAGCCTTTTGATTCACCGGGAAAATCTATTCCAGACCGGCCACCAAAACCAAAATCCCGTAGATAACGGTAATAACGATCCCGTTCCAGCTTTTTACCAATCTTGGCGGAACCGATATTGGAGCTGAGCTTGATAATGTCGGCAACCGACAATCGCCCGTAGCGGTGGGTGTCACGAACCTTCCTGCCACCAACGCGATATAGTCCGTTTTCACAGTCGATCTTCTGTTGCGGAGTGACCACGCCTTCGTTAAGGGCCGCCGCCACCAAAAAAGGTTTCAAGGTCGAGCCGGGCTCAAAAGAATCACATACCGCTCGGTTGCGCCACTGGCTAGGCCGACTGCTGCGATAAGAATTGGGGTTGTAATCCGGATAGCTGGCCATGGCCAACACCTTACCCGTTTCCGGGTCGAGGACTACCACCGTTCCGGACTTGGCTTGTGCTTTCCGAACCCCGGCGGCCAATTCCTTTTCGGCAATGTACTGTAAATTTTTATCGAGTGTCAGCACTAGGCTGTATCCAGGGGTCCCCCCCTTGACCGGAGCATCCTGATCACCGAAACCGAGGCTTTTGCCTTTGCCATCCTTTTCGACAACCAAGAATCCCCGTTCACCGAGCATCTCGGAATCGTACTGCAGCTCTAACCCTTCAAGACCTTTGGGATCGAGTCCGGTAAAACCGATAACCTGGGCACCAAGCTGCGAATTTGGATAGAAGCGCCGATGCTCCTTGATAAATCCGACCCCCTTGAGCTTTAGGGCTCGCAGACTTTCACTTTCCCGGGGCGACACCTGCCGTTTGATCCATAGAAAGCGCCGTTCTTTGTTCAGTTTAACCACCAGCCGGCTTTGCGACAGAGTTAATACACGTGCCAGCGCCTTGGCGGTGCCGGGCACATCCTCTATTCGGTGGGGTTCTACATAAATTGAGTCAACCGCCGTACTCAGAGCCAGTACCTGCCCGTTACGATCATAAATGGTGCCTCTCTGGCGAGGCAGTTGAATAATTCGCTGATACTGACGCTGGGCGCGCTTTTGAAAAAGTTCGTGATCAAGTACCTGCAAGCTAAGAGCCCGATAACCAATCAGGCCGAACGCCAAGATAAACCCAACCCCGATCAGTTTGATTCGCCATTTATGCCAGCGCTTCGAATCCTTCATCGCTTGATGTACACCACCTGTTGAGGTGTCGGATTACGCAGAGCGAGTTGCTTGGTAGCTACATCCTCAATCCGTCCGGGATGACGCAGGGTGGCCGCTTGAAGACGCAGTCCACGCACTTGGCGATTTGCCTCCCGCAGCCTCGATTCTTCCTTGGAGATATCGTATTGCAAATTGACCAACTGCAGGCGAGACCAGACGAAAAACAGAGAAACGGTGAGCAGAAGGGCCAAAAACACAAAAACCCGTAACAGCCTCGGGGCCTGGAACGGAATCAGATTAACCTTGGGAATCGGCCGAACGATAGTATGCGCCATGGCATCCCTCCTGTTTATTTACATTGCCGGGCAAGACCTTTGGTGGCCTTCTCAGAACCGGCTTCAAAAAATAACTTTCAGCCCTGCATCATCAGTCCGGGCAGCGACAAACGGCCCTCAATACTGCACTACGGGATCGCGGATTGTTGGCCACCTCTTCTTCACTTGCCCGCAGCCCCTTGCGAGTCAGCACTTTGACCCTGGGTTGGTGATTACATATACACATGGGCAGTTTAGGTGGGCAGATGCAGCTTTGTGACTCGCTACGGAAAAAGCGTTTGACCAAGCGGTCTTCCAGGGAGTGAAAGCTGATCACCGCCAGACGCCCGCCGGGTCGCAGGCAGTTGATGGCCTTTTCTAGTCCCTGCGCCACATGCTCCAACTCACCGTTTACCTCGATACGCAGTGCCTGAAAGACTCGGGTGGCCGGATGAATCCGAGCAGGAACACGACCCTTTGGAACGCTGTACTTAACCAGCTCAGCGAGCTGAGAAGTTGTTGTCAGAGGAGTCTCTACCCGTCTTTCGACTATCCGCCGGGCAATGCGCCGCGAATACCGCTCTTCGCCATATTCGAAAAAAATCCGCGCCAGTTCCTCAGCGGAGTACGTTTGCAGAATGTCCGCGGCAGTCAAGCCGCCGCTACGGTCCATTCGCATATCAAGGGGTGCATCGACCTGAAAAGAAAACCCCCGGTGTCCAGCATCGAGCTGAAAAGAAGAAACACCGAGATCGAGCAGCATTCCGTCCATCCCCTCGATACCGAGTTCTTCAAGGATCTGGTCGACCTCGCTAAAATTGGCATGACGCAGAATCACGCGGTCACCGTAAGGGTCGAGAATCTCGGCTGCCGCCTTCAATGCGTCTTGATCTCGGTCGAGGCCGATCAAACGGCCATCGGGAGCTGTGGATTCGAGGAGCAGGCGGGAATGGCCGCCGCCTCCAAGGGTGCCATCGACAAAGGTTTCGCCCGGTTGCGGTTGCAAACAGGCCAACACTTCGGCTGGCATTACTGATAAATGTTGAAATTCGGGTCCGGTCATCATTTAAAATCCCAGGTCACAAATAGTCTGAGGATCTCCGTTGACCAATACTTCGGCCGCGCGCATAATCTCTTCGTGTTTGACCCGGTTCCACAGTTGAATTTTATTGAAGGAGCCGACAACGACAACTTCCCGCACTTCTTCCAGTCCGGCATATTCGCGTAGCGGCTTACCGATCTGGATTCGGCCCTGTTTATCGAAGGGACAGTACATGGAGGGAGTGAGCAGAGAAAGATTGATGGCTTCACGCATAGGACCGGGATCCATCTTCTGCACCTTGTCGACGATGCTCTGCCATTCGGACACAGGATAGGCCACCAGCCCACCCTTCTGCTGGGTAACCACCAACTGATCATCGCCATAGGCCTCAGCCAGCACCTCGCGGAACTTGGCCGGAATGCTCGCCCTGCCCTTGGCATCGATGGCGTTATTATGTAGCCCTTGAAAGGTCATTCCCACCCTAATTTGGTCTAGTTTGACACTTTTACCCACTTATTGGACAAAACTATAACGAGACGCCCCACAGCTGTCAAGCGGATTTTTATGATCTTTTAAGAACTTAGCTCACTCGAACGTCAAGAGCGCCCTTCATTTGAAGGGCGCTCTTGACAAGTAAAAAAGAGGATCAAAACAGCTATAGTGAACAAAGGACAAACGCCAACTCAAAGAGCTGATTAATTCCGGCCTTTTAGGCTGACAAGACCGGGCTTACGCATCCTTTGCCAGAGGCTTGGTAGGCAGCTTCAGCTCGATGGTCTCAATACGCTTATCGACCACCCTGCGCACAATAAAAACGGCGCCCTGCGCCTTGCAGCTCTCCCCACGGGCGGGGATGGTGCCAAGGCAATGGAGCAGAAAGCCAGCGAGAGTCGTGGCATGTTCCTCGGAAAGTTGCAGATCAAATTTCTGATTTACGTTCCGTAGGGCGGCACTGCCTCCGATCAGGAAACGGTCGGGCCCGAGCTCGCGGAACAAAACTTCGTCGGCATCGTATTCATCCTGAATGTCGCCGACGATCTCTTCGACAATGTCTTCCAGAGTGACGATACCCTCGACACCGCCGTATTCATCGACCACCACCGCCAGATGCATGCGCTGCTGTCGCATGGCCTGCAACAGGCCACTGATGCGCTGCGATTCAGGAACGAAGTAGGGCGCCCGGGCCTGCTCGCGCAGAGAAAACTCCTCAGGCTGATGCACATAATTGAGGATATCCTTGCTATGGATAACCCCCACCACCTGATCAAGACTCTGCTCGTAGACCAGAAGCCGCGAATGACTGGCCTGCTGGGCAACCTGCAAAACCTCTGCGAAGGGGGTCGCGACCTCCATACCGACCACCTCGGTGCGGGGGATCATGATATCGCGGACCCTAATCTGCGACAGTTCGAAAACACCGTGCAACATGCGCCGTTTTTCCTGGCCAACCACCCCCGCCTTTTCACCGACCGTAATCATGGTACGAATCTGATCCTCGGAGATGGTCTCACCATCGGTCTCGCTGCGACTGAAGCGATTCATCAACCGGGCCATGCCGGTCACCAACCAGACCACCGGCCCCAGCAGCACCATGATCAGCTTGATCGGCCGCACCACCCAAAAGGAAACTCGTTCGGGGTTGCGGGCGGCAAAGGTCTTAGGACAAACCTCGGCAAATATCAGGATCACCGGGGTCAGAATAAGAATGGTCAGCAACTCGCCGTGTTCGCCGTAAAAACGCACGAAGAAAGCCGTAGCGAAGACGGAAGCGGCGATATTGACCAGATTGTTGCCCACCAGAATGGCGCCGAGTAGCCGGTCGGGATGCTTACGTATCGACTCCAGCAGCCGAGCACCGGGTCGCCCCTTGGCCACATGGTATTGAACGCGCAAGGAATCGAGGCTCAGCAGGGCCGTTTCCGAGCCGGAAAAAAAGGCGGAAAGAGCCACCAGCAGAGCCAGAATCATTAGATAAAAATACGGATCGTCGAACAACCGGAACTCCTCTATGAAAAATTCATTATTATTTAACGGGAGTTTACTTGAAGGAAGCCGGCAAGACAACGTTTACTAT
>JABXKU010000119.1 GCA_013619105.1 Desulfuromonadales bacterium
ATCTAATGTCTTATAAATGCTTAGGTGGTCCAGGGTCAGATTTAAGACAACTTGTTGGACATGAGGGCGGTGTGGGGTAGGGAGGTGTAATAAGATGGCTGCAACAAGAGAAAGGCCCGGCCTGTTACCAGGCGGGCCTTTGCTGCCGGTGGGTGTCAAGATAGTTGTCGCCTCAGTCTCATTATGCCGCTTCGCTACAAAGGTCCTCGTCAAGGGACCTTTTCCGTTCAGGGTTGAGTCGAACCGTTCCGATCGGTTCCCAGTTGCGAGTTTGCCGCGTCCAACGACAGGGGTTCTTCTGTCGTGCCTGCTCATAAACTTCTTTTCGCTTTTTCAGCTTAGCGGCCTCTCGCCCATAATGCCGATCGTCCGGTGTCACAAAGCGGATCTCGCTATGCTGATGCTCAGTGTTGTACCAATGAACGAATGCGTCAACCCACTGCTGGGCCTCGTACTCAGAGGCAAATGGTCGTGATGGATATTCCGGACGATACTTCAAAGTGCGGAACCGTGATTCTGAAAACGGGTTGTCATTGCTCACGCCTGGGCGACTGAATGACGGTACGACACCCAATCTTTGCAAGGTGCCCAGCATGGTGGAACCCTTCATCGGGCTCCCGTTGTCGGAGTGCAGAACCAGTCCCTTTGGATCGACACCGTGTCGGTGGAATGCCTCCACGAACAGCAGCGCACTATTCTGTCCACACTCCTTGGAGAAGACTGTCGCTGCTGTAATCTTGCGGCTCCAAACATCCAAGATTATGTACAGATAGAAGAATCGACCAGTAATCGTGCTCCTCAAATAGGTAATATCCCAAGACCACACCTGACATGGGCCGGTTGCTACTTTTTCACGGGGGCGTCGATGTGTCGCCGGCCGACAGCGTTCCCGATGAGATAGTTGCTTCTCATTACGGAGGATGCGGTAGAAGGTCGATTCCGACGCCACATATCGACCTTCATCGGCCAGGCGTGGGACGATCTGCTTGGGAGACATTTCCCGATATGTTGGTGAATTGGCAACCGACAGAACCTCCTGCCGCTCAACTGGCGTCAGCTTGTTGGCCGGTGCGGTTACCGGGCCATGACGCCGGTCCTCGCCATCCTCCTGAAGAGCCCAGCGCTGAATGGTGCGAGCGGTCAGTCCCAACATCTGGGCGACCGGTTTCAACCTGGCTCCCCGGCACATGGCCTCATCGACCAACTCCAAGGCCTGCTGCCGCTCTAACGGTCGGTGTCGTCGCCCTCGTCCCCCCAAATCTCCTGGGCTTTTTTTTTGAGAACCAGCAAAGCCGCGGTTTCGGCCAATGCCTTGTCTTTGCGCCTGAGTTCCTTCTCCAAATCACGGATACGCTTGGTCTCGGTACGCTTTGCAGGCTTTGGCTCAAGGCCAATAAGCATCTGGTCACGCCACTGCTGCAGTTGGGCGTCATGCAATCCCCGGCTGCGCAAAAAAGCCCCCAACTCTTCTTCAGAAAGTAATGCCGCTTCAAGAACGGCCGCCAGCTTCTCTTCGGCACTCCAGTCTTGTGGTCGCTTCATATTGGACAGCCTCTGCAAGGATTCAGTAAAGGATGGTGGCTCGGCATTGACAACAATATCAAGCGTATCAGCTTCACTCACCCATCGGTAGAGGGAGCTACGTGATACGCCAATGTCATCAGCCAATGATACCGGACTAGGTCCCTCAGGGTCGGTCATCTTTTGAATCATCAGGGCTCTGAATGCTTTGGAATACATGCGCCTCCTGACTGCCCCCAAATTTGTTGAGTTCAGTTAGAGGCGACATCTATGCTGACACAGGGGGCCTGCTTTCCCTGCAAAATAAGAACGGCCCACCTCATTTCCGGGGTGGGCCGTTTTCATGTCTGACAATTGCTGACATATCAGAAAAGCCCGCCCGTTTCTCTAGGTGGGCTTTTTATGTTCAAGAAGTGGTGTTCAATGAGAAAAAGTCCTCGATCGCCAAACCGGGGCTTTTGCGGCCTAAAACGAGTAATTTATTGCAATGAGGTTCTCTACAGCCTCATCATTCGAGCTCTGCCGCGCGAGCATGAAGCCCGCGTCGGCTGGCGCGATTTATCAGGTACCCATTTTACGGTGCGAAATTTTCGTTGCCTTGATGACGACGAAGCCTCCTTTGCCGTAGCCGGGTCGCACAGGGTCGGGTTCCTTCATCTCCCTTGGCAACTGGAAGATCGTCTGGCGGAAAACGAAGTCCCGGAAGCCGGTTTGCTCTAGGACGGACCGTACCTCGTCAACGGAATGGAACGTGGCGTCTCGATAGAAAATGTTGTCCTTCTTGTTAGCTTCATAGAACTTGCCGAGCGGACTGTTACGGTCGATCAGGCCGAGGATGATGCCCCCCCCAGGCCTAAGCACACGATAGGCCTCCCGAAACGCAACAGGTACGTCGTCCAAGAAACATACGGTGGTCACCAGAAGGACAAAATCAAAGCTAGCATCCTTGAAAGGCAGGTTTTCACCCACGCCCAATCGCACGTGGACGCCCCTCTTGGCGGCGAGCCGAGCCATGGCGCGCGACGGGTCCACCCCCACGCGAACGCCCAGCGGAGCGGCAAAGCGTCCCGTACCGACACCGACCTCCAACCCATCTCCCCTCTTGGGAAGCAACGACCGAAGGGCTTTAATCTCCGATCCGTAAGCCGGCCCGTGCAGGTCGAACCAAGCGTCGTATCTATCGCTGCTCTTATCAAAGGGGTTGACCTTGTGCACTCTGCGGCCTCCAAAGGATATGTGGCGGGTGTCTAAAAGGTAAATGGGCAGTATGCTAAAATCTGCAAAGCAGTAAGCGTGGAAATGTCTTGGCTGTGGTGAAAAATGTGAGCCATCGATAAAGCGGGAGCACAACAATTCTTGGCAACTTTGAGATTTCCCTTCGCTGCCCGCCCCGAACCAACAGATCGATAGCGCCGAACTTGTTCATGGCGGGGGGGGGCCGCATCAGATATTCGTCGCTGACGGTCCGGTCAGATAATCCAGCGCCGCTTGATGTTGCGCAAACTGATCAGGAAGAGAGTTGCGCAAAAAAAGAGCAGCATTCCGAAATCCATAACCACCGGCATCAGGCTGGCCCCTCCGAAGCCTCGGTGCAGCATGTCCGTACCATAGGTCAAGGGTAGCGCATAGGACAAAGGGCGCAGCAATGCCGGTAGCTGCTCAATGGGAAAGAACAACCCGCACAAAAAGATCATAGGGAAGCGAAAGAAGTTGGAGAAGGTCTGGGCCTCGAAGACTTCGCTGACCGAAACCGCGATGAACAGCCCCAGGAAGGTGGAACTGACGGCGATCAGGAATACGGCCGGGACCACCATGCCCCAGGCCACTCGGGACAGGTCCGTGAAAAAGACAGCCATGGCTACGGGTACGAAGGCGTTTACCGCGCCGAAAAGGATGGCTCCGGCGGTCTTGGCCAGCATAAGCAGTTCCAGCGATATCGGGGCGAGCAGGAGACGCTCAAAGGACCGGTTCTTCTTCTCGAAGGTCACGGTCACTGCCAGCATGGAGGTGGTACCGAACAGGATGGAGATGGCCACCACGCCGGGCAGCAAGGCAAGCAGATCCTCAATGCCGCCGCCGGATTTGATAAAGAACATACCAGTCCAGGCTAGGGGGAAGATCAGGCCCCAACTGATGTTGGGCGGCTTGAGGTAGTAGGCCCGCATATCTTTGACCAGAATGCTCCAGAAAGCGACCCACCGATTCATGCGCCGTCTCCCGACTTGCGCTTTTCCTGCTCCTGTTTCATGGCGGCCGCCGCGATGCCAGTAATGCTAACGAAGACATCTTCCAAGGATGGGCGCAGTTTGCGGGCCTCGGACACCTCGGCGCCGCGTTCCTCGATAAATCGAACCAGGGGGCCAATCCGCACCGGCTCACGAGATTCCAAGCGGATTGCCTCCTGCGAAACAGTTTGGCATTGCAGGTGGGGAAACGCGCCTGAGATAGCCTTACACAATCCCTCGGCTTCTTCGGTCATTGTGAACCGCACGACATGCCGGCCATCAGTCTGTCTCATCAAATTGTCAACCGTGTCGATCTTGACCAGGCGACCATTGACGATAAAGGCGATGCGGCGGCACAACCGTTCAGCTTCTTTGATGTAGTGCGTGGTCAAAAAAACCGTGGTGCCGCCGGTGTTCAGGTCCGCGATAAGCTGTCGAATCTGCCTGGCGCTGGCCACGTCGATGCCGGTGGTAGGTTCATCGAGGAAGAGGATTCGGGGGTTGTGGATGATCCCGGCAGCGATAGTGAGCTTACGTTTCATACCCCTGGAATATCCAGCGAACTTTCGGTCCGCTGCCGCCGCCAAACCGAACCTCTTCAGCAACTCCAGCGCCCTGGCTTGCCGTTCCCGTTTGCGCAGCCCATACAGGGCCCCACAAAAGCAGAGATTGTCATAACCGCTTAACTCAGGGTAGAGGTTGCTCTCGTCCGGCACCACCCCCAGCAGATGCTGGGCTGCCTTGAGGGATTTAGAGCAATCGATGCCGGCAATGCGGATCGTTCCAGCATCTGGCCTGGCTAGACCGGTGAGCATGTTGATCGTTGTGGTTTTGCCAGCGCCGTTTGGACCGAGGAAACCAAAAAGCTCACCCTCAAAGACATTGAACGTGACGGACTCCACGGCGGTAAAATCGTCGAACTTCTTGGCGAGATTACAAGCCTCGATGACAGGGGGTGCGTTTTCCACTTGTCGTCCTCCGAACCATCATCCCTTGGATCTGTTTTGTGAACAGCCGGCCAACGAAACCCACCAGGGAAATCAATCCTCGATTAATCCCATTCATCATTAATCGTACCGTAGTACATAAAATTATCAGGAAATAATTCCCAAAATAATATCTCGAGAAGATCTAGGTATCGAGGGGAAGAGGAGGACGGTTTATGCCCCTACTGGGTGACGAAGAGTATCGTACGCAGACCAACAGTGAGAACCGCGGTCCATTCGGCAAAACCCACCCCTTTACTACCGGGCACCGCGGATCAAGCAGAGCGCAAATAGGTACCACTCTTGCCACCATGTTTTTCCATCAACCGAATGGCGTGGATCTCCATTCCCTTATCAACCGCTTTGCACATATCATAAATGGTTAACGCCGCCCCAGCGACGGCGGTCAGAGCTTCCATCTCGACGCCAGTGTTGCCGGTGACCCGCACCCGGGCCTCGATCTCGATGCGTCCCTCACCTGGATGGGGGTAGAACTCAATGGCAATCGAGGTTAACAGCAAGGGGTGACAGAGGGGGATCAAGTCGGGGGTCTTCTTGGCCGCCATGATGCCGGCTAGCCGGGCAACCGCCAGCACATCGCCCTTGGCCAATTGGCTATCGATGATCCCCTCCAGGGTCGACTCCAGCATGCGCACCTCGCCACGGGCGATAGCCAACCGCTGGGTTGGCTCTTTGTCGCCGACCTCTACCATTATTGCCTTGCCTTCTTCGTCAAAATGGGTCAACTGCTCGTTCATCGTGTCTCCTTGTCTGATATTTGCCTTCAATTGTATGATTCCATGATGTCGCGCTGTTCCGCCATGAGCTGGCCTGCGAGTTCCTGTATGCCTGCCTGTTCCCAGAATGGCAGCCGGTTGTGGGTTTCCAGATACTTCAAAGGAATGGGGTGGGTCCCAACTACCACAGGCAATTCATAGTGTTTCTCGATAAATTCCTTAAATTGCAGAATATGAAGGCAAGGTGGGTATCCCACCACCAACCCGGTAGCCAGGTGTATGACGTGCAACCTACTTTTCAACAACTCAAGAGGACAGGTTTCAAGATTTCTCCCAGGACACCACAGGCAATTCGCAAATACGATACTTCCGTTCCCTTCATCGGCCGAATAC
>JABXKU010000038.1 GCA_013619105.1 Desulfuromonadales bacterium
GGGTTGCGCCCCCGCCCGACGCCCGACTCTTTTTACGCGCCAAAAAAGAGTAGGCAGAAAAAGGCGCCCCAACTCCTTGCCCTGCGGGTTCCCTACGCTGCGCAGACATTTTGCGGGCGGGCAAAAACTCGCTGCGCTCAGACATTTCCCCGCCTGATCGCAAAACGTCCACTTCGCTCCGGCTGCGTCACAGGGGAGGGTGGGTCAAAAGCAGAAATCATAAATTTAATCGTCGCTGTGTCACAGAGGGAAGGACTGTCACCGATCACTCATCACGGTTCGTAGCGATAGCCGATGCCGTGCACGGTGGTGATGGTCTGCGGCACGGTCGGATCGGGTTCAATCTTTTTACGCAGTTGGGCGATGTGCTGGTCGAGGGTGCGGGTGGTGCCCTGATAATCAATGCCCCAGGCCAGATTAAGTAGAGTCTGGCGTGGCAGGGCTTCGTCGGGGTGACGATAGAAGACTTCGAGAAGCTTCATCTCCCTGGCAGTTAGTTTAAAGGTACGTTGCTCAAGGTGTCCGCGATAGGTCTTACGATCGATAGTGGCTAGCCCCATGGTCAAGGTTGGCGGCAAGTTAGCTTCAGTTTCCAGAGGTGTGCGCTGGCTGCGACGGAGCACGGCAGCGATACGGGCTCGCAGTTCATGGACGCCAAAAGGTTTAGTGATATAGTCGTCGGCACCCAGTTCCAGGCCGAGTACTTTGTCGATCTCCTCCCCCTTGGCGGTAAGCATGATGATAGCCAGTTGGGGATGCTGGCGGCGCAGCTCTCGGCAGACGTCGTACCCGTTGCGGCCCGGCATCATGATATCGAGTAGCGCCAGATCAAAATTATGGTTTTCGCTAAGCCACAGGGCCGCCTCACCGTCTGCGGCAGCCAGCACTTGATAGCCCTCTCCTTCGAGAATATCGATGAGTCCCTCGCGAATATGCAGGTCATCTTCTGCCACCAGAATGCGGGGTGAATCCATAATCTCTTCCTTTCAATTCCTTTTTTCAACCATTGCAAGGGGCAGCTGCATGATAAAACAGGCTCCGCCACCTTCCCTGGGACGGTATCGCAGCGAGCCGTTCATGTCCTCAAGCAACCTTCGAGCGATGCTCAGGCCAAGACCGCAGCCGGGCTGGTTGCAGGTCAGGTCGTTGTCAACACGGTGAAATTGTTGAAAAATGCGTTTCTGTTGGGATGTTGGGACACCGGGGCCTGAATCCATGATAAGCATTTCGGCGGTCTTTTCGTTCTGTTGCAGTTCAACCACCAGGGCGCCACCCTGTGCGGCATATTTGATGGCATTATCGATCAGATTGAGGAGCACCTGTTCTAAAGCATCGCGATCAGCCTTCACGGTCAGCGGTCGGTCCGGTGTCTGGCAGGTAAGTTTCATGCCGGCCTGGCGCAAGCGCACAGCTTGACCATCAAGAACCTGCTCCAGCACCTCGCCCAAAAGCAAGGGGGTCAGATGGTAGTTTTTGCGTTTCTGTTCCAGACGACTGAAGTCGAGAACATTGTTAACCAGACGGGTCAAACGCTGACTTTCAGAAACAATCACCTGCAAGTAACGACGTCGTTTATCCGCTTCTTCAATGCGCCCTTCGTCAAGCAGTTCGGCATACATACGAATGGTAGTCAGGGGGGTTTTCAATTCGTGGGAGACGTTGGAGACAAAGGAGGTTTTACGCCGGGCGTCACGCATGTGGCGGCAGGCTTGCCACAATAGTAACGAGCCACCGAACAGCATCGCTGCCACAAAACAGCCGACCAGTAGGGTCGAAAGGACCAGCAGACTGCGTTCGCCGGCGGGGTCAAGGCCGTGTAAAGCATAGATGCGCAGCTGCCAGTGGGGCAGGTGGGAGCCGACGGGCAGAGTGGCCAGTAAGGGTGTGTCAGCGGTCAGTTCACCCGCGCCGGTTCGATGAACGATGCGGCCCTGGCCATCGATCAAGGCGTAGATTTCTCCGCCTGAAGGCTCAGGCAGGCTCGTAATCAGGCGGGAAAGTAGGGCGATCATTTCTATTTCCAGGCCATACCGTCGGCTACTTACAGTATCTTCTTGCCAGCCGAGGAGGTAAAGGCGATCCTCCCAGAACCAGGGCAGCCAACCGGAATGCCCCTGCGCTATCACTGGTGCTTGGTTCAATCGCTGGGCTAGCTGTCGCAGCTCCCGGCGGGGGGAATAAGGTGCTTTGTTGTCGATGGTGGTGGAAGGTGATGTGACCTGCTGCCCGTCAGGTTGTGGTTTGTCCCAGAGAATTCGGCCGTCAAACAGTGCCTGATAGCGGGCTGTGAAAGCGCCTGCTTCGGCGCTTGGGGGCGCCTTTGGGTCGGGCAATAGTAGGCCCTTGTCGGTCCAGATGAAAACGTTACGCACCAGGGGATTGCCGAGGCGCCAATTTTCCAGATGTTGTTCAAGGTCGTCGGAGGGCAGTTTTTTCAAGCTGTCGAGCAGGCTGTCCTTGACCTCGGCCACCGCCAAGTCGAGACTTTCAGCGATGGTGGCGGTCCGCTGCCGGGTGGCATTGAGGGTGCTCTCGGCCAGCAGGTCCTGTTCGTTATGCAACAGTCGCAACGCCAGAGCGCCGATCAGCAGGGTTGGAATGAGCAGCAGCAGCCAAGCTCCGATGATCCAATGACTTCGTTTCATGGACATGCTTCCTTTAGCAGGACTTGTCTAGTCACCCAGAGGCAGGGTGGTTTTACTTAATGTACCATTAGCTATCGGGCATTGCCAGACAGCTGAACAGGCCGGGTTGCCACCTGTTCAGCTGCTAGGGCCGATCGAGCTGTTTTGTCTGTTCCTCGCCGGTATCGATTGATCCGGTCAGTAGGCTTTCTGTTGCTTGCGCACCTTGAAGCTTTCCGAACGTAATTCCTTTTTACGGGTTGGGTTAAGTTGTTCCGCTTCAAACTCGGTGGCTTCAGCCTGCAATTGGTCCGATTCTGCGGCCAGGTCGGAAAAACCGAGGGCGGTGTTCTGTTCCCGTAGATCAACGCTTTTGTCTCTCAAAGCGCGAGCCGCCTCGGCCTTGCGCCCGGCATTATAAAGATTCAAAGCCCGGTCGCGAGTGACGGCCATTTCGTTTTCGACTACCGCTTTTTGCACTGCTTTGCTAGCTGCCTGACGGACCTCTTCGGGCCGTTTGCTGAAGCGAGTACGGGCCACGGTGGTCGACGATTCATCGATATCGGTCAGGGCATTCTGATAACGACAGTTAACGCGGGCCAGGTCAAGTTTCTGTCCGGGTTGAGAAACAGGAACTTCAACCTCGACCAGTGCATACTTTTGCTGACCGCCATAGATCTGGTTCATTCGGACTTCGACCTTTTGACCATTGATCCGTCCTTCACGGCCGATGATGCGTAAGGGTTTGACCCCAGGGGGGCATTCGATTTCGATAATGACCTTGCGGGCTACTACGCTAAGGACGTCGCCTAGTTCGGCGGCGAAGATGCGCGGAAGGTCCTGACTCGATTCGACGAAATAGTGGTTGCCGTCGCTGCGTTCAGCAAGTTGGGTCATGAGGTCTTCGTTGAAGTCGGTACCGACCCCCACCGTAGTGACTGAAATGCCTTCTTTTAGAAGCGCCGCTCCAAGGCGGGCCAAATCTGCGGGGTTGCTTGGGCCGACGTTGGCTAGCCCGTCCGAGAGCAGAACCACTCTATGAACGTAGTTAGAGTCGCCGTGTTTGCGCACTTCCGCTGCGCCTTGGCTGACGGCACCGAACAGCGCGGTATTGCCCCCTGGCTGAATCCGGCGGATTTGCGCTTCGATTCCCTCGCTATGTTTAATTCGCTGAGCCGGTACCAGGGTTTTGACCTCGTGATCATAGACAACCAGAGCGAACAGGTCGTTTGCTCCCAGGCGGTGCAGGGCTTCGATCGCCGCTTCACGGGCCTTGGCGATTTTACTGCCACTCATGGAGCCGGAGCGATCGAGAACCAGGGCCAGGTTTACTGGCGACCGCTCATCGGTGAGCGGCATCAGTGGCGCATCGAGGGCGATTTTGATGACGGTCTTCTGGGTTGGACCGGCCAGCAGAACCCGGCGGTCGAGTTCTACCTGACAGTTTACCAGCGGGGCGGCTTGGGCCAAGCCGGCCAGGCCGAGCAGCAAAACCACAAGTAACAGAGACCAGGATTTTCTTCGCATGACATGCTCCTTTTTTGGGGGTGCGATAAAGGTTCGTCTCTCTGTGACAAGTAGATCATGTCGGGGCGATTCAATGGTCATCAGGAAGTAAAAGGTTTGTAAAGAAAATGTCATGCTGCCCTTCGAAACCCGAAAGGCGAACTATCCGCTTAGGGCGATTTAGCCGTAAAACTGGCTGAAGGTCAACTGACATGCTATTCTGCCTCATAATAAATCCAATGAGTTTTTGCGAATGCATCATTAATTGCGAGCATTATTTGCGCCCTATCTACCTGTGATGACTAAATCCACAAAAATTATTATTGTCGCCATGACCGAACAGCTTTTGATCGGTTCCGCTGGACATATCCCCTGGCAGATACCTGAAGAGTTGCGTCTGTTTCGCGAATTGACCAGCGGTCATACCCTGATCATGGGGCGCCACACCTTTGCATCGATTGGCCGACCCCTGCCGGATCGCCGCACCATCGTCGTCAGTCGTCACTTGCCGGCCACTCCGGGGATCGACATCTGTGCCGATATGCCCGCCGCTCTCCGGCTGGCGGAAAGCTCTGCCGACAAGATCTTTTTCGCTGGCGGGTTCGGCATCTATCGAGACGCGTTGCCCTTGGCCGACCAGATGCACATTTCTTGGATCAAGGGGGCTTATGCCGGAGATACTTACTTTCCGACCTTTGAAGCCGCACAGTGGCAGGTGGTTAGCGAAGAAGGTCATGGGCTCTTTCGCCATGTTCTCTATTGTCGGCGGTAGATTGTTGCTGTTGGTTGCAGGTGGTCGATAAAACAATTAAGATTTACTTGGTTCAGGATGTGTTAAGAGACGGACGGATGCGTGAGCCTCTGTTCCATAGGATTTTCTGGTTTTCCTCGATTTTATTCGGAAGCGATCGGTTATGAACAATCGTCAAGTGGGCGCCGCGCAGATTCTTGTCACCCTGGCTTCTTTAGTGCTGGTACTGGCTGGGCTACAGGCGGCCAAGGCAATATTGGTGCCCTTTCTGCTTGCAGCTTTTATCGCCATTATCAGTACTGCCCCGATGACTTGGTTGCAACGCAAAGGTCTGCCGACCTGGCTAGCACTGTTGATGGTGATTCTGGTGGTCCTGCTGTTCGGTTTGCTGATGGCGGGATTGATCGGTACCTCAGTACGGGATCTGAGCGGCAGCTTGCCGGAATATGAAGCCAAGTTGCGCGAATTGACCACCGTGACCGTGGGTTGGCTTCAGAACCTGGGCCTTAATGTTTCTACGACAGTTGTCACCGAGTTGCTGGATCCCGCAGCCGCGATGAGCCTTGTTGCTACTCTGCTCAATGCTCTGGGTAATATGCTGACTAACGGTTTTCTGGTTTTGATGACGGTAGTCTTCATGCTCCTTGAGGCTTCTAGCTTTCCGGTCAAGTTGCGCACGATCCTGGGGGGCGATTCCTCTTTGGGGCGGTTTGAGTTTTTCATCAACAACGTTAAGCATTATATGTTTATCAAGACCCTGGTCAGTCTCGCTACCGGCGTGCTGGTCACCGCAATGGTTGCCTCTCTCGGTGTCGATCTGCCCCTGCTCTGGGGACTGTTGGCCTTTGCTCTTAACTTTGTTCCTAACATCGGCTCGGTCATTGCGGGCCTGCCGGCAGTGTTGCTGACTCTGGTGCAACTCGGACCACTGCGGGCATTGATGGTGGCGGTCGGGTTTGTGGTTATCAATCTGCTGATGGGAAGTTTTATCGAGCCGCGTTTTCTTGGCCGAGGGCTCGGCCTTTCGACCCTGGTGGTCTTCCTCTCATTGCTATTCTGGGGCTGGCTGCTCGGTCCGGTGGGAATGCTGCTTTCGGTGCCTTTAACCATGACTGCCAAGATTGCCCTCGACAGTCGTGACGATACCCGCTGGTTGGCCATTTTGCTAGGAACGGAGACCGGTTAGATTCCGTTGTCGCCGTCTATCAGAAGTTTGACTCCCTGTTGTATCCCTTAGCATCCGCTTCAAGACTCCCTCCACGGGGGCAAAAGAGCGGAACCCTCTCTGCTTCGCTGTAATTCCCTAAAGAGTCGCAGTGGCTGTCACGAAAGCCATGTGCCCGTGACGATTTCAGCCATTGATCACTGACCGGTTTCCATGATCCTTGTTTTCAACGTCTGGTGTATCTGGCTGTTGAATTCACTCAGAATATCAGTGAGAGCCTGGTTCCAGGTTTTTACCAGGGTGGTCGGACTTTTGTCTGCCAGGGGTAATCGGCGGCGATAGAGCCGGTTGAGGATGGTTTGGGCTGGGGTTTGGGTTTCATTGATGAGAATCAGTCGTAGTTCCAGTACCGCCATGGGTGCCTGGCCGGGACGGTAGTCACCGTGGAGAGCGACGATACGGCCCTGCAGCAGGTCGGTGGCTGGGGGGTAGCCGCTCTGATTGATCTGACTGAAGAGCCCTGCTTCCTGCAGCCAACGCCGACACTGTTCGGTGATCATGGCTGCTGGCGGGGTAAAGAATTCGTGGTAATAGTCGGCCTGCCAGGTCTGCTCACCGGTGCGGTAGATGAAACCCTTGCTGCGATAGGCCGGGGCGCTGTCGAATTTGCCAATCTGCAGGACCCGGTTCGACAGAGGTTGCCGTGTGGTGGTGGCGGGGATGGCTTCAAGGCGGTAGGCGCTCTTCTGCGGATAGGGCTTTTCCAGGCGCAGGCAGCCAGTCAGCAGAAACAAAGCCGGTAGAATCAGCCAGGGCAGATGTTGGTAGCGGATGCTGAACATGGTTTATGGCTCCACGGGCGGTGGCGGGGCGCCGAGCAACATCTGCGCCGGATAGCGGCGCGCGTCGTCCGTGATGTCGCGCAGGTTTTCCGACACCTGTTGAATGTTATCCAGGGTCTCTTCAATGGTCTGTTGTTCGGCGGCCAACAAGCCGTTGAGGCGCCGCAGGGTGCTGCCGAGGGGGGCGATATTTTCCGGCAGATCGCCGGCCAGAGCGTTGAGCTGCGTCGTCAACCGGTTGAGGTTCTGCACCGTCTTCGGCAACTCTTGCAGAATGGTATCGACGGGGGTTTCGGCCTTTTTCAGCATCCGCTCCAGGCGCCGGTTAGTGGCGCGTAGCTCGGTCATTAACTGCACGGTCTGTTGGCCGATTTCGCCCACTTGGGCCTTCTCCATGAAACCGTTCATCGCGGTCAAGGCTGTTTCCAGGCCGGAGGCGATGGCCTGAACATCGATCTGTTCGATATTCTTCAGGATTCCATCGATGGCCTCGCTGTAGCGGGTGATGGTACTCGGCGCAGAGGGTAAAAAGGGATAGTTTGGTTGCCAGTCGATGCTCAACCAGGGAGCTCGGTCGGCCTCTAGGTAGTCCGCTTCGAGGTAGGCTGCCCCGGTGACCCCCTGAAAGGCCAGCCGCACCCGCAGGCCCTTCTCCATCTCACTGTCGACAAAGCGTTGGACCGCCGCCTGGCTCAGGGCGCCGATGGCATCCCGATAGAGGGAGAAGCGCACCAGCACGTAGCGTTTCTCCGTCGGGTATTCGGCTCCCACCAGGGTAATGGTTTCGACCTGGCCGATCTGTACCCCGCGAAACTTGATGGGCGAGCCGATGTCAAGTCCCTGTACCGATTCCTCAAAGTACGATTCGGCAAAGAATTTTGTTTGCAGCATTGAGCCGGCACCGAGGGCCAGCAGCCCTGCCAAGGCAATAACCGCTCCGCATAATACGAACAGGCCTATTTTGAAGTAATTGGCACGTTCACTCATGGTGACAGCCTTCCCCTCCGATTATCCATCCAATACAGGTTGTATTCCATTTGCTCAGCTTCCCGCTTGACGGGCAAAGAATTGCCGCACTTGAGGGCTATCGCTGTGGGCCAACTGCTGCGGCGTGCCCCTGGCGGTAATCCCCTTGGTCTGTTTGTCGAGCATGATGACTTGGTCGGCGATGGCATGGATGCTTGGTAGTTCGTGGCTGACGGCAACAATGGTCATGCCCAGGCTGCCCGCCAGACGCAGGATCAGCTCATCCATTTCTGCCGAGGTAATGGGGTCGAGCCCCGCTGATGGTTCGTCAAGAAATAGAATCTGTGGTCCCAGTACCATGGCGCGGGCAATGGCCGCCCGCTTGCGCATGCCGCCGCTAATCTCGGCGGGGTAATAGTGATGGTAGTCGGCGAGGCCCACCAGCGACAGATTCATGGTGGCGATCAGATTGCGAGCCGTCTCCGGCAGTTCGGTAAATTCCTCCAGGGGTAGACAGAGGTTCTCCAGCAGGGTCATGGAGCCGAACAGAGCGCCATGTTGATACATGACGCCGATCTTGCGAAGTAAGGTCTGGCGGGATTCTCCATAAGTGGAAACCAGATCCTGGCCGTCGATAAATATCTGCCCATTGGCTGGCTGATAGAGGCCGATCAGATGCTTAAGCAGGGTGCTTTTGCCACAACCGGAACCTCCAAGGATGACGAATACCTCACCATGGTTAACCGTAAAGGAGAGGTTTTCGAGAATTGATTCCTCGCCGTAGGCGGCGGTCAATCCCTGGACTTCGATTATGGGTGTGGCGGCTGTTTCCATGAAGTCAAATGCCTAGATAGTAGTAGAGCACAGAAAAGATACCGTCACCGATGACGATCAGTACAATACCACTGACCACCGCCCGAGTGGCGGCATCGCCCACGGCGCTGGCGCCACTGCCGGCTCGCAATCCGTGCAGGCAACCGATGGCGGCGATAATAATGCCGAACACCAAGGACTTGGCTAGCCCGCCGAGGCAGTCCCCCATGCTGACGGCGGACTGGACCTGATGAATGTAGGTGACCAGCGGATAGTTAAGGGATAGCAGCACCACTGAGCCGCCGGCCAGGCCGAAAAGGTCGGCAAACAGGGTGAGTAGTGGCGTGACAAACAGTGCCGCCAGTACCCGGGTGACCACCAGAAAGGGCACCGGGTTAAGGCCCATGGTGGTCAGGGCGTCGATCTCCTCGTTGACCTTCATGGTACCTATCTCAGCGGCAAAGGCCGAAGCGGAGCGACCGGCCAGAATGATAGCCGTCATCAGGGGGCCAAGTTCGCGCAGGGTCGCCAGGCCGATCAGGTTGGCGACGTAGATCTCGGTGCCGAATTGGCGCATGGGAATGGCGGCCTGAAAGGCCATGATCAGGCCGACCAGAAAACTCAGTAGAGCCACGATGGGCAGGGCATCTGCCCCAGCTTTTTCGGCGATTAACCAGACATCTCGCCAGCGAATAGACTGGGGGCGGCGTAATGCAGCCAGCATCGCCACACTCAATTCACCGGTAAAGGCTACCAAGGCCCGCAGGGCGCGCCAGGTTTTAACCACCGCTATGCCGGTGGCTTCCGGCAGGCAGCAAGGTTCAGGCCGAGAACTCGGCAGTTCGGCCAGTTCGCTCAGTTCAAACTGCTCTCGCAGCTTGGCAAACTCGTCGCGCAGGCCTTTCAGTTTAAAACTGCCGCCGTGCCGTAGTGTTTGGCGTTCTATCTCAACCAGCAGGCCGATACCGGTGCCGTCGCAATAGTCGATATCCGTCGCCATAAGCAGTAGTTGCCGAGGGCGGCGCAGCTCTATCAATTCGCAGGCGGTTTGCCATAGAGCCGTGGCGCCAGCCAAGTCGAGACGGCCGGCGATGGTCAGCGATAATTGCTCTGGTCGTCTGTCATCGACGGTCAGGGTCGCTGTTGGCGCTGTGGCATGGTCTGCGCTACGGGTCATAAAGGGTCCGTCAATCGCTGAAAAGTAGAGGGCTGACGCTGATAGCAGCCCAGCCAACAATTGGCCGGGCTGCACCAGAGACAGGGAACGTTAGCTTAAGTCAGCGGATGATTTTCCAGCTGCCGTCCGGCTGCCGGCAGGCGGTACCGTAAGCTTGCTGTTGCTGGCCGCCGATGACCACGGACTGCTGGTACTCGCGACAATACTGGCCGCTGCTGGTCTGATAGGTTTCCACTGGCATGACGTTGCCGTAGTTGCCGCTGTCGGGGTTGCGCCAGCCGGTGGCCTGATTGGTGCGGGTGTATTCCAGGGCATATTGGGCGTTACGCTCCATGGCCAGGCGGTCGGCCCGGTCTAGGGAGCGGCCCACTTCTTGGCCAGCCAAAGCCCCGGCCAAGGTGCCGATGGCCACCGCCACCAGCTGGCCGGAACCGCCACCGATCTGCGCTCCGAGCAGAGCCCCGGCGCCGGCTCCGACGATCGTGCCGCCGGTTTCTTTCGGTCCCATGACCGGAGCGCAGCCCGCTAGAACCAGGCAGAATAGGGTCAAGAAAACAATGGCTTTTCGCATGAGCTTACCTCCCGTGTTTGACCCTGCAGAGCACCTGGATGGCGTCTGAAGTAGTCATGTTCAGTGTCGATAAGATAACGATATCGCGTTGTTTTTTACTGTCAAGGTCAGCCTTGTGGCAGCCCTGTTAAAGTCTCGATCACCAGTGGTGCCAGGCGCCGGACAATCTCTTTGACTCCCTTGGAGTTGGGATGAATACCGTCTGCTTTATTGAGTTCCGGTTTACCGGCCACGCCGGCAAGAAAGTCCTCGTAGAAGGGCAATTGGTGCTTGGCTGCCAGGCTGGAAAAGACCTCGGAGAATTTCGTTCGGTAGCTTTCGCCCAGGTCGCGCAGGGGCATAATGCCGGTCAGCAACACTGGAATGCCGTTTTTTCGAAAGCCTTGGATTATCGCTTCGAGGTTGGCTTTCAGATTAGCCGGGGCCTGACCGAGCAGGTTGTCGTTGGCGCCAAATTCGAGCAATACCAGATCCGGTTCGGTAGTAAGGGCTTGTTGCAGGCGGGCTTGACCACCGGCACTGGTATCACCCGGAATGCCGGCGTTGACGACTTCGGCCGGACAACCAGCAGCGAACAAGGCTTTTTCCAGCTGAACTGTGAAGCTTGCTTTACGTGACACGGCAAAGCCAGCCACCAGGCTGTCGCCAAAGGCCAGGATGCGCAGTGGTTTAGCATCAGTAAAGGACATGGTTGTCGCTGTGCCTTTCGCGAACGGGGAGGTGATGGGATGATCTTTCGACTCTAGCTGCTGAAGAAGAAAAAATCAATAATTTCACCATGTCGAGCCGCTTCAGCTGGGTAACGATGGTCCTTAATTGTTGATCTGCTCTTTCAGTGGGGGTAGTCTTTACTGATGGCGTCGCAAAAAGTCCGACCTACAGCGTTAGGTTGTTTTTTCAGGACCTCGACATACTAGATGTATGCCTTCGCCTCTGAAAAAACACCAAGCCTTGTAGGACGCAATTTTTGCTTAGCCATCCTATGAGTTTTTGCGAATGCATCTTTAATGTAACAATTAATGGGCTGGATCGTTCCTGTTCGAACAATATACGCGGACACCAGTGGTTATTAATCTGCCATGGAAGCCGCAAGGAGGAGGACAATGATGAAAAAGCTGGAATTTGTAAACGGCGACCAAATGCCTATGCTGGGCTTGGGAACCTGGAAATCTGCCCCTGGCGATGTGTACCGAGCGGTCAAAGAAGCCGTGCGCCTTGGCTATCGACATATCGATTGCGCCCCTATCTATGGCAATGAGGCGGAGATCGGCCAAGCTTTAGACGAGGTCTTCAAGGAGGGCATAGTCAGCCGTGATCAGTTGTGGATCACCTCTAAACTGTGGAACGATTGCCATGCGCCGGAGGATGTGCGGCCGGCTTTGGAAAAGACCCTTGCCGATTTGCAGTTGGACTATCTCGATCTTTACCTCATCCACTGGCCGGTGGCGATGAAGAAGGGGATTCTTTTTCCCGAATCGGCGCAGGACCTGATTTCTCTCGATGATCTACCGATCTCAAAAACCTGGGCGGCGATGGAGGCCCTGGTGGATAAGGGACTATGCCGGCATGTGGGTGTTTCAAATTTCAGCGTCCCCAAGTTGAAGGCTCTGCTTGCAGGGGCTCGCTTGAAGCCGGAGATGAACCAGGTCGAGTTGCATCCCTATTTGCAACAGTCATCGATGCTCGATTTCTGTCGTCAGAAGGGCGTTCATCTGACGGCCTATTCTCCATTGGGCTCTCCTGACAGACCCGATGTTTTTAAGGTGGCACACGAGCCCGTTTTGTTGCAAGAAAGGACGATCGCTGAGATCGCCGCAAGGCTTGGGGTCACTCCGGCCCAGGTGCTCATTGGTTGGGCCATTCAGCGAGGAACAGTGGTTATTCCCAAGTCGGTCAATCCCCAAAGGTTGAAGCAGAACCTGACCGCGGCTAAGGTATCGCTTAGTGAGGACGACCTGCAGCAGATTGCTCAGCTCGATCGAAATCGTCGTTACGTGGACGGTGAATTCTGGGCGAGCAAGGGAAGTCCCTACACGGTGGCGAATCTTTGGGATGAATGAAGAAAGAGAGAGCCGCTATCGATGGGGGCGGTTTGGATGAAACTCAGAAGTTTGGTACGGCTGGCTGGGCTGTGGGGTGGAGTAGAAAAGCCCCGGAGCTCGTCGGCCGTTTCCTTTGGGATCGAGATTTAAACACCTTAAGCAGCACAGCCCCTTCCCCTTTGGCGTCCTGCTTTTCTCTTTAATTCCTCTTCAAAGAGCTGTTTTTCAGCGTGGATCCGTTTTTATAATATTGTTATGAGTAGTAGAAAGGCCAGGGTTGAGTTGTAAAGGCTTGAATTTGTGTGTTTTTTTCAACAAGATATTGAGCTCTGCTTAATTATTAGGCGGTCTTTTATGCGCTTTCAAGGCCTGGTTGGCCAGACATCCATTTTTGAAGGTTTTTTGAAATTATTATACTTGCCACTTTAAACCACTGTTTTCTCCTGTTGGATTGTCCACTTACCTAGAAAAACACGAAATTTCAGTTGTTTAACCTCAAGTCGTTTTTGACGTTTTGCGCTTGACAGTTGCCCTTCAGGGCATTAGAAAGGCGGTGCCGAAGGCCTCGTAAAGAAGCCCGTCTCGGCACAATTACTGAATGACATTAAGGTTCGTTTTTCTATTACACCATAGATTCTCGTCCGACGTTGGCGCTCGGACATTTAGAGGTAGTTCAAACCACGAATTCTAGGAGGAATACCATGGTAGAACAAAAAATCAACTCGATGATCGAAACGGCCAAAGTGGCCCTGGAAAAATTCAAAAAGCTCGACCAGGAGCAGACTGACGCTATCTGCGAAGCGGTTGCTAACGCTGTAGCCGGCCAAAAAGAAGAACTGGCCATTATGGCCGTTGAAGAAACCGGCCTCGGCAACGTGGCAGACAAGACCATCAAGAACTACTTCGGCTCCGAAGTTATCTGGAACGACATGAAGGGCGTCAAGACCGTCGGTATCGTCAAGGACGAGAACGACATCATTGAAATCGCCGAGCCCGTTGGCGTAGTCGCAGGCATCCTGCCGACCACCAACCCTACCTCGACCGTTTGCTTCAAGATCCTGTCCGCCCTTAAGGGCCGTAACGTGATCGTGCTTGGTTTCCACCCCCGCGCTCAGAAGTGCTGCGTGGCCACCGCTCAGATGTGCCTCGACGCAGCCATCGCTGCCGGCGCTCCTGCCGACTGCATCCAGTGGATCGCTGAGCCTTCCATGGAAGCTACCAGCGCTCTGATGACCAACCCCGGCGTGGACGTGATCCTGGCTACTGGCGGCGGTGCCATGGTTAAAGCTGCTTACAGCTCAGGTAACCCTGCTTTCGGCGTTGGCGCCGGCGGCTGCCCCGTTTATGTCGCCAGCGATGCTGACATCGACCAGGCCATGGAAGACACCCTGCTGTCCAAGTGCTTCGACAACGGCGTGGTTTGCGCTTCCGAGCAGAACCTGATCTTTGACGACGCTGCCGTGGCTGAAAAAGCTGTAGCCAAGCTGCAGGAAATCGGCGCTTATCTGGTCAACGAAGACGAAAAAGCCAAGCTCGAAAAGCTCTACTTCGGCGACTGCTACGTTGTTTCCGGCAAAGTTGTGGGCCAGTCTGCTCCCAAAATTGCCGAAATGGCCGGCTTCTCGGTACCTGAAGGAACCCGCGCTCTGCTGGTTGGTCCCCTCAAAGGTATCCAGGACGTTGAGCCCATGAGCCGCGAAAAGCTCTCCCCGACCCTCGGCTACATGGTTGTCGACGGCAAGGACGCAGCCATCCAGCGTTGTGCCGACCTGTTGAACAAGGGCGGCGCCGGTCACACCGCCGGTATCCACTCCGCCAGCGACGCCACCTGCCTCGAGTTCGCCAGCAAGGTTGCCGCTAACCGGATCCCCTTTAACTCGCCAACCAGCCACGGCGCCATCGGCGGCCTGTTCAACGTTATGATCCCTTCGTTGACCCTCGGCTGCGGCGCTCAGGGCAACAACATCACCACCGACAACATCAGCTTCCGTAACCTGGTCAGCATCAAGCGTGCTGCCCGTCGCGTGGTACAAGGTTAATCGTTCAACTTACCTGGATTCTTAAGTACGCCATACCTAAGCTCCTCCGGTAAGTGAGCCCCCCGCCTCGGCGGGGGGCTCTTTTTTTATGGTCTGGAGCTGGATGATTGACAGAGTCCGAGCATTTATCTAGCATGCTCCCATTCTGTTTGCTAGTTTTCGGTCGCTCTGGAGAGTTGTCGTGCGAATTTTGTTTGTGATTCCAGAACAGCCGCGTACCACCGGCAACTGGGTGACTGCCCTGCGTCATGAGCAGGGTTTGGTCTCTTTGGGGCATGAGGTGCGCCTGGTTGAGACGGCGGGTTCTGTAGCCAATCTGGAACGTCAAGTGGCAGAGTTCAAGCCCGATCTGATCCATCTGCTGCATGCCTACCGGGCGGGTCGGCCTTGGCTGGGCTGCCGACAGCAGGGTGCTATCCCGTCGGTGGTATCTCTGACCGGGACCGATTTGAATCACGGCCTGGATTCCGCCGAACAGGGGCCGCAGATTTGCGCGGTTCTGGAGCAGGCCGCAGCCATCATCATCCAAAACCAGCTGACAGTGGAATCTTTTGCCGCAGCTCATACCGACTTGGCCGCTCGTCTGCACCATGTCGCTCCCGGTGTAAGCCTTGGGAGCGATCCCTATCCGCTGCGGCAACGTCATGCTCTTTCCGCTTCCAGTATTCTCTTCCTTCTTCCGGCCGGTATTCGACCGGTCAAAGCTAACCTGGAACTTTTGCAACTTTTTGATCTAGTCGCCGAGGCGGGACCCTTTTGCCAGCTACTTTTTTGCGGTTCGATCCTTGACCAGAGCTATGGCCAACGCTTTCAGGCGGCCTTGCAGGCGCGGCCCTGGGCCCACTATCTCGGTGAGATTCCGGCATCAGCTATGGCCGCAGTACTGCGCGAGGTCGATGTGGTTCTGAATCATTCTGTTAGCGAAGGGTTGCCCAATGTTCTGCTTGAAGCGGCCGCTTTAGGTCGGCCGATTCTGGCGCGGGACATTCCCGGCAATCGGGCGGCCTTCATGCCGGATCTTAACGGCCTGCTTTACGATTCGTCAGAAAGCTTTGTTCGCCAGGCCCTGGCCCTGATCAGAAACCCTGCCCTCCGTCAGCGGTTGGTCCTGCCGATGCAAAAAATTAGGACTTCTGTGGATGAGGCCTTGCAACTCGAAAAGGTTTATCAAGGGTTGCCAGTGTGCAGGCCCTTGGATTCCTCCTCTAGCCTGCATGCCGGGCGCTGATAACTATCCAGCCTAAAGAATTGCCGTGGTTTGGTCGAAAAAGAAAGTTCAGGGTTGCCTCTGTCTGGGGCATTAGGCCCTTATTTCTTTTACTGCTAACGGCTCTCCATGGATGGAGGCCCTGTCGATCAGGGGTTCGTCCATGGAGCAGACCTGTTATCAGCTCCTCGCGGTGCCTCCCGGTGCCAGTTTCGCTGAAATCCGGCGGGCCTTCCGTCGTCAGGCCAGACGTTGCCATCCTGATACCGCAGCGCTCGGAATGGCGGATGAAGCCCGCTTTCAAGAGCTTTTGGCTGCATATCGCCTCCTTAGTTCCTCGTCAAAGCGGGCGTGCTACGATGCTCGACTGGCTAATGCCCGTTCTATCTCCAGCAATCCTTTGGCGCGAAGACTGCGGACGTTTTTTCCTTTTCGATGGCATTGGTTGAAAACCTCTTTTAGCCTCCCTTCCAGTGATCCTGACGTTAATCCCCCGCCGGTTCGCTATCGACACACGCCGGGAAAGGTCCCGTCTCGAGAACAATTCAGCAGGCTCACTTTTGGGCAGGTATTAGAGGCTCGTCGGCAGGCCAAATCCTCCTGTTATATGCTCTGCGAGGATGGCATCATCCGGCAAAAAAATGTCCTGGATGAGAGAGCGCGGGCAAGACCTTCGCCACCACGCCAACCCAGCTTAACTGTAGCGCTGCGGAGTTGGTGGGGAGTGTTGTTTGTGCTGATGGCAGGCTGTTGGGAAGTGTTCAGGCGCTAGGCGGTTGATTGCTAAGAGTCAGGGGGCAAGTAATTGGGTCTCGATGAGATCGCAGAGGCCGTGGGCGTCATTTAGATCGAAAACCGGAACGTCAAGATTGAGAGGCTCATCGGAAGCGACAGCGAGCAGGGCTGGATCGTGATTTTCACCCCGATAGAGCAGTTCGCTACGGCATTCCCGGCGGTGGACCTCAATCTTGGGCAGAGTATTCTTTTTAAAACCTTCGGTGATAACGATATCGACATCGTAGAAGTAGCGAGCAATGGTTTCTTCCAAGGGCGGTTCCTGCCGATCTGGATTTTGTCGAATCATGGCAATTTGGTCTCTGGAGGTAACCATGGTGATGTCGGCTCCCGCCTCAGTGAAACGCCAGGAATCCTTGCCTTCCTTGTCCATAGAAAAGCCGTGCCCATCGTGCTTAACGGCGCCGACGCGGTAGCCCCGTTGTTTCAATTCGCTGATTAATTTCACCACCAGGGTGGTTTTGCCGGTACCGCTTTTAGCGGCCACCGAAAGGATGGCGGGTTTCATGTTTTTGTTTCTCCTCTGCGGATTCATGGACGGGGGAGGCCGTTTTGTCCCCCGGTAAAGACGCCGGCAGAATATCAATGAATTTCAGTTTGACGCAAGAGGTTCTTGTCCCTGGCGGCAGCTGTGGTAGGTTTAACCATAGCGTGCGGTTTCTTTACCGGAGGTGTCGATGCGTGTCGTGAATTTGTGGATAGGGCTGATCTGTTTGATGGTATTGCTTCCACAGCCAGTGGGGGCGCTGGTTGCCGGAGAACGGCCCGGGATTCATTATACCGACCAGGTGCTGTTTCTGGAGAAGAAGATCGTGTCGGACGGGCGGGTGGCCTGGATTACCTTAGCGTATGAAGATCCCCGCACAAGCAAGACTTGCCGCAATTTTTTCGATGTGTTGGGTGGCCGTGAACTCTTTTCCGATATTCCTGAAAAAAGCTGGCTATTGGTTGATTTCGAACTGCGCAGCCTGGTGGTCGATTCGGGATTTTCCGGTGATGCCGATGTCACCTCAGTGTTGGCCTGTAATGACTACGCAACCTGCTGCCGTGAACGGGACCGGCGCCATGCGGCCCGACCCGTAGAGCCATCCCCCGGTGTGGAAGAAAAGCCGAGGCAAGATAAACCAATGCAAGGAAAACCCTTAACCTTAGATGAGGTTGGCGAACGATTGCTGGTTGGTCGGCGATTGGTCAAGGCCGCCCGTTGTCGGGGCTGTCACACTCTCGAAGGTTTCGGTGCCGACCATGCACCGAGCCTGACCTGGCGGCGCCACAAGTACGAGCCGAATTGGCTGGCGGATTATCTGGCGGCGCCCTATCGTATGCGACCGGCCATGAACAACCTGATGATGCTGGCCTATACCTCTCCCAATGCGGTGCCCAACCTGCAGCCTGCCGAGCTCAAGGCGGTTGCCGATTACCTGCAACAGTTGGCCTGGATGACCTCGCCAGCCAAGGGCTTTCGCCTCGAACCTTGGCAAAACTACAATTGCTTCGATTGTCATACCCGCCTTTTCAAGGAAAAGCCCCTGACTTTTGCGGCCACTTCTTTAAGTGGTCCGTTAGGTGAAAAAACCACATCCAGTGCGGCTTTGCGAACCTGTGTGGCTTGCCACGCATTTGGCGATCAGCAGACGGCCGCCAAGCTTGCAGCCCCCATGGCCTTGGCGCCCGATTTGCTACTAGCCGTGGAAAAGCTGCAGATCGATTATCTGCAGGCTTATCTGGAAGACCCTGGGTATGTTCAGCCTGGGTCGCAAATGCCGCGCCTTAATCTCACCGAGGAACAACTGTTGGAGCTGCGGCAGCTGTTCAAACAAATAAAAGAAGCCTTGGCTGCGGGCGAGATAAAGCCGGTGCATCGCTATTACCGCATGGAAAAAGAGGCCGCCGAATAGGTCGTGATTACGAGTCAGGCTTGATTCTGTGATTCTGTAACAGACAGGGACAAAGCGACGCCAAACGAGGACGTTAGGGGATGGATGCAACAATACCGACATTACCACGACCAGCTTTATGCTAATTCGCAGGTCTGCAACCTTTCGACCACTGATTCTCCGGCTCTTTTATAGACCCGAATGACAGCTGGGCTTCCGGTGGCAATCGGCGGATGAGAAGACAAGGCTTCAGGCATGAGGCCGCGTAATGCCGGTATTTAGTAGATAAAATCACAGGGTTAACCCTGCTGCCCTGCACTTATGTTTTACCATGAATAGGGGACAGGAAAAGGGCCGGTAATCGGTTTTTATTCCCGCACGTAGGTATCGATATCCGTTTCGTGTACCATGCCCATCAGGTGGGCATATTCTGATTCAATTAACTGATAATGGTGGTTGGTCGATGTGGCATTTTCTTCAAAGACTCTGCGTACTTCGGGGTTTTTGATATTGACGGCCAGTTCTTTCAACTGTTTTTCAAGCTTTAACTCCTTGTGCATGGCCAGTTCCATGGCCTTGCGCACACCCAAGTCGCTGAGCAGGTCGTTTTCCTGGGACAACAGCCAACCTTTTTCCGCCTCGCTGGTGCTATCCATGAAGCTGTCGAAGTCGGGGAGGTCATGGCGTCGGTAGAGATCGTAGAATTGCCGGGCATGTTCCCTTTCTTCCTCGGCCAAGGTTTCGAAAAAGCGACGGGCCTCATCTTTTTGCATGTGCCGGGCCGCCATACGATAAAAAATCATGGCTTTTTTCTCTGTCTGGATTGAGCGCTTGATAGCGTCCTGCACATCAATATGTTCGAACATTCACGGCCTCCTTATCTTGCTTAACGCAATTTACCCTGTACTTTATAGTTATCTACCAGAGGGCCGACTGTCAATCATCTCTTGTTGATCGGTGGCCAGGTTGTTTTGCAAAAAGGTGGTGCTTAGATGGGTTTGCCCCAGGACATTCTTTTTCCCTTAACCGTATTTTACGATGGTAGTTGCCCGGTTTGCTCGCGGGAGATCGCCCACTATCGCACTCTGAGTCGATCAAATCGGCTGCATTTTATCGATATCAGTGCGGCCTCCTTTGATGCTGGAGCCTTGGGTCTGGAGCAGTCGGAGCTGATGAAGGCCATGCATGCGCAGGATGCTGCCGGTCGCCTCTACCGCGGAGTCGAGGCATTGCGCGCCCTGTGGTTGGGGCTTCCCGGTCTTCGTTACCGGCGTCTGAGTCAGTTGCTTGGCCTGCCTGGTTTGCATCTGCTGATGGTCCTCGGCTATCGGGTTTTTGCCCCTGTGCGTCATTGGTTTTAACGACGCTATCCGCGGCCCCCTTAACAGGGGTCGTGTTTTGTCCCTGTTGCTGGTGAAAAGACGTGAATTAATTGCAATTACCCTCGGCCTGCGATATCTTGTCGAGCAAGTTGATGGCGGCTTAAAAACCGCATTACAAGAGCTAAGGAGCCTGTTCGGTGATCATTAAATCCGCTGATTTTGTTAAGAGCGCCACCCGCCCGGCCAACTATCCGCCGGCCGATTTCAAGGAAGTGGCTTTTGCCGGTCGTAGTAACGTCGGTAAAAGCTCCTTGATCAATGTTCTGGTTAACCGCCGTGGCCTTGTTCGCACGTCGTCGACACCGGGGCGCACTCAGTTGCTTAATTTCTTCGATATTAACGGTGAGTTCTATCTGGTCGATCTACCCGGCTACGGTTATGCCAAGGTGCCGATGGCGGTGAAAAAACAGTGGGGACCTATGGTCCGCACCTACCTGGAAGGGCGGGACAATCTTCAGGCACTATTATTGCTGTTTGATATCCGCAGGGTGCCGCAGCAAGAGGAGCTTCAACTGCTCGATTGGTTGGAGGAGTTGCAGGTTCCGACCATACCGATCATCACCAAGGTCGATAAAATCACTCGCAGCCGCCGGGAAAGACAGATTCTGCCGATTCTTGAAGCCACCGGTTTGCCGCGAGACGCCTTTACGCTCTTTTCTGCCTTATCTCGCGAAGGGTGTGACGAGGTATGGCAGCGCATCGAGGCAGCCCTCGATGACGAAGCCTCACCGGTGTTCGTCGATTCAGACGATTCGGACGATTAAAGGTTGGATCAGAGTATGTTTTGGATTGGCATCATAGGTGGACTGCTGGTAGCTGCCGGGTTTGTTCCACAAATCATCAAGGCCCTGCGGACCCGTTCGACGGGGGATTTATCGATCTGGATGCTGCTAATCATCTTTGTCGGTGGGCTTTTTTATACCACCTACGCAATTCAGGTCGGCAATCCGGTCTTTATCGCCATGAACGGTCTGGCAACGGTTAACACCACCATTTTGCTGCTATTGAAGCTTCGTTTTCGCTGATGACAGATAATGCTGATACAGGCTCGTTGAATAGGTTGCAGGCCTGTCGGTCTGAGGAAACGCGAATTTTTCTACTGCGCCACGGCGAGGTCGAAGGACACGGTGAACCACGCTATAACGGTCAGCAGGATGTCGCCTTGACCCCCCGTGGCCAAGGTCATTATCGGCAGTTGGTCGAGCGCTTGCAGTCGCGGCCGATTCAGGCGGTCTATAGCAGCGATTTGGTCCGTTGTTTCCAGGGGGCAGAAATGCTCGCGGCCGCCCATAGACTGGTACCGGTAGCTATGCCGAAACTGCGGGAGCTTCACGCCGGTGAGTGGGAGGGACGACCCTGGAGTGAACTACAGGCCCACTATCCCACGGAGTGGCAGGCGCGGCTCGACGATATTGTCCATTACCGGATTCCGGGCGGGGAGAATCTACTCGACCTGCGACAGCGGGCACGGTCGGCTGTCGCCGAAATTATTGAGCGGCATAGAGGGCAGGAGGTCGTGGTGGTGGCTCACGGTGGTATTAACCGGATTCTGCTGCTGGATGCCCTCGACGCCCCTCTGGAGAGCATCTTTTCTCTGTCCCAATTTTACGGGTGTGTAAACATCCTAGATTATGGGGCGCGCGGTCGCGTTACCGTTCAGCTACTGAACGGCTGACGGTCATTGATGATGGAGACACAGGCCATGAACGGGACAGCGTTTAAAACGGCGATCTTGCTGGTCGGACACGGTTCTCCACGACCCGCGGCTAAATCAGCTTTTTGTGCGATTGCCGATCTGGTGCGTGCTAGCGGTGACAACGCGTTGGTGGAAGTGGCTTTTTTGTCCTGTGGCGAGCCCTCCATTGCCAGCGGTATCGACCGCTGTGTCGCACAGGGAGCTCGGCGTATTGTGCTGTGTCCCTATTTTCTCTTCGCCGGTAGGCATGTCAGTCATGATCTTCCGGCGGTCATGGCCGTTGCGGGTCAGAGGCATCCCGAGGTGGAGCTGTTGTTGGCCGAGCCATTGGGCGTGCACGCTAAACTTGCAGAAGTGGCCTGTGAGCGGATCGCCGAGGTCTTGGGCAATCCGCCAGTATAGGTGGATCGGGTGGGCTTGACGGGTCGCAGAACGAAACGGTAGAGTGATGGCGGCCGGCTTCGAGAAGCCGGAATCTGCTGCTTGATGGCGTCGCATAAAGTACGCTGTACGGTGTTGCGGTGTTTTTGCTTAGCCATCCTATGAGTTTTTGCGAAGGCATCACTGCTTAAAAGGCGAAAAAAGGAAAATGATGAAAAAGATCTATGTTGTCGGTGCCGGAGTACAGGGTCAGGAAGGCTTTAGTGGGCGTGCCCTGGATCTGATCAAAGCCTGTCAGGTCCTTATGGGGCGAGCTGAACACCTGGCTCTTTTCCCAGAATTTTCTGGTGAGACGGTCCTGATCGATAATAATTTTTCTGAAATCGCCGAACGACTCAAGCAGGATGATCGGCAGACGGTGGTGTTGGCTTCAGGTGATCCACTGTTTTTTGGTATTGGTCGTCGGTTGTTGCGCAACTTCTCTGCAGACGAACTGGAATTCGTGCCCAATGTCAGCTCGGTGCAGTATGCTTTTGCCAAGCTCAAGGAACCTTGGGACGATGCTATTTTTCTCTCGGCTCAAGGGCGCGGCATCGAAGGGTCCGTCGATCGTATTGTTGCCAACGACAAGGCCGCGGTGTTAACCGATTCAGTGAACACCCCGGCGGCCATTGCCGCCGAACTGGTGAAGCGGGGACGCGATGGTTATGCGGCCTATCTGTGCGAAAATCTGGGCACTGCCGAAGAGCGTATTATCACCACCGATGTACGGGGCCTGCTGGATATCAGCGCTGCGCCACTCAATGTGCTGATTTTGATCAAGGAGTATGATGCCGGCGGCGAAGAACAGATGCCGACTCTAGGTATCCCCGACGAGGAGTTTGCCTCCACCCGTAAACTGATAACCCGTGAAGAGGTGCGGGTGGTGACCTTGGCCAAGCTCAAGCTACGCCACGACATGGTGCTGTGGGACATCGGCGCCGGGTCAGGTTCGATCAGTATTGAAGCGGACTATCTGCTGCCCAACGGGCAGGTTTTCGCCGTGGAACGCAATGCTCAGTGTATCAACTACATCAAACAAAACTTTCGCAAATTCAATGTCCGTCGAGCCCGTCTGGTGGAAGGGGAAGCTCCGGCTTGTTTCGATGGCATGCCCGACCCCGACCGGGTTTTTATTGGCGGTTCCGGCGGCAATCTGTGGGATATTTTGCAGGCTGTCGACGAGCGGCTACCAGCCGAGGGCCGGGTGGTGATCAACGCCATGACATTCGACACCCTCACTGCGGCCAGCGAATATTTTGCTAATGCCGGCTACCAGTTGGAGATTACCACCATCAATGTGGCCCGCACTCGACCCTCCACCGAATACAAGATGTTCGAGGCCTACGATCCGGTCTACATTATTGTGGCGATAAAAGAGTGATCTTCAGACGGACCAAGACAGACGATACTCATATTTTTGTAAAGCCCTTTGCAAGGAGGCGAAGATGAAGCAAGAGGAGATTCTGAACTTCATAGCGACCCTGGACCATCGGTTGCTGGCCGCAGCAGCAGTAGTACTGCTTCTTTTTCTACTGTTCTGGCGGGTGTTTCGTCGGACCTCCCGTATTGAGCGCGAAGTGGCAAGCCTCCGTGAGCGGTTGGAGCGGATTCGCGAAGAGGTACAATCCATTGCGGCGCCCAGTCCGCTCTCCGTAGCGCCGGCCAAAGAGGTTCCGGTGGTTGAGCAAGAAGTGCCGCCAATCCCCTCCGAAGTGCCGGATCTGGTGGCCGCGCAACCTGAGGAAGAAGATGTGTTGAGCCGTGCGGTCGCTTCTCTGGCCGCCGCAAATTCGGATGAAGGTCTGGACGCCGCCGAGAATGATGAGAGTTTCTCTTTCAATCAGTCCTTTGATCCCGAAGCGGAAGAAATAGCGGCGGATATGGGCGAATCAACGGTTCCGTCCGATGAGCAGAACTTTTCCTTTGGTGAGCCGGAGGAAGCTCCCGCCGCCTTTGACGAGCCCACCGCCTTTGACGAGCCTGCTGCTGTTGAAGAGCCTGCTGCCTTTGACGAGCCTGCTGCTGTTGAAGAGCCTGCTGCTGTTGAAGAGCCTGCTGCTGTTGAAGAGCC
>JABXKU010000120.1 GCA_013619105.1 Desulfuromonadales bacterium
GCCGTCTTCGCCGAGCACCTTCATGCCGGCTCCGTTGATCATATTGCCGTATTCATCCATTCTGAAATTGCCCTGACGGGTATAGCAGAAGGTGTCCGTGTCTTCTTGCACCTTGAAGAAGCCCGGCCCGTCGATGGCCACGTGAGTTGGGACACCGCTCTTGATCAAAGGTCCCTGGCCATAATCGGTTAAACCTTCTGTGGCCCGCGTGAGGGACAGGGCGGCGTTGCTGTGCAAGTTCTGGGCATCGGCCAACTTGGCTTCGAAAACCACACGCGACTTTTTAAAGCCGACGGTTTTATTGTTGGACAGGTTGTCACTGATGGAGTCCATCAGTGACATCCGGCTCAGGGCGCCGGAAAGGGCGCTGTATATTCCGCTGCTCATGGCGAGTCCTTTTGCAAGTGTTGAACTTAAACTGTATTTCGACCGTTTCGCGCAATTACTTTAGCTTCTTTTGTCCGATACCGTTGTTGTCAGGTCGGTTTGGGCTGCGCGTTTTAAGGCGATAATTTGATGCGCTGCCTCAATGGGAAACTGCAGCACCGCAGCGATACCCTCGGCCTTCATGCCTTGATCCGCCAGGGCGGCGGCATAGCGGTACTTTTCCTGAGGTTGACGCCAGCCAGGACCTTTTCCCAAGCGTTGCTTCAGGGTTGCTTGGTGCAGTGAATCGGTGAAATCGGCGGGCTGTGTTTTTTTCTTTGGAACTATGGTGTTGGCTTGAGTTTCAGCCGAGTCCAAGCTCATGCTTGTGTGGGCCAACTCTGCGTGGCATTGGGCCAGTTTGTTTTTCACCCGCCGTAATTGAAGGGCAAGGGTCAGCGAACAGACGGTTGCGAGCAGGGTGCTGACCAAAAGCAGAATCGGATGAATAGCAAGTTGCGTCATTTGTAATCCGCTGTCAGCGTTGAAGAGGGCTGTGCTGTCGCTTGATGTTGCGACCGATATGACTCTTTAATTTGATCAGTGCTTGGCTGTGCAGCTGTGAGACACGTCCCTCGGAGAGCTCGAGTACTTCGGCAATCTCTTTCTGGCTCAATTCTTCGTAATAGTAGAGGCTTACCACCAGACGCTCTTTTTCCGATAGCCGATCAATACAGTCGGCTAACTGTTGAGCCAGTTCGCTGCTTTCCAGCATTTCAAGGGCTGTTTTGTCATCCTCGTTGACCAGGTTGTCCAGTAGGCTGGGGCCGTGTTCCGCTTCACCGATTGTTTCGTGCAGACTGATGCAACCGAGATGACTGGTTTCAGAGAGCAATTGCCGGTATTCCTCCAGGCTTATCTCCAGCGCTGTGGCGATTTCTTGTTCTTCCGGGTCACGACCCAAAGTGCGTACCAAGTTGTCAATGGTCTTTTGAACCTGTCCCTGTTTTTTACGCAGGGTCCGAGAAAACCAATCCATACGCCGTACTTCATCGAGTACGGCTCCGCGCATGCGCTTTTCAGCAAAGGTTTTAAACAGAACGCCCTGGCCGGGGTCGAACCGCCCGGCGGCATGGACCAGACCGAGCATGGCTGCACTGGCGATATCTTCCCGGGACATGAAGGCCGGCACCTGAGTCACCATACGATCAGCCAGGAAGCTGATCATGTAGAGGTGAGCCTTGATTAAACTATCCTTGGCGCCTGCACCCGGTGGGCTGTAAGGGACCGCTACCTTCATCAGATCTCCTCAGGATTTATGTTCATGAGCCTTTTCCAGAAAAACTGCAGAGTGCCTTTGGGCTGCAGGTCCTGCGGCATGTTCAACAGGCCTTTTGCAAAGGAAGCGAAGGCATTGCTGGTCTTGCTGGTCGGATAGAGGCTGATCATCGGCTGCTGTCGACGGATCGATTCACGGACCCGCTTGTCAAAGGGGATGCAGCCCATGTAATCGATGGAAATGGACAGGTAGCGGTTGGCCACTGTGGTCAGCTTTTGATAGACCTCCAACCCTTCTTCGGCGTTAGCCACAGAATTGACAATCAGGGAGAAGACCTTTTGATGGTAGCGGGTTGAGAGGAGTTTCATCAGGGCGTAGGCATCGGTGATGGCGGTGGGATCAGGGGAGGTCACCATCAGAATGTCATGAGCCGCGACACTGAAATAGGTGACGTTTTCCGAGATGCCCGCTTCGGTATCGATGAGTACCAGATCGAAGGACTCGTGCAAATTATCGAGTTCTTCCATAAAACGCATCTTTTGGCTACCGTCGAGGTTGGTGAACTGTTGCACTCCGGATCCTGCCGGCAGAATCTTAATCCCGTGAGGTCCTTCGACCATGATTTCTGTCAGGCGGCGTTCACCGGAGAAAAAATGGTTGAGATTAAAACGGGGGGTGAGGCCGAAGACCACATCGATATTGGCCAGGCCAAGATCGGCGTCGATGATCAGAACTTTTTCGCCTTGCTTAGCTAGGGCAATCGCCATATTAGCCACCACGGCGGTTTTGCCCACGCCGCCCTTACCGCTGGTGACGGTAAAGACACGAGGCGGAGTTCGATTGCCGGTCTCGGACGGAGAATGGTCAACGAGTTGCTCCTGCAAAGACCGCAGGGTTTCGGCTTGATCTGATAATTCGCGAGTCGCGCTCATAATCTGTTCTCTTTATGGTTGTTGAATAACAAAACCAGCTACGGCGGCGGGGTCCGCAACCAACAGGTCTTCCGGAACCCGTTGGCCGTTGGTCAAGTAGGACAGGGGCAGGTCCTGATGGAGCGGAACATTCAGCAGTGAGCCGCGTTGGTCGCATTCGTCTAGTTTGGTGAATACCAGGCTGTGCAAAGGTAAGCATCCGAAGTTCCCCACGGTAGACTGCAGTTCGCTGTCTCGAGTGGAGGCGGCTAGAACCAGGTGATTCTCGATGCCAGATTCGGGGCCGAGGAATGTATTCAATTCGGCGAGGCTCTCATCGTCTTTGGGGCTGCGTCCGGCGGTATCGATGAGGATCAGATCCTTGTCCTGATGACGGGCAAAGACCTCCTGCAGTTGTTCCGGAGTGAGCACGACCTCCACCGGAACATTCATCAACTCGCCATAGATCTTGAGTTGCTCTACTGCGGCGATGCGATAGGTATCGATCGTCACCAGGGCGATGCGGATGCCACCTTGCAGCAGCAGGTTAGCCGCCAGTTTAGCGATGGTGGTTGTTTTACCCACGCCGGTGGGGCCGACCAGAGCGATCCGCCGTTGTTTGGTGGCGCAGTGGAAGGGACCGGTGACTCGTACTAAGGACTGGACGGCATCGGAGTAAAATTCCTTGAGCCGATCCTGATCGTGCATCTGTTGGGGGGAGAGGGTTTCCCAGGCGTACTGTTCGATAGCGTCGGCCGCCTCGGCTTCGATTCCGTAGTTGGTCAAATTATTACGTAGCAGAGCCATTTCCTGAATGTCGTCACTGCCTGAAATGCTGGTGGCCGGTTTGCGCACGTGGCGCGCTGCAACTTCGCGGGTCATAATCGCCGGGGGCGGCGATACCGGGGGCGCGGCGGGTTGATGCACCGGTTGGTCAGAGAGCTGTTTGATCATCGCTTTGAGCTCATCGATCTCCCCACGAACGGTACTCAGGTCCTGATTGACAACCTGGCTCTTAAGCTCCCTGATCTCGTCATCTCGGGGGTCAACCACCTTGCTCTGTTTCCAGAGTTGCTGATAGGTGATCGCATCTTCGTCCGTCTGGCTGCCGGAAGGCGGTGTCTGTTTGTTCACCCGTTGAGATGGCGGCTTAATCGAATGCTCGGTCGAATCGATGGCGGCGGTCACCTCATAGATGGGCTTGCGAAATACGCCCATCCCTTTACGCACGGTACGGGTCGAGAGAATCAGCGCCTCGGAACCCAGAGCTTCTTTGACCTTCTTCAGGGCGTCCGGCATATTGTCCGCTTCAAAGACTTTAACTAGCATTGATTGACACAGCTCCTACGGAGCGCACTTTAAGGTGCGGGGCAATTTCATTATGAGACAAGACCACTAGGTTAGAGATGTAGCGTTCAGTCAACCTTTTGACATGCAGTCGAATTGTTGGCGAACAGAGCAGCACCGGCGTGGTACCACCGGCTAAGGACTGGATGGTTTCGGTGAGCCCTTCGAGAAAGGCCTGAGCCTTAGGGGGATCGAGGGCTAGGTAGCTTCCGTCCTGGGTGCGGTGAACTGAATCCTGCAGCGTTTCTTCCAACTCGTGATCAAGGGTCAGCAGGGACAAAGTCTGGTTCTCATCCGCGTAGTTGCCGCTGATTGAGCGGGCCATGCCCTGTCTCACCTGTTCAGTCAACAGGTCGGCATCGGTCATGCTCGGTGCCCAGTCGGCCAGGGTTTCTAGGATCGTGCGCAGATCCCGAATCGAGACCTGTTCGCGCAAGAGATTTTGCAGAACCCGCATAATCGTTCCCAGTGGCAAGAGGTTAGGAGTCAGTTCTTCAACTAGCTTCGGATAGCTCTTACTGAAGTTGTTTAGCAAGTTCTGTACCTCTTGTCGGCCAATCAGCTCATGGGCATGCTGTTTGATGATTTCGCTGATGTGGGTGGTGGTCACCGTGGTGCCGTCGACCACTGTATAACCTGCGATTTGAGCCCGTTCTTTTTTGTCTTCACTGATCCAGGTGGCAGGCAGACCGAAGGCCGGTTCTGTGGTTGCAATGCCCTTTAAGGGTTCGCTGGCCAATCCCGGATTCATGGCTAGAAAATGACCGGGCATAATCTCGCCACCCGCAATAGAAATACCTTTGAGCAGGATGGAATATTCGTTGGGCTTAAGCTGTAAATTATCTTTGATATGAATGGGAGGCACAATGAAGCCGCTGTCGAGGGCGAATTGTTTGCGGATCGAGCGGATGCGCGGTAGGAGCTCGCCGTCTTGGGCCGAATCGACCAGGGGTATCAGGCCGTAGCCGACCTCAAGTTCCAGCAGGTCGATATTTAACATTTCCTCGTAGTTGTCTTCCTGCGGTTGTAGCGCCTCGGGGACTTCTTCCGCGGCGGCAATCGAATCGGCCTCCTGACCTTGTTGAATTCGGTAGGCGACGTAGGCCAACAGAATGGACAGTAATAAAAATGGAATAAAGGGTAATCCAGGGATCAGGGCAAACCCGAGTAGTACGCCGGACACGATCCAGATGGCTCGGGGGTGTACGGTGAACTGGCTCTTGAGTTGGTTGCCAAAATCTTGGCTGCCGGCGGTGCGGGTGACAAGGATACCGGCGGCGGTGGAGATGATCAGCGCCGGTATCTGCCCAACCAAGCCGTCGCCGACGGTTAGGATGGTGTAGTTGGCGGCTGCATCGGCCGCTGGCATGCCCTTTTGTGCGACGCCAATGATGAATCCAGCGCCGATGTTTATCAGGGTAATGATGATGCCGGCGATGGCATCCCCCTTGACGAACTTGCTGGCGCCGTCCATGGCTCCGTGGAAGCTGGCTTCATCGGAGACGTCCTGCCGGCGGATGCGGGCTTGGTCTTCGGTAATCAGACCGGCGTTGAGGTCAGCGTCGATGGCCATCTGTTTACCGGGCATGGCGTCGAGGGTGAAACGGGCGGCGACCTCGGCAACGCGCCCGGCGCCCTTGGTGATAACCATGAAGTTGATGATTACCAGAATGATAAAAATGACGATGCCGACCACGTAATTGCCACCGACGACAAACTGGCCGAAACTCTGAATCACCGAACCGGCCGCATCAGGCCCTTCGTTGCCGTGCAACAGGATAAGGCGGGTCGAGGCGACGTTAAGGGATAGGCGAAACAGGGTCGTGGCAGATGTCCAACAGGAAGGATGGCAGGGGGATGATCATCAACAGCAAAATGGAGACCAGGCCTACGGCCACCATGACGTCGCTGCGCAGCAGACTCTCTTTCCAGTCGTGTTGTATCAGTTTTTCAATCATGAAGCCTATCCTTGTTTTAAATTAGTGTCCATTCGGAAACTTGGATGGACACAATGCAGTTTTCAAATGGGAAACGAGCAATTTTCCCCAAGGCCAAGGAAATTAAGCGCTTGCACAGAGGCGTAGCTGTTTACGCCGCACACGCAAGGGCGCGGATTGACGCCGAGATTGAGGAAAAGAGCCGTTTCCGAATGAAAACAAATCATTTCTGTCCTGGCAGACCATAAACATAAGCCAGGATCTCGGCGACGGCCTTAAACATCTCGTCGGGGACCGGTTGCCCAATATCCACTTTGTACAACACGCGGGCAATGGGTTTGTTCTCTACTAGCGGTATACGGTTCTCGGTGGCGATCTCGCGAATTTTCATAGCCAGGTGATCGGCACCCTTGGCCACAATTTGCGGGGCATCCATGGTTTGGCGATCATAGCGCAGGGCCACCGACAGATGGGTCGGGTTGGTAACGATGACATCCGCCTTGGGCACCTCAGACATCATGCGCCGCCGGGACATCTCCTGTTGCAAGGCACGGATGCGGCC
>JABXKU010000039.1 GCA_013619105.1 Desulfuromonadales bacterium
AACACCACCGCAGGACTGTTTTCCAATACCAAGTTGGCCTGCCGCAATTGCTGTTCCGCCTGCCTGCGTTCGCTGATGTCCGTAACAAAGGCGCAGCTGAATTCCTTGCCATCAAAATTGACGTAATTGCCGCGAATCTCCACCGGATAGATACGCCCGTCCTTGGCTCGGTGCATTGTTTCGAACCGCATCAACCCGTTTTCTTTCACCTGCCGCCAGTAAGCGTCAGCGTTTTCTCGGGTAACATGGGGATCTATATCCCATATCGCCATGCCTTCCAATTTTTCTCGATTATAACCCAGAGCTGTGCAAGCCGCCTGATTGACATAGAAAAAGCGCCCCTCGGGGGTAATCCAAAAGGCCTGGTCCCCGCTGTTTTCCACCGTAAATTGCGCCAGATGCAAGGCCCGCTCGGTCTTCTTGCGTTCAGTAATATCCTTGACTACGCAGAAGACAACCTCTATCCCCCTCCAGGCAATCGGCTTCTGGCTGATGTCCACATCCAGCACCTGGCCATTTTTACGCCGATGGCGGGTCTCGAAGCGCTCACCAGGCCAGTTTCGTGTCGAGAGTATCTCTTCGATTTCTTCCCGTGACCAAACGACATCCCAGTCCCAGACCTTCAGCTTGCGAATTTCGTCCAGGCTATAGCCGAGCATTTCGGCAAAAGCGTTATTGGCGTATTTAACTCCCGCGGTTTCGGCATCCAAAATGACCAGGCCGTCGATGGAATGCTCCAAAAAGGCCAGTGGCAGGCTCTCCTCGGCCGTTTCGAACAAACCGGCTGAAGCCGTGTTATCGCTTCGTTGCAGAGAAACGTTAAAACCGTGTTCTTGCAACAGCGCCTGTGCCGCTTCTCGGTCAGGATCGTTTCCTTCGAGGTACAAAAACATTTTCCCACCACCTTTTCATCTCGCCCATGCATTCGCTGGGCGCCGGACGCTTAAGCCCTTGGGGGCGCGCCAAAAACAAAAAACCACCCGCGCCTCAGAGGCACCGGATGGTTTTAATTCTGCCTTATGCTATTCTGCCGAGTCATCGCCCCACCTGAAGGAAATCATGCAAACAGAATAAAACTTCATAAACAGTTTCTTAAACTATAGTCTAATGATTTCTCCGTCAAGAATTAAGGGTAGATAATTGCTTGAAAACGCACCCTTTTTCAAGCGCCCCGCCCCAGACAAGACGCCACCTGGCGAAAATAGCCATCGAGGTCGCCGTCGACAAAGTAGCGATGAGAGGCCGGCGGAAGGGCCACCGGGCCTTGATTGATAACCAGAGTGGTCGCCTGGGTGCTGTAAGGCAGAGTCGAAGCAGGAGTGACCTGCAAGGAGGAGCCGAGCACCAGCAGCAGATCGCATTCGCTCACCATGCGCTCGGCCTCTTTGTAACCGTTGACTTGCTCGCCGAAAAATACGATATCGGGCTTGATGACCCCTGTGCATTTCGAACAGTGAGCGACAGGCGGCTTGACGCTGTCGTTCATTATCTGCTCCCACCATCCATAACTGAGGTCTTTAAAGCGACGGCCGCAAGACTGGCAGAGGGCAGCGGTGTAGGAACCGTGCAGTTCAACAACTTTTTGGTTACCGGCCAACTGATGAAGCTGGTCTATGTTTTGAGTAATCACTCCCGCTAAGGGACCCTGTCTCTCTAGTTCGGCCAGTACCTTGTGAGTGAGGGTCGGCTGAACATTTTTCACCTCGGCAACAAAGTCATTTGAAAATTCATAAAAATGCTGGGGTGCGCGATTAAATGCTCCGATCTCGAAGACCTTATCCGGATCGTAACGGCGGGTCACATAAAGCCCTCGCGGACCGCGAAAGTCAGGGATGCCTGCGGACGTAGAGATGCCGGCACCGGTCAAGGCGACGATGGAGTGAGCGTACTGTATCAGCTCAGCACATTTGGGGGGGGACAGGGATTGATATTTCGGCATCATAAGACTCCATTATTAAATAGCCATCTCACTTCAAGACCCTACGGCACAAATGGAACCTTAACGCTTCTAGGAGGCGCCTGCGTTGCATAAAGTTGCGTTATAAGGATTCTAACACACTCGCAAGGTAGACGGGCTGCCAACAAGCACTGGCCAGCGCCCCCCTGTTGCTGTTAATATTACCGAATGGAAGCCATTTTTTTGCTGTAATTCCGGTGACCTGCCGGAGTTACCACCTGCGGGGCTGCTATGCACAATCACAACCTGCCGAATCTGTTGGAGAGCATGGATCCAGGAATCGTACTATTTGACAACGATTTCCGGGTGAGCTACGTCAACCGGGCGCTGATGCATATATTTGCCGAGACCTCTCGAGAGGAGATCTTTGACCAGAGCCTGCTGCAGATGCATAGCGGGGCGAGTCGGGCCAAACTGGAAGAGATCTTCAGCTTGATGAAGGATTCGAGCCGCCAGGTATCCTTTTCTATCAAGCGCATGAGCGGCGGCCCCCGCGACCTGTTTCTGCTGCTTAAGCTAATGCCTCTGCTCGACAACTCTCTGGCCAACTCGCTGCATTGCTGTTTGGTGTACGACATCACCGGCCTGATCGCCAATCCCCAGCGCCGCTTTATCAAGGTACCGGTCACCGCCGGCGGCGAAATTCATCTTATCGACCCGGAAGAGATCGTCTTTATCAAAGCGGAGAATGTCTACTCCCAAGTAGCAACCGATGAAGGCGAGTTTTTCTGCGATCTGTCCCTCGGGCTGCTGGAGGCGGGCCTGAGTCAGGAAAGGTTCTTTCGTATTCACCGCAGCTACCTGGTCAACCTCGACCGGGTACAGAAGGTGCTGCGGGATGGCAATGCCGTGACTCTGCTGATGGCCGACAGTGACAGCCGTCTGCCCGTGAGCCGCAACCGGGCTAAAGATTTTCTCGTACGGGTTGGTTTGAAATAGCTTTCGCGCCGCGTTCCTGCCCTAATTACCATTCACCAGATTATCGCACCGTTTACCAACAGACCATTGCGTTTTGCTGCCCTAATCCCTTAGCATGGCCGGCAAGCCTAAACGTCTGTTGCCAATTTAGACGTATTCGCAAAAACTCATAGGATGGTTAAGCAAAGAAATCACCCTGCAAGGCTCGGTATTTTTTCAGGGGTTCCAGGCATACGACTCGTATGTCGAGGCCCTGAGGAAAAGCGGTAAGGCCGTAGGGCGGACTTTTGCGACACCATCAATTTTTGGAGGAGCCGCCATGCCCGTGAAATCAGATCATCGTAGCGTCGATCCCGCTGCGATTGCCATGTTGAAGATTGCCGACCAGAACGATATTGATAACATCTGGGAACGCTTAGAAAAACAACAACCCCAGTGTGGCTATGGCCAGCTCGGCACCTGCTGCCGCATCTGCACCCAAGGCCCCTGTCGCATCGACCCCTTGGGTGAAGGCCCGACCCGCGGCGTATGCGGTGCCACCGCCGACACCATGGTGGCCCGGAATCTGGCACGAATGGCCGCTGTTGGCTCGTCATCGCACTCGGACCACGGCCGCAAGGTGGCTCTACTGCTTAAGGCTGTGGCCACTGGTGAGAATACTGACTATCAGATCGATAACGTGGAAAAGCTGCAGGGCGTAGCCGCCAAGCTGGGCATTTCTGCTGATGGCCTGACCACGCTGGAACTGGCCGACAAGGTGGCCGACGCTGCTCTGGACTGCTTTGGTTCCCAGACCGAGGCAGCGATCCAGTTTGCTGCCGCCTACATGCCACAGCGACTGCAAGAGCAATTGGGCAAAGCGGAGGTCGCTCTCAAGGACATAACGGGCGCTCGCATCGGCCTCATGCCGCGAGGCATCGACCGTGAGGCAGTGGATATTCTGCACCGCACCCACTTTGGCTGTGATGCCGATCCCCTTACCCTGGTAGCGCAGACCGTGCGCTGCTCTCTGGGCGACGGTTGGGGCGGCTCTTTGATCGCCACCGAACTGCAGGACATACTGTTCGGCACCCCGACAGTGCGGACCATCAAGGCCAACCTCGGCGTGCTCGATGCGGAGATGGTCAATATCATCGTCCACGGTCACGAACCGATTTTATCAGAAAAAGTCGTGGAACTGGCCCGCTCGGCAAAGATGAATAAGGCCGCTGAGGCCGTTGGTGCCAAGGGCGTCAACGTAGCCGGGCTGTGCTGCACTGGCAACGAGATTCTCATGCGCCAGGGGGTCGGCGTGGCCGGCAACCTGCTGCACAGCGAACTGGCCATCATGACCGGCGCCGTCGAGGCACTGGTGGTGGACGTACAATGCATCTTCCCCTCGCTGGCTGATCTCTCCTCCTGCTACCACACCCAGTTCATCACCACCAGCGAGCAGGTCAACATCCCCGGCGCGATCCATATGCAGTTTGAAGAACACGACGCCGACAAGATTGCCGAGCAGATCGTGCAAAAGGCCATCGACGCCTTTCCCAAGCGCAACGCGGCCAAGGTCTATATTCCTCAAGAGACCGCCGAAGCGGTGGTCGGCTTTTCCGTGGAGCAAATTCTTGCGGCCCTCGGCGGCACCCCAGGCCCGCTGGTGGACGTTATCGCCAACGGCACCATTAAGGGCGTGGTCGGCATCGTCGGCTGCAACAACGTCAAGGTCAAACAGGATCTGTTTCATCAGGAATTGACCCGCGAGCTGATCAAACGGGACATTCTGGTCATCGGTACCGGCTGTTGGGCCATCGCCGCAGCCAAGGCTGGACTGATGAATCTAGAAGCTCAAGAACTAGCCGGTTCGGGCCTGAAGGCGGTCTGTAAATCGCTGGGCATTCCGCCGGTACTGCACATGGGTTCCTGCGTCGACTGTTCACGGATGCTGGTGCTGGCCGGAGCCATCGCCGACCATCTCGGCGTGGACATCTCGGCCCTGCCCCTGGCAGGATCAGCCCCCGAATGGAGCACCGAAAAAGCAGTCGCCATCGGCTCTTATTTCGTCGGTTCCGGTCTGCCGGTTCACCTGTGGCCGGCCCCGCCGATCCTCGGCAGTCCTGCGGTAACTCAAATCCTTACTGAAGGAGCCAAGGACCTGCTCGGCGGCTATTTCTTTGTCGAAGAGGACCCCACCGCCACCGCCGAGCGGATGCTGGCAATCATCAATGAAAAGCGCGCCGGCCTCGGCATTTAGGAGACGACAATGAAACAACCCAACGGTTTTCGCGTCGTGATCACCGGCAAGGGTGGGGTCGGCAAAACCACCCTCACTGCTTGCCTGTCGCGACTGCTCAGCGCGCGGGGCGTCAAGGTCCTGGCCGCCGACGAAGATCCGCAGATGAACCTGCCCTATGCCCTCGGTCTGCCGCTGGAAGAAGCGGCGGCCATCGTACCTCTCAACCGTAATCACGATTACATCGAGGAGAAGACCGGCGTACGGCCGGGCAAGTCCTTCGGTAGCCTCTTCCGTCTCAACCCACGGGTCGACGACGTCGTGGCGCGCTTCGGTGTGCAGGTCGATGAAAATCTCAGCCTGCTGGTCATGGGTACTGTGGTGCAAGCTGCCGCTGGCTGCCTGTGCTCGGAAAACGTACTTCTTGACTCGGTAATGAGCCACCTGTCCTTGCGGGAAGACGAAGCGATTCTCCTCGACACCCAGGCCGGCGTGGAACACTTTGGCCGGGCCCTCGCCGAGGGCTTCTCCCAATGTCTGGTAGTCACCGATACCTCTTTCAACGCCCTGGCGGTAGCCCGCCACGCCGCTGAATTGGCCCGTCAGTCGGGCATCGGCCACATTCATTTGGTGGTTAACCGGCGCAAGGAAGATGGCGACCGCAAGCTGACCGAACTACTTGAGCTGACCGGCACCGATCTTTCCAGCCTCTTCGACGGCGTACACAGCCTGCCCTTAGAGCCGCGCTTCGAAGAGCTGGAGCCTAATGTGACTCGCATTTTGCAAGAAGAGAGTGGCTACGTAACCGGTCTCAACGCCTTGGTCGAGGCAATGCTGGCCTTTGAGAACGGTCGCGCTTCACAATAAGGAGACTCCGATGAAGAAGATTTTTGTCGATTACAAGAAATGCGTGGCCTGCAAAGGCTGCGAGATAGCTTGTGCCATTCAACAGCACCCCAGCCACAGCCTCTACGCTCTGGTCGGAGACAAGAAGACCCAGGTCAACGTACGGGTTTTGGGAGTGGAGCACGAGGCCTTTCCGGTCTCCTGCCGCCACTGCGAGCCGGCCATGTGCCTGGACGCCTGCCCTTCCGGCGCCATCAGCCGCGATCCGCAGACCTCGGCAGTGGTACTCAACCCCGATATCTGTAAAGCCTGCGCCATGTGCGCCATGGTCTGCCCCTTTGACGCCGTATCCTTCAAGCAGACCCATCGCGCGCAATACGGCCGCACTGTAGCTTACAAGTGTGACCTCTGCCACGAGCGGCTGCAAGAGGGCCTGAACCCGGCCTGCGTCGACGCCTGTCATTCCAACGCCTTGGTCTACAAGGAGTCGGATGAACTGAGCAATCAACGGGCGGTGCAGAACCTCAAGGTCTATCTACTCGGTGATGAGGGTGAGCCGCCCCTATTCTCCCTGTACCGTGAATTGCGACGCAAGGAGTTCGCCCGCCGCCGGAGCGACAAGTCATGAAAGTAGTCACCGTCGGCACCGGCATGGCCTCAGCCGATTTTGTCCAGCAACTGCGCCAAGAGGGCTTTGCCGACGAAATTGTCATGATCAGCGATGAGCCCTACGCTCCCTATTCACCCTGCGTGATCCCCTTTTATCTGGCCGGTGATCCGTTGGAGAGCGTGTTCTGGAAGGGCCAGGATTTTTACCAACGTCAGCAGGTCACACCACTACTGGAACATCGGGTGGTGGAGATCGATCGGGAACAGCGGCTGGTGCGCACCGAACAGGGCGCTAGCGAATCCTACGATCGGTTGTTTTACGCCGCTGGTAGCCGCAGCTGGTGCCCCCAAGCCGACTGGATGCAAACCGCCGGGGTCTTCGGCTTCAAGACCTTGACCGACATGGTCGCCATCGACCGCTATATCGGCCAACAGGGCATTCAGCGGGCAGTGGTCTTCGGTGGCGGCTTCATCGGTGTCGATGCCGCCCTGGCTCTGCACCATCGCGGCATTGAAGTCACTATCGTACACCGCAACAACCGTCTGCTCTCGCAAATGACCGACGTCGAAGGGGGCCAGTTCGCTACCGAACGCTTGGCCACCAAGGCCGGACTCGATGTGCGCCTGCACAACACCGTCGATGCTCTAACCGTCGATGCCGGTCAGTTACGGGGCGTGACCCTGAGCGACGGCACCACCTTGGACACGGCCATGCTCATCGTTACTACCGGTGTGACTCCCAACTCGGCCCCCCTGACCGGCGCCGACGATGGAGTGACCGTGGGCAGCGAACTGCTTAGCGAAGCGGGTATTTACGCTGCCGGCGACGTAGCCCTGACTCGCCACCTGGTCAGCGATGTTCCCGGCCTCTATGCCACCTATCCCAACGCCCAACAGCAGGCCCGGGTCGCTGCTCGGCATCTGGTTCACGGCAGTGGCCACTACGACGGTTCCCTCAACACGAACGTGCTGCAGAAACACATCGACTTTCCGATCATCTCCGTCGGCGTTTTTGAGGGAGAACCCGTGACCTGGTGCCAGGGCGACCTGTTTCGCCGGGCTTATCTTCAGGATGGCCGCATCAACGGCTATATCCTTATCGGTGACACCCGCAACGCCGGCCACATTCACCATCTCTATGTGACCCAGGAACCTGTCGACCACAACATCGCCGAGATTCTTGCCGACCGTCGTGGAGTCAGTCACTATCGCAACCTGATGCAGCTATAGACGGCGATTACGGTTCAAAAGAATTTTTTTCGTTTATTGACCTTCAATATTTGAAGGGTTACCCTTTAGAGCAACTCACCGATATGAACCGCAGGAGGAAACCATGCATATACCCGATTCAATGCTGCAGGGCGCTATCTGCCCCGTCACCCTGGCTCTAGGCGCTGCCGGCCTAACCACCGCAGTGGTGGCCGCTGTCCGCTCCACCGCCAAACCGAATGCGACCCGCTTCGCCGCTGTGGCGGCACTGATCTTTGCCGGTCAAATGATGAACTTCGCCATTCCCGGCGGCACTTCCGGCCACTTGCTTGGCGGCGTTCTGGCAGCAGCCCTGCTCGGCGTCCCCTTCGGCGTCCTGGCCATGACCCTGGTGCTGGCAGTGCAAGCGCTGCTCTTCGGCGACGGCGGCATGCTGGCCTTGGGTGCCAACGTCTGCAACATGGCCCTGCTCGGTGTGGGTATCGGCGGACTGCTACGCCGGCCGCAACTGGGTACTGCCGGCCAAGCTTCTTTGTTGGCCGTTGGTGGTTGGCTGTCGGTGATGGCTGCCGCTCTGATCACTAGCGCCGAGCTGGCTACCTCCTCTTCTTATTCTTTCATCACCGTTGCCAGCACCATGCTTGGCAGCCACCTCTGGATAGGCCTCGGCGAAGGCATCATTACCGCCGCTGCCTGGTTGGCCCTGGCGCCTGCCCTCAAAAAGGGTAGCAGCCGTCAAGCTTGGGTAGCCCCGTTGATGATCGCCAGCGCTGTGGCTTTGTTCCTCAGCCCTCTAGCCAGCAGCCTGCCCGATGGCCTGGAGAAAGCCGCCGCTCAACTGCATCTATTTTCGGACAGCACTTGGTTGGCGCCCCTGGCTGACTACCGCCTGCCCGGCTTAGGCAGCAATGCACTGAGCACCGGCCTGGCCGGTTTGTTCGGCACCCTGGCTACTTTTTCCGGTGCCTGGTTGCTGCGCCGCGGCGTTTCCGACATTAAGGGCCGTAACGCGGCCTGATTCACACGCTCTCAATGAACAAAAAGAGGCCCGCACCTTTCGGTATGGGCCTCTTTTTTTATCTAACGCATGTGACATAAAGCTTCAGCTATTGTGCTTGGATCCCTGACCTTCATGCCAGCGTTGCTCCGTGTAGGTTTGATAGCTGATATCCCCTTGGCACTGGCGACACACGACATTACGTCGGCGCCTCTCGGCGGTGGCTGTCCAGCAGCCGTTGCGACAAGCGATGATATAGCGCGGAGGGCAGAAACGTGAATCGTGGCAGCGTTCCCCGGAGGAACCAAGCTCCTGCGCCTTGGCTCGCCAGGTTGCATTGTGGTTGTGCTTTTTGCCGACCAAGGCATGGGCAATTTCATGCAACAGAGTATCGGCAATTTCAGCTTCGCTGGCCCGTCGAGAAAACTGTAAGGCCAGGGAGATGCGCTTGCGGCGATAATCGCAACAGCCGGCTCGGCGAGTCGCGTGATCGAAATCGAAAGACCAGTCTGCCAGACCGTGCTCAAGCAGTAAGTGATCCGCCTGTTTTTGGATGGCCGTCAGCCGCCCGCCATTATCATCAGAGGGGTTTCTGGCCGGAGCAACAATCCGCTCATAAGGAACAGCATACTCCTGCTCATTGTCGCACAGAACATGAACCCGGCGCTGATTGAGTCTTACGACACGACCGCTCAATCGCCGGCCACGGCAACCAAAAGTCACCTCCTCATCGATCTGCAGGGAAGCGGCCGAGGGCTTTATAAAAACAGTGCCTTCGGCCTCCGAAACTACAGGCTTCTGGGACCATACCTTTGCAGCAGACAACCGGTAACTTTGGCGATCTTCGCCCAGCACAAAGACCATGTCACCGACAAGACGCGCGACAATCCCGCTCTGCTCACGTTCTTGATGATAATAATGAACGGATTCACCAACCGTAAGAAAACCCTTGCTGAATTCAGCCATAAAAATTATCCACGCTGAAATCCAATCCGAAAAGCCGCCTCAGATTGATTTGCGAGCGTTCTTATTGAAGGACAGGGATTGCACATCGGACTACAACTAAACCAATAATTGTCGATACCATAGCAGAAGACTGTTAATCAGAGCAGCAGGAAACTGATCCCCTCAAATTCAACTAGCATGACAACCTGCTCTATCAACGTGGCACCAAATATGGGAACGATCACAGGCTCATAAAGCTTTGCAAAAACTTCCGGGCGACAAGGAAGCTTGAAACCCTGGGCATCGGTGCAGAGATAGACACCGGGATAGACGACCAAAATATTCTAATCAATGGTTTCGGTTGGTGGAATAACGATACGCTCGCAAACCTGCAAGGCTTCGATCACCGGCGATTTGGTTTTGACACGGGCCATAGCAACTCCTTAACGTTTGTCATGAATACAACCCACCCGGTTTGCATAATGTTTGGCTCAGGATAAAAGGCCGTTAAGACAGGGAATGTTAAACTGAAAAGGCAGGTTATTCTGCTACCGGGAAGGAGAGGACATGAGCATACACGTCAGGCACGCCAGGTGGCCTATATTTGTGATTCTGACAGCATTGCTGCTTTGGGCCTGCAATCCCGTACCGCCTAAAGCACTCTTTTTAGACAGTGCGGCTTGGCCCGAGACTCTAGAACAGATCGCGCTGGTGGAAGTAAGTTATGATCGGCGCTATCGTCCGCCTCCGGGGCTCGACCTGACGGCGGAACTGAGGCGAGAGCTGAAACAGAAACTGGCAGCTAAAGGCTACCGGCTACTTCTTGCCGACCGGGGGGAAGAGATCTACCACGATAAGAAGAGCGCCACCGAACTGACCGCACGAGCACCGCAAGGGGCCGATGCGGTCCTGACGCTGCATATCGACTTTCTGTTTCTGCCCGCCACTCTGAGGGAGCGCAACCCACCGCCTGAAGCGGAGATCGCCGGTGAAGCTCGGCTGGTAAGTACGGTGGGCAATCGAGAATTGTGGCGGGGCCGTGGCAACGGCCAAGCTGGAGGAGCGGCGGCCATGCCGGTAGTTTTTGCCATGAGCCTGCGTCAGGAGGCGTTGGCCGACATGATAAGCAAGCTCTTTGCCACCCTGCCAGACAATCACTAGCCAGAAATCCGTTACCCCCTACTCCATGCCGACGTCGTAATTAAAGGGCGAGGTGCCAGCCACGCCCTGGCCCCGTTTGAGGGATTCGAGAACTTTTTTACCTTGAGCTGAGAAGGGGCCAACATGAGCCAAGTCGACAATGAAATGTTGGCAACCGAGCTTCTGTAATTCGTACATCTTGTCGAGCAAGGAAAAATCGGTCTCTGAACAGAGGACCGTCAGTCCAGCCCGCTTTTCGATACGATAGCCATCACCCCGGTCGGACTGCAGGCGACTGCCAGGTCGTAGACCGCCAATGCGAATTCGAGAGGTAAGCAGCGGCACCGCGCCATATACAGTAATAGCGGCATCGCCATCGCCCTGGCGGGCCAATAACTCACCCAGGTTATTTCGCTCATCTTCCAGATACAGAACCGTTTCCTGCGCGCCCAGTTCCTGCCAAGCCTGAACCGCCTGACTGTTAAGGCTGAAGAGGCGGAAGCCGGTACTCAATTGCAGCGAGGAGGCATCGTCGAACAGGTCGAAATGACCCAGATTATTGAGCCGGAACGATTTAAAACCCCGCTCAATTAAAGTCACCACTACGGCACGGTAGTCGGCCCAGTCCTGATCCATAATGATGAAGGGAACATCCCATATCACCTGAGCTTCACGGCCGGTCAGGCGCCGACCAAGACCTTGCAGTGCGGCCAGAGAAAGGGGTATCTGAACCCGATCGACCCCTGCATCGTTGAGAATATGGGCATCTCGAGGTTGACCGACAGCCACGGTGATCTGCCGAGACGTAGCGCGTTGTGACCTCTGCTGAGAAAGGAGCGCGGCGCGGGCCTGCTCCAAGTGACTATAGCGGGCCGCCTTGCGCTCCCGGGCCACCAGTTCGGCCAGCTGTCGATAAAAGTCGCGGCGCAATTCTTTAAGCCGGCTGGGTGGAATGACCACCGGCGGCAGCTCACTGACCTGAAAACTGCGCAAAATGAAGGGTGCTTCGCCACTGCGTTCAAAGACCCCCTGCAGGGTCTCCTTACTAATGGGGCTGCTACTGGCCGGATGGACCGTTACCGGATAACTGCACTCCAGACTCCAGGGGCCGCACTGGGCCGCCACCGTGAGGATTTCATCGACCAGGGCGACCTCCATGCTCACCGGCAACGGAGCTTTTCCGGCCTGCTGTAGCTTGCGTCGACAGGCCGGCTCGCTGAGGGTAAAGGCCTGTCCGGAAGCCACCTTAAACACAGTATCACCCACCTTAAAGGTGTCACGAAAAGGACTGTTGACCGTTACCTGAGCACCGGTGGAGACCACTTTAACGGCCTTGCGACCAAGAAACAGTTCCCGTACGGTAAAAGCGGTACCGGCCCGATCACTTTTGGGCTGAACGCGCAGACGGTCACCGACATGGAGTCGATCACGACTCTTAAAAGTCAGCTGCGTACCCCGTACCGCCTGTACCTCACCGAGAAAGCGGCCGGTGGCCCCCTTGAGGGTCGGGATGGCGATATCGGTGGGATTGGGACCGGGGAGAAAACCCTTGGTCGGCAAACGACCGAAGGAGGCCTTGAGTAGCTCTTTAGACTGCTTAAGCACCGCGGCACGCTGCTGCTGCGGAGCGTCGAGCACTTGGCGGTAGGCGGCGACCACGTTGGCCACATACTCGGCGCTCTTCATCCGGCCTTCAATCTTGAAGCTACCAATCCCAGCCGCAGCTAATTCAGGCAGCAGATCGATGGCCGACAAGTCGTTGGGCGAGAAATAATATCCATCCTTACCGCGACTGCTGTAGATGCGCCGACAGGGCTGGGCACAACGTCCACGATTGCCGCTTCTGCCGCCGAGCCAGGAGGAAAAGTAGCACTGGCCGGAGAAACAGAAACACAGGGCACCATGGACAAAATGCTCCAGCTCCATAGTGGTGTTGCTGCGGATGACTGCGATCTCCTCCAAGGTCAGCTCGCGAGCCAACACCGCGCGGGTAAAGCCCATTTTCTCCAGCATACGCACACCGGCGCTGTTGTGAATGGTCATCTGGGTCGAAGCATGCAACCGTAAACCAGGAAAATGGTCGCGAATCAGCCGCCACACCGCCAGGTCCTGCAGAATCACCCCATCCACCCCTAGGGCTTCCAAGGCCGCCAACGTCTCGACCAGACGGGGCAGCTCGGCCTCTTTGACCAGGGTGTTGACGGTCACGTAGATCTGCCGATCGCGCTGCCGGGCATAGGACAACATGCCCTCCAGCTCGGTCAGGCTGATGTTACGCGCCTTAGCCCGAGCGGAAAATTCCTTGAGGCCGCAATAGACGGCATCGGCGCCATTTTCCATGGCGGCGAAGAAAGCTTCCAGGCTGCCGGCGGGGGCGAGTATTTGGGGTTTTTGCGATCGATCAGTCATATTTTTTGAGTTCTTTCCATCCCTAGCACGCTTGTGGAGATGAAGCCATGTAGGGCAGGCAAGTAAGATTGGATTGTATTTTAAATTTACAGCGAGGCGAGTAGAGCTATCGTTTACAAACTTCTGTAACAAAAGAGAAAGAGACCGCACTTACCGCCGGTCTCTGTCAATACAAAGCCTTGTAACTCTATCACGCCCCGCCAATACTGAGCAACTGCTACTACAACAGCCCCTGGTCTGCGAAACTGACATAGCCCTCGGCAGCGATGACAATGTGATCCAGAACCCGCACCCCCATGAGCTCACCAGCCTCCCGTAAACGGGCGGTGATTTCCCGGTCTTCCCGGCTCGGGGTCGGATCGCCTGAAGGGTGGTTATGAACCAGAAGCAGAGCGGCGGCCGATTCCCGCACCACCGCCGAAAACACCTCGCGGGGGTGGACGATGCTGGCGGTCAGGCTGCCTTCGGAGATCTTCACTTCACGCAACAGACGGTTTTTGCTATCGAGGAGCAGCACGATAAACTGTTCCCTCTTGCGATCGGCCAGCCGGCCACGAAAATGTTGATAGACCTCTTGCGGATGACTGTAGCGATTGCCGGCGCGCAGAGGCTGCTCTTGAAAACGTCGTGCAACCTCGAACACCGCCTGCAGCTCTGCTGCTTTGGCCGGTCCAATGCCTTTGACCGTTTGCAATTCGGCCAGCGAGGCGCTGGCCAGCTGTTGCAGAGAACCAAACCGGTCGAGGAGCAACCGGGCATGGTCCAAAGCACTCATTTTCGATGTTGCATCGCCGGTGCGCAGCACCAGGGCCAGCAGCTCTGCCGCACTGAGAATCTGCGGGCCGCGTTGCAACAGCTTTTCCCGCGGTCGTTCGTCTTCGGGCCAATCCTTGATACGATGCATGGACCATCTCCTCCCAAAAAAGATTGGACCAGGCTAACACGGGCGCGATAGATTACCAATTTAAAAGAAAAGCTCTTCAAGACGGGATATAATTAACACCATAGCAGTGCCACAATCACAGGCGGTGTTAGCTGTAATCTGCGCAAGGGGGGGGGAAATCAATGCCCATATTTGCACGACCAAAGGTCGGATTGGCATTAGGAGGAGGCGCCGCCCGGGGACTATCCCATATCGGTGTGCTGGAAGCCTTTGAAGAATGTGGCCTGCCCATCGACGTGATCTCCGGCACCAGCATGGGAGCGATCATCGGCGCCATGTACGCCACGGAACCAAATGCTGCGGCGGTGAAGCGACGGTTCATCGCTTATCTGCAGAGCGATGCCTTCAAGGAGTCACGCTTCGACTACCTGGTTGAGAACAATAACGGAAAAGAAGGATTCTTGGGCTGGTTATCCCATTTTGCTAAAAAGAGCGTTTTCTACACCCTGCTCATGACCCGTAATTCTTTTATTCATCAGGAAACAACCCGCCAGAACTTTGCCCTGCTCATCGACGATATCGACCTGGGTGAAACCCCCATTCCCTTCTGTACCACCGCCCTCGACCTGGTGCGAGGAGAGGAGTATATCTTTAAAAAGGGCAACCTGCGTCAGGCGGTAACCGCCAGCTGCGCCATTCCCGGTCTGCTACCGCCCGTTGAAATCGACGGCCGGTTTCTTATCGATGGTGGTTGGATCAACGCTGTGCCAGTCGAAGCAGGCCGAAGTCTGGGGGCCGATGTGGTCATTGGCGTCGATGTTTACAGCGATCTAGATCCCTTTGTCCAGCCGGCTACTGCACTGGACGTGGCCGCCCGGGCCGAGGCGGTGACCCGCTGGGCCATGACCCGCTGGGCTCTGACCAGTCGGCTCGGCCAGAAGGCCGACTGCCTGCTCACTCCAGAAGCTGGCAGCAACCACTGGGCCGACTTCTCCCAATTCGATGAGGCGGTGGCCAGTGGTCGCAACGAAGTCTACGAACATCTGCGAGCCCTGCGACAACTGACTCGGCGAAAACTTCGCATCAAGCGCGCTGCTGCTCCTCAAGGCGACGTTCGCAAGCAACCAACCTGACCAGGGCATTGAACTGTTCGGCGAGCAGTTCAAGCACATCATCTACGGCCAGAATACCGACCAAACCGCCGTTTTCGGCCACTACCGGTAGCCGACGAATACCCCGCTCACGCATGTGCTCCACGGTGGCGAACAGATCGTCGCTTTCCCGGGCGATGATCAGCTCAAAACTCATCACATCACCAACAGACACAGCATTCAATGGAACTTCCTCGGCGACCAGTGCGATAACCATATCGCGATCGGTGAGAATACCAACGGGTATAGGGTGGCCATCCTGCTCCTCAACCACAACCACCGTCCCCACATGCTGGTTGCGCATCAGCTTGGCTGCCTCCAGCAAAGTGGCTTCTCTGCCGATCACCACCACTTCTCGATTACAGACTTCTCCTACGCGCATAAGCCGCTCCTTTTGGTAACCGATCCCGGCAATCTTGAAACAGAAACTCTCTCTACATTCTTATCACTCTTGCTGCAATCGTCAACCGGTTCTACAAGAACCGCCTAGCAGCGGGTTGACTCCCATTCCCTTACGGCGTAAGCTGCCCGTCAGCTCTTATTTTTTGCCAAAGTATTTAACTAACACGACCTCCGTCCCCCCCTTGACGACCTACCTATGTTGCCTTACAAATTTCTAGAAAAATTTTTTTCCGACAGTACCTGCCTGATCGCAGTGATCGACCGTCATCAGCGCGTCCGTTACCACAACATGCACCTCATTGACGACGTAGGTACTCAGTGGCGTTCTAAGGACTTGCCTCGCTGTTTCGAGCTCTTTTATCCAGACCAAAACCGCTGCTGCGACAGCTGCCATGTCAAGGAAGTCTTCGCCAGCGGCCAAACCCTGATACGGGAGAAGGTCCATCCCCGTCTCGGCCATCTGGAAATCCTCTGTCTGCCCATACGTAACAACCAAGGTGAGGTTCAGCTGGTCATCGAGCAGATTTGCCCTGCCGGCACGCATCAGCACATCGATCAGCGCGAGGCCCGATTGCGTACCATTGCCGAAAATACCGAACAGCAATTGCGGCGGGAACGGGATTTGGCCCGGCACTATTTTGATATTGCCGAGGTGATAATGGTGGTGCTCGACCGCGAGGGCCGCATCTGCCAACTCAATCGCAAGGGCTGCCAGCTGTTGGGGTTTTCCGAAAAAGAACTGATTGGCCAAGATTGGTTCGACAACTGTCTTCCACAGCGGGAGCGATTGGCCATTCGCCAGTTCTTTGATGACATCATCTGCGGCAAGTTGCCGCTGGGGCAAAAAGGCGAGAACTGGGTGCAAACCCAGGATGGTCGGGAACTGCTTATCAGCTGGAGCAGCTCCAATATTACCGACGAGAATGGCCAGATAAGCCACCTCATCAGCTGCGGGGAAGATATCACCGAGCACCGCCGCGACCACCAGGCCCTGACCGAAAGCGAGACCCGCTTCCAATATCTGGCTCACCACGATGCCCTGACCAACCTGCCCAACCGGCTGCTATTCTATGACCGCATGGAGCACGCTCTGGAAAAGGCCCGCCGCTATGAGCGCCAGATAGCCCTGTTTTTTCTCGACTTGGACCGACTGAAAAACATCAATGATTCCCTCGGCCACAGTGTGGGCGACCAGGTTCTAGTGGCGTTTGCCCACAAACTTCAGCAACTCATGCGCAAATCAGATACCCTGGCACGACTGAGCGGCGATGAATTTGTGGTCCTCTGTGAAGATATCCACTCCATCGACCATGCCTCACTGCTGGCCGATAAGATTCTGGGAGCTTTTGGCAGCCCTCTGCACGTTGCAGGGCATACCATCCATGCGCCGGTCAGCATCGGCATTGCTCTGCTGGATACGGGAATGGACAAAGCTCACGACTTGCTACGGGCCGCTGACTCGGCCATGTACCAGGCCAAAAAGGCTGGCGGCCACCGCTACGCCATCTATGATTCGGCATCCAGCATCCCACGGAGGGATATTTTTCATCTTGAGAGTCACCTGCGCCAAGCCGTCAAACGGGGCGAAACCTTTCTTCAATATCAACCGCAAATTGATCTGCAAAGCGGCCGGTTAATCGGCGTTGAAGCTCTGGCCCGCTGGGAGCACCCGCGCCTGGGCATGATTTCCCCAGAGGAATTTATCGCTGTGGCTGAAGAAACGGGTCAAATCGTGGCCCTGGGCGATTGGGTAGTAGAGACGGCCTGCGCACAAAACAAAGCATGGCAGGATGCCGGACTGGCTCCGATCACCATGGCCGTAAATATCTCTCCTCATCAATTGAGCCAGTCTGACTTTTCTAAAAGAATTCAGCGTATTCTGAACAAAACCGGCCTCGATCCCAGGTTATTGGAAATTGAAATTACCGAAACGGCCATCATGGACAATGGTGAGAAGGCCCGGGAAACCATGCGCGGCCTTTGCGAGCTGGGAATTAGTTTTTCTCTCGATGATTTTGGCACCGGCTATTCCTCCCTCAGCAACTTGCGTTATCTACCGCTGAAAAAGCTTAAAATTGACCGCTCTTTCATTCATGACGTTCCTCACAGCGACCCTGATGTACGGCTTGTCTCATCGGTTCTGGCCCTGGCCAGCAGCCTCGACCTGCAGGTGGTTGCCGAAGGCATCGAAACGGAACAGCAATTGGCTTTTTTACAGCAGAAGGGCTGCGAAATCGGTCAAGGCTACTTTTTCAGCCGTCCCGTGGCGGCGGATGAAGTGGAGAAGCTGATGAGCAGGAATTTTCTCGGATTGTGATCTAAGGAGAGATCCATGCAATACCGCCAGCTCGGCCATTTCGACCAGAGCGTCTCGATTCTCGGCATGGGCTGTATGCGCCTGCCGATCATCGATGGCGACGAAAGTCGTATCGACGAAGCCCGTGCGACCGACCTGCTGCATCGCGCTATCGACCGCGGCATTAACTATTTCGATACCGCCTATCCCTATCACCAGGGCCATAGCGAAGCCTTTCTCGGCCGGGCTCTTGAACAGGAAGGCCTGCGCGACCGCGTGCTGCTTGCCAGCAAACTACCCTCCTGGGCCATCGAAAGCTCTAGCGACTTCGATCGATATCTTGACGAACAATTGCAACGGCTGCGTACCGACCATATCGACTGCTATCTACTGCACGCCCTCAAGGCCGACTGGTGGCACAAGCTCTATAATTTAGGCGTTCTCGATTTTCTCGACCGGGCCATCGCAGACGGGCGCATCGGTTGCGCCGGATTCTCCTTTCATGATGACCTGCCACTGTTCAAAACCATCGTCGATGCCTATGACTGGAGCTTTTGCCAGATTCAATACAACTACATGGACGAGGAAATACAGGCCGGGCGGATTGGCTTGGAATATGCGGCCGCGAAAGGCCTTGGGGTAATCGTCATGGAACCGCTGCGTGGCGGACACTTGGCCCGCCCGGCGCCGCCCGCTATTCAAACCCTCTGGGACCAGGCCACAGTGCAGCGCAGCCCCGCAGAATGGGCGCTACGCTGGGTATGGGACCGCCCGGAGGTGACCTGCCTGCTAAGCGGCATGAACGAGGTGACGCAACTCGAGGAGAACTGTCACCTGGCCGACCGGGTGCAGCCGGAGTCCCTGACCGGCGAAGAACTGAGCCTGATCGGCGAGGTACGGGATCAGCTGCGGCAGCGAATCAAGGTTCCCTGCACCACCTGCGGCTACTGCCTGCCCTGCCCGGCGGGGGTAAATATTCCGCGCATTTTCTCCATCTACAACGACTGCTTCATTTACGGTGATCGGGCCTTTCCGCGCCGGATCTACACCATCACTATGAATGCCTCGGACCTAGCCAGCAATTGCACCCGCTGCGGCCAATGTGAGAAAGCTTGTCCACAGCATATATCAATTATTGGGATGCTGGAGGAAGCTCATCAGGTCTTGAGCGAGAAACCGGAGGATTGATCTTTACGGTAGTCCACATTGAATACACAAAAGGCCGGTCACTTAACAAAGTGCCGGCCTTAGTTTTTTATTTTAACTCGTAGCCCCTTAATGGCCCCTGTGTTTGGCGGCACTCACTGGGGTGAAATCATCAAGCAAAAGCTTCAAACTCTATATTCCTTAGCTTTTGACCTACCCACCCCTGTGACGCAGCCGGAGCGAAGTGGACGTTTTGCGATCAGGCGGGGGAATGTTTGAGCGTAGCGAGTTTTTCCCCGTCCGTAAAACGTCTGCGTAGCGTAGGGTACCCGAAGGGCCAGGAGTTGGGGCGCCTTTTTCTGCCTACTCTTTTTTGGCGTGTAAAAAGAGTTGGGCGTCGAGCGGGGGCGCAACCCTGCGGTCTTGGTCTTTGTGCGACAGCCCTGAAAATACTGAAAAGACCAAATCACACAATCGGCCGGTCTTGCCCGGCCAGGCGCGTTACTTTTCTTGACGACCTAGAAAAGTAACCAAAAGAAGGTCGCTCCCCGTTGGCCCACCTGCGGTGGGTTCCCTCTCTGCGGAATTATAATCCGGGAAAGACGAGATTCGCTTCGCTCAGACGTCTTTCTGTTCCGGATGAAAATCCCTGTGTTCGGCGGCACTCACAGGGGTTTTAGGTCAAAAGCTAACCTCCCCCTGTGACGCAGCCGAAGCGAAGTGGACGTTTTACGATCAGCCGGGGGAATGTTTGAGCGCAGCGAGTTTTTCCCCGTCCGTAAAACGGCTGCGCAGCGCAGGGAACCCGGGGGGCCAGGAGCTGGGGCGCCTTTTTCTGCCTACTCTTTTTTGGCGTGTAAAAAGAGGCGGGCGTCGGGCGGGGGCGCAACCCCGCGGTCTTGTCCTTTGTACAGCAGGCCGACAACACCAACCCATACAAACCTTTGAATCGGCCGGTCTTGCCCGGCCAGTCGCGTCACTTTTCTTGACGACCTAGAAAAGTAACCAAAAGAAGGTCGCCCCCCGTTGGCCCACCTGCGGTGGGTTCCCTCTCTGCGGAATTATAATCCGGGAAAGACGAGATTCGCTTCGCTCAGACGTCTTTCTATTCCGGATTAGAATCCCTGCGTTCGGCGGCACTCACAGGGGGTGAAACCATCAAGCAAAAAGCTTCAAGCATTAGGGCTTTCGCCCTTCCATCCCCTGTGACGCAGCTGGAGCGAAGTGGACGTTTTACGATCAGGCGGGGAAATGTTTGAGCGCAGCGAGTTTTTGCCCGCCCGCAAAACGTCTGCGAAGCGCAGGGTACCCGCAGGGCCAGGAGTTGGGGCGCCTTTTTCTGCCTACTCTTTTTTGGCGTGTAAAAAGAGTAGGGCGTCGGGTGGGGGCGCAACCCCGCGGTGTTAAAAAAGAACACCATTAACAAAAAAAACAGGCCAGTCGCTTTTGCTAGCGACCGGCCTGTTTTGTATCTATCAATCGATCCGAAGTAACGCCTAGTTGATCTGCACAATATTCCCGTTCTGCACCTGTAGCAGAAACAACACCTTCTGCGCATCCCCCTGGGCATCAAAGGACGTCGCCCCAGCCACCCCGGGGTAATTTCGCAATTGGCTCAGCGCGTTACGTAAATCGTCCCGCGACAACTGCTCGCCACGGCTGATCTGTGCCAGCAAGATGCCGGCCGCATCGTAACCCTGGGCTTCAAGAATGGTCGGTTCTTCACCAAAACGCTCGAAGTAGCTATTAACGAAGGCCTGCACAAAGGGATAGGGGCTGTAGCGATAAAAGCCATCGCAAAAAATTGCACCCTCGACATAACCGCCGGCCAGACGCAGTAGTTCCGGATCGTTCCAGCCGTTGATACCCAACAGGGGCACATCCCGCACCCCGTAATAAGCCAGCTGCGGTGCAATCAAGCCGATCCTCTCGGCGTAATCGGGAATGAACAGTGCCTCGAAGGGCAACGGTGGCTGTTCTTCTTTAGCCTCAGGAGTTACAGGCTGTTCCGGGGCATCGGGATTTTCGCCCTTGAGCAGCAATATCTGACGCCGAAAATCGGTGGCGTCGGCGACGTAACGTCGCGACGCGACGATGTGACCACCCCGTTGCTCCACCTCGGCTGCAAAACGGCTGCTCATCTCCTGACCCAGACGATTGTCGGGCGCCAGCACAGCGAAGGTGCGCAGGCCCCGTACCTCGATCGCATAGCGCGCCAGGGCTCGAGCCTGCATAGAACTGGTCAGGGAACTACGAAAGACATAGGGGCCGGTTTCTGCCAAGCCGTTGCGCTGGCTCAGGGCCAGCAGCGGTAGGCGTTCTAGCTGTGCCCGCGCCGCTGCCCCTTTGGCGGCGGTCCCGGTGAGGGGGCCTAGCACGGCCAAGGCCTGACCGGAATTAGCCAACTCCGATACCGCCCGCGCACTAAGATCTGCATCTCCGGCGCTGTCACGAAACAGTAGTTTTACCGGGTACTCGGCATTGCCAAGCTGCTCTAGGGCCAGTTCTATGCCCCGCCGCACGGCCTTGCCAAAGACAGCGTAACGCCCTGACAAGGGCAAAATCACCCCCAGCACTCGACTCTTAACCGGTGCTCCAAACAGGCGATCGCGTAATTTTACCGCTTCTTCCCGGCCCGGAAAAGCATTGGGCTGTTGCAGCACTTTTTCAATCTGACGACGAGCCGCAAGCTCGTTGCCATTGTGCCAGTTGCGTAGCGCTAGTTGTAGGCCGGCAGCCTGACCGACTGCAGAGCCCTGAAACATAAAAACCGCTTCGGCGAGTTGTGCCTCACTGAGTTGATCGGTTACCACTTCACCCGTTCGTTGCAACAGCGCATCGGTCTGCTCCCGATCGGCGGCCAGAGGCAAGTAAGCATGAATAAAATAGAGTGCCTGCAGCCAATGCTGCTGATCGAGATGACCTGTTGCCAAGTCGGCCAGGCGACATCCCTGATCGGAACGGGACAGGCGACTGTCATCGATCCCTGCCAGCAGGGTAAGGCCCTCTTCGCTGCGGCCCAACCGAACCAGCGCCGCTCCTTCTAGCAGTTGAGCTTCACTGCCACGCAGGGTCTTTGGAACACGCTGCAAATAGTGCAGCACCTGATCATAACGGCCATGCTGATGATAAATACGAGCTAGCACCAGGAGTGCTTCTGGTTCTTGGACCGGATCCGTCTGCCCGGCCAAGTAATCGAGCAACACCGCCTGAGCCCGGTCTAGTTCCCCCATCCGGTAATAGTGCAGTCCCTGCTGCAAGGCACCATCAGCCGGTTCCAGCGCGGCCATAGACACCCCGCTGACGGACCATAACAGTAGCAGGGTCAACATCCCTAGCAAGATCGAAGCGGAGCCTTGACGCAACACCGCGGTTCTATTCGCTACAGCATGACTTGACGATATCACCTTTGCGCTCCCGTACCTGGGTGGTGGCTGATTCAGCCGAACAGTTCCTTAACCTTTTCCAAAAAACTCTTACCCATGGGGTGGATGTCCTGCCCCCCCTCAAGGGCGAATTCTTCCAGTAGTTCCTTCTGCCGGGCGGTCAATTTGGTGGGAGTTTCGACCCGCAAGACCACCAGTTGATCGCCACGGGCATAGCCCTGCAGGGAAGGGAATCCCTTACCCGGCAACTGAACCACCTTGCCCGATTGGGTGCCGGAGGGAACCTTGATGGTCATTTTTTCCTCCAGGGTCGGCACTTCCAAATCGCAACCGAGGGCGGCCTGAGGAAAGGAAATTGGAATTTCGCAGATAATCTCCTGTCCTTCGCGGCGAAACAGCGGATGCTCCTGGACGTTGATCACCACATAGAGATCGCCGGGAGGGCCTCCCTGTAGCCCCGGCTCCCCTTCACCGGTAAGCTTAAGGCGGCTACCACTCTCCACCCCGGCGGGGATCTTCAGGGAAAGGGTCTTCTTACTCTTGACTCGGCCCTGGCCACCGCAATCGGCGCAAGGTTGGTCGATGACCTGACCGGCACCGTTGCATTCCGGGCAGGGACGGGTCAAAGAGAAGTATCCTTGCTGGTAGCGTACCTGTCCAGCCCCTCGACAGACCTCGCAGGTGCGAGGGCTGGTACCTGGCTTGGCACCCGAGCCATCGCAGGGCTCGCAAGTCTGATAGCGGGGAATCTGAACCTTGGTTTCAAGACCAAATGCTGCATCCTCAAACTTGATGCCCAAATTATAACGCAGATCATCGCCGCGCTGGCCACGACTGGTGCGACCACCGGCTCGACCACCGAATAGATCGCCAAAGATATCGCCAAACAGATCCTCAAAGGGGCTGCCGCCAAAACCACTGCTGGAGAAACCTCCTCCACCACCACCGCCGCCACCGAGACCCGCATGACCGTATTGGTCGTAAGTGGCCCGCTGCTGACGGTCGGAAAGGACCGAATAGGCTTCGGAGAGCTCCTTGAAGGTCTCTTCTGCCTCTTTATTGCCGGGGTTCTTATCGGGGTGATACTG
>JABXKU010000121.1 GCA_013619105.1 Desulfuromonadales bacterium
CCCCTCGTTACTCTTGCGCTGAACCATAAAATAAAGATTTATTTATTAATTTTTTGTTTTTTATATTGACATGTCGTTGCGACCTAGAATATAACAAGGTTCTAGGCTTAATTAGATAGCTTTATTTCTCTAAAGTTAATTAAATAAGTTTCCGATAAGAGCAAACCCGTAGTAATGCGGGGACGCAAAACCATGGATCCTTCGTCGAAGGACTGCCTGGTCACCGAAGAAATATCAGACTCAATTAGTGGGTCCATCTTCGGTTTGAAGATGGGCTTTTTTATTTTCAACGCGTCCGGGGCGGCAGAAAAACCGGAATCTTTTTAAGGGAGGTTTGGCATGGCAGGCAAAATTCGGCAAATGATTGATCTTATTATCCACCAGAGAGCCAAGAACAACCCCATGCTCGAGAGGGTGATAAAAACCAAACTGATGCTCAAAGGAGTTAATCCCAAAAAGTTCGACATGGAATCTCCGGACGATCCCGCAATCCTGTTGAAACTCGAACGCATGATGCAAATGTTCAAATAGCCCATTCGATCACATTTTTCATGAGGAGATCAGCCATGCACATCCAAACCGCTTTTTCGAACAAGGATTCTGCAGAAGCCAGTGTACGAGAACTCGCCGAGGGATTATCCGCCTTTGACCCTAAGCTGGTGTTGTTTTTTGCCTCTACCAAATATATCCCCGCCAATATCTGCCAACTTATGCAGAACGCCTTCCCTGGCGCTGAGGTTTTCGGCTGCTCAACGGCCGGTGAAATTGTCAGCGGCCAGATGCTCACCAACGCCATCGTGGCCATGGCCTTTTCTGCTGAGGCCATCAAAGATTTGAGTCTCCAGGTCGTACAAGATTTACATGACGAACAGCACCTAACCAACGCCTTCAAGGTCTTTGAAACACATTTCAAAACACCGATGGCTGATATTGACCCGACGGAACATGTGGGAATTATCCTCATCGACGGTCTCTCCGGCGCAGAAGAAGGTTTTATCGAAAGCATCGGCGATCTAACCAATGTCACATTTATTGGTGGCTCGGCAGGGGATGATCTAAAATTTGCCGCCACACATGTCTACGCCAATGGCAAAAGTTACCAGAATGCCGCCATTCTGGCGATGCTCAAACCGGGGGTCGATTTCACCTTCATTAAAACCCAGAGTTTTCGCGATCTCGGTATACCCCTAGAGGTCACTAAGGCCGATGAATTCAGTCGAGAGGTCATGGAGTTCAACGGTCAACCCGCCGCAGCCAGTTATGCCGCTGCCATCGGCACCACAGTCGATAAAGCCCCCGAGCACTTCATCCAGAACCCGATTGGTTTGGTTATTGATGGCGAGCCCTATGTTCGCAGCCCGCAACAGATTAAGGATTCCAGCATCCTATTCTATTGCAGCGTCATGGAAGGCATGGAACTCTCCCTTCTAGAGTCTACCGATATGCTCGACGATACCAAGCAGTCCATCGACCAGGCCAAGGAAGAACTTGGCGGGATTTCTGGCATCGTCAATTTCAACTGCATCCTGAGAACCCTGGATCTGACCCAAAAGGGACAGACCCAAGACTACGGCAAGCTGTTTTCGGCGGTACCAACTATCGGTTTCAGCACCTATGGCGAACAGTTCCTGGGACACATCAACCAGACCGCCACCATGCTGGTTTTCAAGTAAAGCTAACAGGCTAACCGCAACCTGACTAACCGATTCAACAGCAGAACACCGGCGCGATGACCCCAATGCATGGGCCTTGGTTTTCGATCGTCACCGGCATAAACGGCAAAAAGCAATGCGTTAGAAATTGCCGATTGCCTCACGTGAAGGTCTTGCCATGACTCAGCAATCAGTACCTACCTTGATTCAGGAGCAGCCCGACAACAGTCTGAAAGGGAACCTGTCCCTGACCAATGTCACCAACCTTTTGCAATTTCTTTCCATGAGTTCCAAAAGAGGGGTGATAGAGCTGGTCCGCTATCCCAGTAACAATGAGGGCAGGATCTATTTCGTCGGTGAAGAACTGGTTTCCGCTCAGTCGGGGGTTCTGACAGGGATTCCAGGGTTCGCAGACCTGCTCAGTTGGGAACAGGGCACATTCCATTTTTTGCCTGACATCGCGTGCATCGATAAAACCATCGGCCTTAACGTGCAGCATGCAATTCTTGAGGCGGTCACACTGCTTGACCATCAAGCAAATGAAAAGGCCATAAACCAAAATAGCGAAGTAGAAGAAGGGGGTTTTTCAATGGAACCAACAGAACGCGATTCAAGTGAAGTCATGAACAGCTTATTGGAAGTTCCCGGTGTAGATGCCGTGGTCGTTGTCGGTCGAGACGGTTTTGTTATCGAATCAGCGGGCAGCAGCTCCAGAGTCAACATCGAGGAACTTGGAGCCTCTCTCGCTCATTCCATCAACGGTATTGAGGAGATGGGGAGCGAATTGAACGTCAACAATTTCCAGGACATGTTCATCGAATATGGCCGCGCGGTCATTATGTGCCGCCCCGTTGGCGACGCTGTAGCGGCCATTATCACTCCAGATGCTTCCAAACTGGGAGTTATCCGCCACAAAGCAAAAAAACTCTTCGTCGAACTCGGCCAATCATTCTAGGAGGTCTTTGCAATGGCGTTGAAATTAGAATTTACCATGGACAAGGAAACATGTCGCCACTCCTTGAATGGCCATGGAGTGGTTATGCACTCTCACCACTACCTGGCGTTGATAACCAAGCTGGTAGAAGATCTTGGCGACCTAGGCGGCCCGCAAATTCTCTGCGAGGTGGTTGAAGAGAGCATGCGAAAAATCCTCGACGATTATTTCCTGAAGAATTCCCTGTCTTCAGTCGAGGATCGCTGCCGCGCCGGCGTTGAATACTTTTCCACCTTCGGCCTGGGGAAAATGCACATCGCCGGGGACGAAAATGGCGGGAAAGTCCGTCTTACCAGCAGCCATGTTGATGAAGGCTGGACCATGAAATGGGGCCCTCACAGCAAGCCGATCAACCATCTCACCTGCGGTTTTATTTCCGCCATTTTTTCCGCGGCCTTCAACAAACCGTTGAAAAGCTATGGAACCACTGAGACGGCGAGCATTGTAACCGGACAACCGGAAAGCACATTTGTAGTAACGGCTTTGCAATAAAGAGAGGATATATTTCATGACGGTAATGCGCGATACGGTTGTTAAAGCCTTGGCCAAAGTCCAGGTCCAGAGCGATGAAAATGGGTTGATACCCGAATACGAAGTGCTGGTGAATCTCCTGCCGGTTTCACTCTTAAATACCTTTTCAGAACGGATAATGGCCGCTGCGCCCCCCGAACGAAAGGCCGAAGTAGAAGCAGGTCTGGTCCGAGCCGCCTATGAATGCGGCTACCATACCGGTTGTGGCATCATCACCTCGGAAATTTTCAGTGACGTTGTCATGCCGATGGTCACGGAGGACGAAAAAGACATCCTGCGAGGCGCTTACGCCGCCTTCACCGCCTGGGGCTGGGCCAAATCAGGCATCGTCCAACTCAAAGAAGCGGAAAAGATGACCATTCGCGCCTTTGACTACTATGAGGCGGACAGCGGCGGTCAAGGGTTGCGGGGCTTCATGCTCCGGGGGCTGAGTCAGGCCTTCTTCGACCTAGCCTATGCCGAGCCTTATCCTGACGGCATGGATACCTATATATGCCATCAGACCAAAGGTCTCGAAGTCGGGGATAGCTATGGCGAATTCGTGGTGGTAAAAAAATAACGGTCCCAGCGGAAATTGGTTCCGATCCGACAACGGCCCTGGACCGGAGAGGGCATAGGGACCCAACCTGGGTTCCTGTCGCCCCGTTGGCACAAACGGGGTAAACAGAAGCCGGAGCTTCTGACAACCACAATCGGAGTAGATGAGTCGCAAAATGGATGCAATGGCTGAACAACCTGTTGCCGAGGCCCTGGCCTCGGCGGTGGCAAAAAAATGGAGCGGCATTCTGCGCGCCATGGTTGCCGACGAACAGAGAGGCATGATTGTCCTGTGCAACGGACGCATCGCCTGGGCCGTCAGCGAGACTCAAACAGCAGATTTTCCTTACTTTCTGGAACAGATCGGTCGGGTTCCCCCGGACAGACTCACGGAAATCCTGCAACAACAGAGTGCGCCAGACAAATCGAAAAAACTCAGTTTAATTCTTGAGGAGGCGGGGTTGATTACGCAGGATACCTTCCGCGAATGCCTGCTTGCGCACGTACGCAGTGCCTTTTCTTCTCTGCTGAAAAGTCCTTTGATGCATATTCAAACTAGCACCGCTGAAATAGTGGTTGATATCAGTTTGACTTTTTCGCTGACGGAAACCCTGGACAGCACCGAAATAGAGCCCACCATTTCTGTTCTGGAAGGGGGCGCAAGGTCCTGTAACGGCGAACTACTCGAAAATCTTGCCCTTTTGTCGGGCTACATGTACTCCTTTGTCGCCAATACCTCGGGCAAACTGCTAGCTTTCCATGAGGCCGAACACGCCGGAGAGCAGGTGGAAACACTTTTCGCCACCGTGGCTGACTGGCTCTCGACCTCGCTGGAAGCCGCCAGAATACTCGGTATGGGGGCGACCCGGGTAACCTTCATGGAAGGTGTCGATCAATCGCTGCTGGTCCAGGCAACCGACTCGGAGCGCCAGCATTTTCTGGCGGTGGCCTTTAACGAAGAAGGTAAGCTGGGAGTGGTCAAAAACAGGATCGCCAGCATGATCCCAACGGTTCAAACATTCATGGAAAAGCGGTAAATAGCGGAGGCTACAATGGCAAATATCATTTCTATTATAAGTTCCAAAGGAGGGGCCGGAAAGACGACCGTCGCTTTGAATCTGGCCGTCGCTCTGGCGGAAGGTCAAGAATCGACACTTCTGGTCGACTTGGATCCCCTTGGAGGCATCGGCTTTTCTCTGGCGCGCAGCGATACCGAATGGCAAGGGCTTGCAGAATATTTTATGGACCTGGCCACCCTCGACGAGGTGATCCTTCCGACCAAACTTCAGCACCTGTCAATCCTGCCGCGCGGGGCCCTGGATCCCCTCGACGTGGGGCTCTATGAACAGTTTCTACATTCTGCGGGCATGCTGGAACAAATCCTGGCCGCCGTGGAGGACAGGTTTCGTTACATCATCATCGACACGCCTTCCGGCTTAGGCCTAATCACCCGGAAGGTCATGACCGTCAGCACCCATGCCGTGCTGCCTTTGCAGGCGGAGCCACTGGCCTTGCGGACCATCTCCCAGACCCTACGGGTCCTGCAACACGTCAAAGAAAACGAGAACCACAATCTGGAATTGTTGGGTATCCTGGCCAACATGGTGCAGCTGAAAAAAGACGTCTCCTTCACCATCATGAATACCGTCTGGTCATCACTGGACGGAGTACTGGAAACCTACATGCCGCGATCCGACACCTTCACTCTAGCCAGTGAAAAGGGTTTGCCCGTCGCCTTTCTGGCGGGAAAATACCCTGCTGAAGCGATCCGTTTCGAGCATCTGGCCACCGAAATCAAAGGCATCATTCATAACCTGGGTGGTGTTGCAGGAGAATCCGATGAGAGACCAGAACGTGCCCTTGTATAATCTCGAACAAGCGCAAAAAATCCTCACCAGTCTGTCACCTGTGATGCCTGAGCAGGTTCAGACGCCGGTTCTGCAAGAACCCGAGGCATCTTTCGTGCGCTTATCCC
>JABXKU010000040.1 GCA_013619105.1 Desulfuromonadales bacterium
GCGTTATGGGCCACTAGCACCGATCCCTCAGTAAAATGGTGAAGTTCGGGTAAGACCTGGTCGATGGTCGGTTTGCCCAGCAGGAGTTCAGGGGCAATGCCGTGAATTCTGATCGATTCCTCTGGGACTGGTCGGCGTGGGTCGATGAGCTGGTCCAGGGTTTCCTCGTAAAGAATACGGCCGTTGACAATGCGCACCGCACCGATCTGGAGGATTTCATCCCCATCAGACGGTTTAAGGCCGGTGGTTTCCGTATCGAATACGGCGTAAGTTAACAGGGCAAGGGGCTGTTGGCAGACATCATCTTTGCACACCTGATGGAGCAGGCCGAATTCGTAGTGAATCGGACGGTGTTCATCGACGGAGATGTCGCTAAAGGGATCTTCCGTCTCCGCTATGGGCAGGAGAATGCGCAGATGATCGATATGCTGGGAATTGACCTGTGATGGATCAAAAATTCCGCCGATGCGCTGGATCAGATCTCCGAAAGAGATCGGGTGATTCGGGGCGCCTCCAATCAGCGGCCGATTTTTCCAGGCGTCCAGCTCGTCGCTGCTGATGATGCAACCGGGCCAGGTGATTTCGAACAGCGCCCTATCGGTACTGTTGCGATGAAGTTCAAGGGTTAGGGCCGAGAAGTTTTCGGCGTTGTGTAGAGCATTGACCAGCTGGGCCAGGCACTGCACCATGGCATAACTGTCGACCTGTAGCCAGAGCTCTTGATCGGCGCAATGGGTTACGGCGATTCCCGCATAATGGCGCAGGTGGTACTCGATGATGTTTAACAGATGTTCACCGAGAATGTTTTCTCGACAACCGATATCGACTAGCTTCTGTTTATAGGATTGTTCCGTCTGTTGCAGGGTATTGGTCATTTGGCTGACGGCTCGATCGATGTCCTGCAGTAGAGTTTGTTGTGCGGTTTCACGGGGCGGTGCCTTAATCAGGTTTTCGAGCGCCTGGTTGATTTTTTCTAGAGGGGGGTGCAGTGCAGCGGTCAGGCCGTAAAAGATTTGTTCCCGCTGCAGGCCGTTCTCAATCTGCTGGCTCAGGTCCTCCATGGCCAGGACGAAGCCGGAGAAGGTTTTGTCACGATCGCCGGTTTTGAACACCGGAGTCATATGAATCCGCAAAACAAGGGCTTCTCCTACGGTCATGACAAAGTTGGCGGTTGGTGCTTTCTGCCCCCGATTAGCGGCTTGGTGCAGCATGTCGATGGCGTGGACGATGGGGCCGCGATCGAGAATGCTAAACACTGAGCGGCCGAGTCCGATGAGCTTCCCAGGTTTTTGCAGCAGTTTTTGTGCCTGCTGGTTGTAGAGAATCACTTGGCCGCTGACGTTGCAAGCCAATACCCCGGTAGGCAGGTCCGACATCAAGGCTGCCAGCAGGTTGCGTTCGTGCTGGAGATCCGAACGGGCTTGTTTGATCTTCTCTTTAACTTCGGCTTGCAGGGTTTCAAATGCGTCGGCCGATTCGTTGATGATGCCGGCCAGGCTGACTAGCTCCGGAGCGCCTTTAGGTTGAATACGGTGGCTGGGGTTGACGGCAGAGATGAGCTTGGTCTCTTCGCCTAGGCGTAGGATTGGAACCACGTAAAAGTAAAACAGCAGACTGACGAGGCCGCCCATAATAAGAAATAGGAAGGTGGCGCCGATAAGCGGAAAGGGGATCAAACGGTGGGCAATGTGGGAGATGAATTCCTGCTCTTCCGGGGTGATCTGATGCCATGCGGCAGCCAGGCTCCCGAGAATGACGCCGAATACGGCGAACAGGATGACGAGTAGGAAAAGCCAGTATTTAACGGTAGGACGCATAGATGCCCTCGGATTGAACTTGGCTGCCGCCCCTTGAGCGACTCGTGGTTACCCGAAAGATATGATACACAAGATAAGCCTTCCTGACAATCAAGAGCCCTATATGAAGTTGCCCTCTACCGGCTCGTAAAAGTGCTGAAGATTTTTTGATAAAAAGGATAGGGCTTGTCAGTTGCGTGGAGAGCCGATACGATACTAGGAGCCTGTCGGACTTGCCATGGCCGACTGCAACACCATCTGATAGGCTCATATTCTTGACAATTTTCACCAAATAGCCCCGCTATTCGCTCTCAAATTCTCTAAAGTCTGGAGTCAAGCAGCCCGTTTTTCGTTCCGGCCCGGCAAGGCTGACCGGCTCCTAGGCTGTTATTCTGTAAAGTGCTTTGGTAGAGACCGGTCTATAGTCGTCACCGCGATGAACAATGAGTACGTTGCCTGAACAGAGGGAAGGCGCCCATGAGTGGTCCAATACATTTACGAGACGTGGAACCTTTCAACCAATTGCCGGAGGCTGTGGTACAAGACCTGCTCGCAGCATCCCGGGTTATTGTTTATCCGGCCGGGGCCAGTATCTTTGCTCAGAACGATCCTCCCAGTGGTTATCTCTTTGTGGTTAAGGAGGGGCTGGTTGAGATCACAGTTCTTGCCTCCTCTGGCGAGGATATGGTGGTCGACTATCTGCAGGAAGGGCAGTTTTTGGGGGATACGGCTCTGTTTGGGGATGATCCTTATTCGGTAGGTGCCCGGTCTACCAACGATGTTCAATGTTACTTGCTGCCCTTTGAGTTGTTGCATCAGGTTGAAAGGCGTTACCCACAATTGCGGGATTATTTTGCGGGAGTACTTGTCTCAAGGGTTCGTCAGCTTTACAGTGAAATGGTAGCCGACCATGCCCAGAGCGCTCTCGGCCAGATGGAAGCTTATCCCTTTAAAAAGCGGCTTTCGGAGATTATGTCGAGCCCTGTCGAGATCTGCACCAGAGAGACGACTGCCCGGCAGATCGCTCGCTGCATGGCCGATAAGAGCATCAGCTCGATGCTGGTTACCGATCCGGATGGCTTGCCTGCCGGCCTGATTACAGAAAAAGATCTGGTGACCAAGGTGGTTGCCGCTGATGCCGCCGATCCCCAAACAGTCACTGCCGAACAGTTGATGACGCCCCATCCTCACGTCATGTCCCCCGATACCTACATGTATGAGGCCATGGCCTATATGCTCGGCCACCAGATCAGGCACATGCCGATTCTTGATCGCGGCGAACCGGTAGGCATGGTCACCTTGCGCGACCTGTTGCACTACCGTAGTCAGAAAGCGATGCTGCTGCTGGGTGGTATCGAGGAGGAAGAGTCTTTCGCCGGTCTAGCCCACCTGCGGCAGGAAATCGTCAATGTCGTACGGGCGCTGCTGACCGAAACGCGAAATATCCATGAAGTGACGGAGGTCATTTCCCACCTGCATCACGCCATTATCAAGCGGGTCTATGCCATTTGTGAACAGCAAATGGCTGTCGCCGGCCAACAGAAGCCCACAGTGCGGCACTGTTTTTTGATCATGGGCAGTGGCGGACGTCGCGAAATGCTGCTTGGGCCCGATCAGGATAATGGATTCATCTACGAGGACATGTCCGAAGAAAGGCTGGCCGAGGTCGAGAGTTATTTTGTGCCCTTTGCCGAAAAGCTGGTGGCTGCTCTGGCGGAGGTCGGATATGCCCTGTGCGATGGCAAGGTCATGGCCAACAACCCGGCTTGGCGCGGTCGCTTAAGCGATTGGCGGGCGCGGTTGCGGGAGTGGTTCAATGAGCCGGAACCGCAGAATGTTCGGGATTCATCCATATTTTTCGATTTTACCACCCTGGTCGGCGATCCGAGTCTAGCCCAAGAATTGCATGGTATTGTGCAGCAGGGTATTCGTGAATTTCCTGGGTTTCTTTTTCACATGATGTCCCTGGATCTGCAGTGTCGGGCTCCTATCGGTTTTATGGGCCGTTTTCTTCTGGAAAAGAGCGGTGAACAGGCTGGGCTACTTTCCCTCAAAAATGGCGGAAGTATCTTTATTGTCGATTGCGTGCGCATGTTCTGTCTGGAACTAGAGCGATCAGAACTTCCCACCCTTGAGCGGCTTAAGGTGTTGGTCGAGATGAATGTTTTTGATGGCGAGACCGCTGAGCATGTGCGGGCCGCCTTTGAGGCCCTGGTCTATCTGCGCCTGCGTAACGAAATTTCTCTGGTTGAGGCGGGCTTGGAGCCAAGCCACTATCTCGACCCCCAGGCCCTGCCCAAAAACGAGCAGGAACTTCTCAAGGGAGCGTTGCATGCGGTTAAGAAACTGCAGGGCTCCGCTCGCCGCCACTTCGCTAAAACCCCCTTTTAGTCCCTTTCTCTAGTGCTTTTTCTCGCTTTTCTCGGCATCTCTCTGTCTGCAGATAGGAAAATTTTCTATTGACTTCTATGGTCAAGGCCGTATCATGTCCGGGTTATTTACAGTCGGGTTGTTTACAGACAGTTGGTTTATTTGCGGCTATAATTGTTACCGACCCGCAGCAAGGACTCGGCTCAGCCGACCTTGCATAGCGTAGCATGCAGCACCTTGTTTCACTGATCGCGCAACAATGTTGTTATCCGCAAGCGGCTCTCCCTCGGGCCGCAAACTAGGATGAGAGGAGGTGGACAGTAGTTATTCCCTTTAAGGGACCCATGCGGAACGTCACTTGGTGCGCGCCGCCATTTTTTTGAGCTCGCTGTACCGCTCTTTGTGTTTAGGAGAGAAAGACTAGTAAAGGAGTAGCAACTATGGGACACGGACCAGCAGTAAAACTGGGCAAAGATTATGCGTCTAGTTATAAGACCTTGCTTGGCATTAGAATGTTTATCGCTTACACCATCGTTTACGCCATTTTTGTAGGTATCAACGCCGTTAATCCGTCGGTGATGGAAACTATCGTTTTGGGCCAGACCTTGGCCGTTGTCTACGGTTTCGGTTTGATTTTTTTGGCTTTCGTCATGGCGATCGTCTATAACCACTTCTGCACCGCTGCAGAAGCACGGATGAATAAATAGGGGGCGCCACCAATGATTTATACTCAATCTCCGTTGGCAATCGCCCTGTTTGTTTCTTTCGTCCTCTTTGTGCTGGGCCTCTCTTTCTACCTGGCCCGTCGCACCACCTCCTCCGAAGGTTACTACGCTGCCGGCGGTAACATTCACTGGTTCGTCAACGGCATCGCTTTTGCCGGTGACTACCTCTCTGCCGCATCCTTTCTAGGTATTTGCGGCATGATCGCGACCGCCGGTTACGACGGCTTCCTCTACTCCATCGGTTATCTGGCCGGTTGGATGGTAGCCCTGTTCCTGGTCGCCGAGCCGATGAAGCGCCTCGGTAAGTACACCTTTACCGACGCTCTTGACTCCAAGTTCAACTCCAAGGGTATTCAGCTCGCCGCCGCTATCTCCACCCTGGTAGTGTCGATGTTCTACCTGATTCCGCAAATGGTCGGCGCTGGCGTTTTGGTCCAGCCGTTGCTCGGCCTGCCCCACTACGTTGGTGTTATCATCGTTGGCATCGTCGTTACCCTGATCGTTGCCACCGCCGGTATGGCCTCTACCACCTATGTTCAGTTTATGAAGGGTGGCCTGCTGCTGATTTGTTCCACCATTCTGGTCATCGGTATCCTCGGTCGCGGCCTTTCTACCGACCCCAATCAGGGCGATACTAAACCCTATCATGACTTCCAGACCATCACGGCCAGCGTGGCCGGCGACGGTTCTTTACTGCTTTCCGATGCTTCCTACAGTGCCTCTGCCGACTGGCAATCAGGTCACTACGGTGAGGCCGGTTTTGTTAAGCTGACCAAAGAAGGCGTTGAGACCATCTGGCAGTTCAAAAAGTCTGCTACCGGGTTCAATCTGGAAGAGACCCTGTTTGTTACCACCCTTGCCGACGGCACCAAGCTCTACAATGGTGCGAGCAAGGAAGAAGGCAAGTTCTTCCCCGTAGGTCATATCAAGGAACTTAAGATTGACGGCGTCGAAGTCGCAGAAACCGGCGCAGTTGGTCCCTTGGCTTTCCTTAAGGCCGTCAAAGAATCCACCGTGGTTCTTTGGGGTAAGCAATATGTTAAGAACGACGATGGCGGCAAGACCCTCATCTACTACCAGAAGCCGACCACCGGTACCCGCATTCTGCGTCCCGGCCTGAAGTTCAAGGTCGACAACGCTTCCGGTACGGACAAGTTCAACTTTATCTCGCTGATGCTGGCCCTGTTCTGCGGTACTGCAGCGCTGCCCCATATCCTGATTCGTTACTACACCGTACCGAGCCAGGCCGCAGCCCGTAAGTCGACCCTGGTGGCGATTGCTTCCATCGGTTTCTTCTATGTACTGACCCTGTTCATGGGCATTGGCGCCATGACCAATGGTGTTATCAACCTTACAGATAACAACATGTCAGCACCGTTGGTGGCTCTGTCCTTCGGCGTTATTCTGTTCTCAGTTATTTCGTCGATTGCCTTTGCTACCGTACTCGGTACCGTCTCCGGTCTGATCGTCGCCGCATCCGGTGCTGTCGCTCACGACCTGATGTCCAATTTTCTCGGTATTAAGATGACCGATAGCGGTATGGTTATGGCCGGTAAGATGTCCGCGGTTGTCGTCGGCATTATCGCTATTTATCTAGGCATCGTCTTCGAGGGAATGAACGTTTCCTTCCTGGTCGGTTGGGCCTTTGCTGTAGCCGCCTCGGCTAACCTGCCGGCGATTCTCATGTTGTTGTTCTGGAAGAAGACGACGGCTCCGGGCATCACCGCTTCGATCATGGTCGGTCTGGTATCGTCCTTGGGCCTGATCCTGCTCTCCCCCGACATGTGGGTTCGTTACGGCCTGCTGCCCCAGGATGCGCCGGTTGCTTTCAACAGCCCGGCCCTGATTTCCGTTCCCTTGAGCTTTATCGCTCTGGTAGTCGTTTCCCTGATGACCCAGAACTCGATGCCAGCACCTGTCGAGGACTGAGGGGTCTGAAACCCGATATTGCCTGAAATGCTCTACTTGCGGGGTCGCCTTCTGGCGACCCCGCCTTTTAGTAGCTTCACCAATTAATTTGTTGTCGGGTCTAATTAGCAAATTATGTTATGTTGCTGGAGAACTATCTGCATTAGGAGAATCATGAAAAAATTTCGCGTTACTTTGTTGGTCTTCTGTCTGGTGCTGCTTTATCTTGGAGGCTCCGACCTGAATGCCCTGCGTCACAATTGGTCGATCCAACCTGTCTCCATCGCGGAGCTAGAAGGCGGCGAACCACCTCAGCAGTGGCTGACCATCGAGGGGGGCTATGTCGATCTGTTGCAAGCTATTTCCACCACCGGTTCCGTCGAAGTTAGCTCCTTTTTGGTGCCGCTGAAAAGTGCCAGCGATACTCAGGACTATCGGGTGCTGATCGAAACCCGCGAGCCGGCCATTGTCGATGCTCTAAAAACCTATCATTTCAAGCTTAATAGTGTGCACGAGCAGCAGCAGTACGTTCAAGAGCATCAAGAGCTCTTTTTCGGTCGTCGCGATGTGTCCGGTATGGTCCTGAGTGATCTGATTAACCTCAACAACCAAAATCGTCTGGCCAAACTGAAGAGCGATTACGGCGTCGACGTGCCGGAAAATGTAATTCTGTTCACTGAGAACAAAAAACCGGCGAAGATTCGAGGTTTTCTCTTCGTCGGCGTGGCCTTGCTTGGCCTGTTCAAGGTTTTTTCCCTCTGGAAAAAGCCTGTGGCACCTGGTGCGGATTAAGATTTCGTGCGCCTGTCTTGACAGCTCACAATGGGCGTTGCTAGTCTTGCAACAGTCCGATAGTTTTTAACGATGGCCAGGGACGTGTTCCCTGGCTTTTTGTTTATGTAGGATATTAGGGTCTCGCTAATGCTCGATGTCGATTTGAAAAAATTCCCTACGGCTACGGGCGTCTACCTGATGAAGGGGGCGCAAGGCGCAGTGCTTTATGTCGGTAAGGCCAAGCAGCTGCGTAATCGGCTGCGTAGTTATTTTTCCACTGCCGGTGACGGAAGAGCTCATATCCGCTTTCTCATGAACCGGGTGGAGGCTATCGAGACCATTGTCACCGACACCGAAAAAGAAGCCTTGATCCTTGAAAACACCCTGATCAAAAAGTATCGTCCTCGCTACAATATCAATCTGCGGGATGATAAGACCTATGTTTCTCTGCGCATTGACCTGCGCGAAGAATTTCCTACTCTGCAATTGGTGCGTCGAGTTAAAAAGGACGGGGCCCGATACTTTGGCCCCTATTCCTCATCGACGGCGGTGCGGGAAACCCTAAAACTTATCTATCGCATTTTCCCTCTGCGTCACCATCCCATAGCAATTTGCCGACGCCGGGATCGTCCCTGCCTCTACCATCAGATAGGACAATGCAGTGCTCCCTGTCATGGTTTGATTAGCCAATCGGACTACCGTGCTCTGGTCGATGGCGCCGTAACATTATTGGCCGGCCGCGAAAAGGAAGTGGTCACTTTGCTGCAGCAGCGCATGAGTGCCGCGGCCGAACAATTTAATTACGAACAGGCCGCCCGGCTGCGGGATCAGATTCAAGCTATAGAGCAGACGGTTGAACCGCAGAAGGTGGCCGAAGCCGGCGCTGGTGACCAGGATATCGTGGGTCTGCATCGTGAGGGCGGTGAGGTGGAGCTAGCAATTCTGTTTGTTCGGGAGGGTAAGGTGATTGGCCGGCGCAGCTACAGTCTTGAATGGCGATTGGCCGAGGACGAACTATTGTCGTCCTTTTTGCAGGAATTTTATAGCCGTGAGGTCTTTGTGCCCGATCGTCTTTTGCTACCTTTTGCTATCGAAGACAATGAGACGCTGGCTGAGTGGCTGAGCGAGGAAAAGGGCAAGAAGGTGCAATTGCTGGTGCCCCAACGGGGAGGGGCGCGACAGCTGGTCGAGATGGCACGACGTAATGCAGAGGAGTCCTTTCGCGAAAAAGGCAGTCGCCGCGAGGCGCGGCAGCAGGTATTGAGCGATATCGCTACTCGGCTGCAATTGCGCCGTCCCCCGCAAAGGATCGAGTGTTTCGATGTCTCCAATGTGCAAGGTCGTTTCAGCGTGGCCAGCATGGTCGTACTGAGTGACGGCGAGCCGGACAAAGACGCTTACCGCCATTTCCGTATTCGCACTGTTGAAGGATCGGACGATTACGCCTCCCTTTACGAGGTACTTAAAAGGCGTTTGACCAGAGGGCTTGAAGAAGACATTCTGCCAGATTTCATTCTTATCGATGGCGGTAAAGGACAACTGGCGGTTTTGATTGCGGTTCTGGATGAACTGGCCTTGAACGATCGCATTGACGCCGTCGGTATGGCCAAAAGTCGGGTGCAAAGCAATGTGCGGGGTAAGGTAGTGGAGCGCAGTGAAGAGCGCTTTTTTCTGCCGGGCCGAAAAAATCCCGTGATACTACGCCAGGGCTCGCCGGCCCTGTTTATGCTGGAGCGGTTGCGCGACGAGGCGCACCGCTTTGCCATTACCCATCACCGTAAACTTCGGCGTAAGTCGACTTTACACTCAGCCCTAGAAGATATTCCCGGTGTCGGCTCCCAACGACGCAAGGCCTTGTTGCGCCATTTCGGCAGCTTAAAGAAGGTTAAACAGGCGACTCAGCAGCAGCTGGAGGAGATGCCCGGCTTGCCCAAAAATCTGGCCGAGCTTATTTTCGCCACCTTTCACCAAGAGGGGCCAGTAGAATAGGTCCGCTGGCAACCGACCCTACCTGCAACCTCCAATCGGTTCACTCCCCCCTTGTTGGCGCCCGGCCGCTAATATCATTCAGTTTCTGTAGTCGCTGCTGCAATTCATCACTCAATGCCCCCGGAGTCAAACGCCAGCACCAGTTGTGCTCGGGCTGGCCAGGGCGGTTCATACGGGCGCTGTCATCTAATCCCAAAATATCCTGCATCGGTATAATGCAGGTTTCGGCCACGCTGGTCATGGCCGCATGGACCAGGTCCCAGGGCATGCTCGGTGCTCGGCGACCCAGGTAGGCGGCGGTCTGCTGTTGGTCATTGGTGGACAAACTCTGCCACCAGCCTAGGGTGGTGGCATTGTCGTGGGTGCCGGTATAGACAACGCAGTGGCGCGGAAGATTGTGCGGCAGATAGGGGTTGTCTGGTCCGGAATCGAAGGCGAACTGGAGAATTTTCATGCCCGGCAGTCCGAACTGGTCGCGCAAAGACTCCACTGCGGGGGTGATGATTCCTAAGTCCTCGGCAATCAGCGGCAGCTCGCCGAATTCGCGGTGCAGACTGGTAAACAGCTCAGCTCCCGGGACCGGCTGCCAGGTGCCGTTGATGGCCGTTGGTTCGTTCGCTGGTATAGCCCAGCAAGACTCAAATCCGCGAAAGTGGTCGATGCGCAGCAGGTCGGTCTGATCCAAGGTCCAGCGCAGGCGGGTTTTCCACCAGGCAAAATCGTTTTCCACCATGCGCTCCCAGCGATACAGGGGGTTGCCCCAGCGTTGCCCGGTGGCGCTGAAATAATCGGGAGGCACACCGGCCACAAGGGTCGGTTGGCTCTCTTGGTTGAGTTGGAAGATGTCTGGATGGCTCCAGACATCGACTGAATCGAGAGCGACGAAGATCGGCAGATCGCCTAGCAGGCGGATGCCTCGGTGGTTGGCATATGTTTTTAAGGCAAACCACTGCTCATAAAAGACAAATTGGGTATAACGCTGATCGAGCAACTCGGCGGCCAGTTCCTCCTTCCAGAAGGCCAAGGCCTGTGGCTGGCGTTGCCGAATCTCCCGTGGCCAGTTATCCCAACTCACCCCTTTAAACTGTCCGCGCAAGCTCTGAAACATGGCATAGTCGTCGAGCCAGCTGGCCTGCTCGCTGCAGAATTTGATAAACGCCTGTTGTCTTTGCTGATTGCCTGTGCTGCGAAAGGTTCGAGCGGCCTTGTGCAACAGCCGTGTCTTGAAACTGCGTACAAAGCTGAAATGAGCCTGCCCTTCTTCCATACTGACCCCGGCGATATCTGCGGGATCAATGTCGCCGGCTTCCACCAGGCGCTCCAGACAGATCAGCAGTGGATTGCCGGCAAAGGCCGACAAAACACTATAGGGGGAGTCCCCGTACCCGGTTGGCCCCAGGGGTAGGATCTGCCACAGGCTATGGCCGCTGGCCGCCAGGAAATCCACGAAGCGATATGCTTCACTTCCGAGGCTGCCGATCCCGTGGGGGCCGGGAAGGGAGGTGGGGTGAAGCAGGATGCCGCTGGTGCGTTGTGAGGACATAACGAAAACTCCTGGCGCTTTTAAATTCAAAGGTCGACCGATTTGATGACTTAAGTAACAATCTGTCAGCAGCAAGTGTACCCGAAAATAGTCGGCTATGGGATGACGCAAAAGACCCAAAACCGATCCAAGCCTGGCGATAGAATGATTGTAGTCGTCATTCGCGCCGCCTTCAATCATTGAACAGGCTTGACAGGTGCGCGGAAAATGGCTATAAATTGCCATCTCACACGACTAATAAAGCGTTTTGACGCGTATTTTTTCTAAATTGAAAGCCTGTGGACCTCGCCGACCAAAATGATCAGGACTGGATGTTAGTCAGTCTGCAGGAGGCCGCAGCAGCAGCTGAGCTGGGCGAAGTTCCAGTTGGCGCCCTGGTGGTTCATGACGGTGTTATCATCGGCCGGGGGCATAACCTGCGGGAGTCCAGCAACGACCCGACCTCCCATGCCGAGATGATCGCCATTCGGCAGGCGGCAGCTACTCTTGGTTCCTGGCGTTTGCTCGACTGTACGCTCTATGTAACCCTTGAACCTTGCGTCATGTGTATGGGGGCGATCATTCTGGCCCGGATTCCGCGGCTGGTCTTTGGCTGTCGCGATCCAAAAGTTGGAGCCGTTGGTTCTATATACAACCTTTCACAGGATGAACGCTTTAACCATCGGGTAGATGTTACCGAAGGGGTCCTCGGCGAGACCTGTAGCGAGCTGTTAAGCGATTTCTTCCGCCAGTTGCGAGCAAAACGTAAGAAAGCTTCAGGGCAGGACCGCAATTCTTAAAATTAATGGAGGGGTGTCCGAGAGGCCGAAGGTGACAGACTCGAAATCTGTTGTGGCGCAAGCTACCGGGAGTTCGAATCTCCCCCCCTCCGCCATTAAAAACAAAGGGTCTAGCCGGAAACGGCTAGGCCCTTTGTTTTTAGTAAAGCTTGCCGGGCTAGCTTTGGGGCTACCTATGCTTTGTGTTGGCCACAAATAGATCTGTCCCGGTTTTTTGCGGCTTATCAGAGGGAGCATGCCCGTAAAGCATCGAGTCAGCGATGAGAAGAAAGAGCCGTTTGGCCGGAAAAGATCCGGTGTGCGGCTTTTTTTGTATCGTATTTTCGGACTGCTATCCGGTTAGGTGCCATCAATGGATGGAAAAACCATAGGTAGAAAATAGGGGAGTGCCCCTAATTACCTTCGGTTGTTCCGTGCGATTGCGCATTCGATTCTACATGTTAGCCTTCTAGTGCAAGACTACGAATTATGCTTTTGGATGGAGGATACGCCAAAGACTGGAGGACCGACACAATGGTTAACTATAAAGTGTTTTGCTTTTTTGGCCTCTTTATCGTGATGCTTGGTTCCATTGCCCTGGCGGAGATGGAAGCCAGCCACGCGACTATTGACGATGACGGCGTGCAGCGGGTGGTGATTCTAGGTGGCGGGTATTTTTTCAACCCTAATCACGTCATAGTTAAGGTCAATGTACCGGTGGAAATGGTGATTAGAAAAGAGGATGGATTCATTCCCCATAATTTTATTATTGAAGCACCGGAAGCCGGAATCGTGGTGAGCGAGAGCATGTCTAGCGATTCGAAGGTAGTACGATTTACTCCGACCAAGGTTGGAAAGTATCCGTACCACTGCAGCAAAAAACTGCTTTTTTTTGAAAGCCACCGCGAAAAGGGGATGAAGGGAGTCCTGGAGGTAGTTGAGTAATAACCAAAAGAATCAATTTGCTTTAGAAAGCTATTAGAAAACTAAGAAAACTAGGGACACTCCCCCTATTCTGCACTGACAAGAAAACCGAGACAGCTATATTTTAGGTTTATTAGCAATAAATAGATCTGACCCGGGTTTTCTCTCAATTATATAGCGGGTAAATTTGTCATGAACTAAAACAATCAAGGGCCTGCGCATATAGCGCCGGCCCTTGTTGCGTCAGATTAACCAATTTCGAATGGTTATGGTGCCATTCGATTAATGGTGGGCTGAGTTTTTCCAGAGGCTACGGGCGATAAGGATCAGCAGTAGCAGAGCCCAGAAGGTGGATAGGGGAGAAACCTCATGTCCAGTCCCTTGGGAAACCCAATTGCTGATGCTGGCGCCGGTCCAGAAGTAGATGCGATTGACCAGCCAACCGGCCAGTAGCGAGCAGCAGGCGATGGAGGCCAGATAAATGGCTGTGACTTTTTTGCCCCAAAAGCGACCGATCACAGTTAGGGTTGCGGCGTTAGTCGCCGGACCCGCCAGTAGAAAGACCAGCGCTGCGCCGGGCGAGAGGCCCTTGAGCACCAGGGCTGCGGCGATAGGGGTAGAAGCGCTGGCACAGATGTAGATGGGGATGCCGATCGCCAGCATGGCCAACAGAGACAAGTATTCGCCGCTGAGGTAGTGGGTAAAAAAGTTTTCCGGGACGAAGAAACTGATGATGCCGCTGACCAGGATGCCGATGAGCAGCCACTTGCCGATATCGCCAAGCAGGTCACCGAAGGCAAACTTGAGCCCGGCGCCGACGCGTTGCCGCAGGTCCTGTGGTAAGGAGGGATGTTCTTCGCAGCATGTGCTGCTGCAACTGTCGCTATGACGCTCTGCAACCTCAATGGTTTCGCCCGAGGACTGGTCGGCTGGCAGCAGGTTAATACAAAGCCCTGTCACGGTAGCGGTAAAAAAAGCCGCCAGCGGACGCATGACCGTCATGATGGGGTCAAGCAGGGCATAGGTGATGGCGATGGAGTCGACTCCTGTTTCGGGGGTCGAGATCAGAAACGCTGCCGAGGCACCGTTGCTGGCTCCGTGTTTGCGCAGTCCGATGGCTGCGGGGATCACCCCGCAGGAGCAGAGAGGTAGTGGAATGCCGAATACCGAGGCCTTGATTACCGAACCGAAGCTACTTTGACCCAGATGGCGGGCGACAAAGTCTTCTGGCACAAAAGCTTTGAGCAGGCCTGCGGCTAAAAATCCGAACAGCACGAAGGGGGCCGCCTCGACAAGTAACTGCCAGCTGGCCAACAAAATCCCAATGATCATATCGAACATTCGAAGGAACCTTTCTTGCCTGGGGTGATGTGCGGCGCCGATGAGGAATACATGGCCAAGAGCTATCGGACTCTACGGGTCTGCTTGTTCCCTGGGCCGTTATTGTTGAGATTCTCCGGCCATTATAGTACGAACCGCAGTAAAGTGCCAAAGGGGGCGGAATAATGGGATCAGGGATGCTGAAATATCTAAGGCTAATCGCCCGCCCAGGCCTGTCCTTGGCGGTTTTTTATTGGGAAGATGCTACTATTGCAGTGTCATTAATGGTGGTCAAAGCCTTGAACAATGGCTTTGGCCGGATTACATTGCGGATAAGCCCATACCTTACTAATGGATTTACGGCGGAGGTCGCACTCGGTAACCTGTCGGGGTCGCCACCGACAAGGCTTCGAAGATCTATTATACTTGATGGCGTTACAAAAAGACCGCTCTACAGCGTGGCTGCACTTTTTCAGGATTTCGACATGCTCTATGTATGCCTTCCACCTGAAAAACCGCAACGCCTTGTGGGCGATGTTTTTACTTCCCCATCTCATGGCTTTTTGCGAAAGCATCATGCTGGTAACAAAATTAGCCGTTCATTTCCGCAGTGAAGGAGAAGAAACGCCTTATGGATTCCAACAAGCTGACCAAGAAAACTCAAGAAGCGATGCAGGCCGCCCAAGACGAGGCCGTGAAACGGGGCCACATCGAGGTCGACGGAGAGCATCTTTTGTTGGGTCTGTTGCTGCAGCAGGGCGGTCTGGTGCCGCGTTTGCTGCAAAAGGCCGACGTGTCGGTGGAAAATCTTTTGGGGGAGCTACGCAAAGAATTGGAACGCCGACCGAGCGTTTCCGGTCCTGGTGTCGAGGCCGGTAAGGTCTATGTGACTCAACGGCTCAACCGGCTGTTATTGAAAGCTGAGGAGGAAGCTAAGCAGCTGCGCGACGATTATATCTCCGTCGAGCACGTGCTGTTGGCCATGATCGAAGAAGGGGGCGCAACGGCCACCGGCAAACTGTTCAAGCAGTTCAATGTCGGCCGTCAGCGGCTTTTGCAGGCTCTGACTGCGGTGCGGGGCAATCAACGGGTGACGACGCCCGATCCTGAAAACACCTATGAGGCATTGGAAAAGTATGGCCTTGATCTTGTTAAAGAGGTGGAAAAAGGCAAGCTCGATCCGGTGATCGGTCGCGATAGTGAAATCCGTCGGGTAATCCGAATTCTGTCACGCAAAACTAAAAACAACCCGGTGTTGATCGGCGAACCGGGGGTCGGTAAGACCGCTATTGTTGAGGGGCTGGCCCATCGTATTGTGCGCGGTGACGTGCCCGAGGGACTTAAGCACAAGACCATTTTCTCCCTCGACATGGGCTCGCTGGTAGCCGGGGCCAAGTATCGCGGAGAATTTGAGGAGCGGCTCAAGGCGGTACTCAATGAAATTCATTCCAGCGAAGGACGAATCTTACTGTTTATCGATGAATTGCACACCATCGTCGGGGCCGGCAAGGCCGAGGGTTCCATGGACGCTGGCAACATGCTCAAACCGATGCTGGCTCGGGGCGAGTTGCACTGCATTGGCGCTACGACTCTCGATGAATACCGGCAATACATCGAGAAGGATGCCGCCCTGGAGCGTCGTTTTCAGCCGGTGCTGGTCGAGCAGCCAAATGTTGAAGACACTATTTCTATTTTACGCGGTCTCAAGGAGCGCTTTGAAGTTTTTCATGGCGTGCGTATTCAGGATAACGCCCTGGTCGCGGCGACGACATTGAGCGACCGCTATATCAGCGATCGTTTCTTGCCGGACAAGGCCATCGACCTGGTTGATGAAGCCTGTGCCATGATCCGTACCGAAATCGACTCCTTGCCTAGCGATCTCGACGAAGTCACTCGCCGGGTGATGCGTCTGGAGATCGAGGAGGCGGCCCTGAAAAAAGAGAAGGACCTGGTCAGTCAGGAACGTCTGGCGGCTTTGCGCAAAGAGTTGGCCGACCTCAAGCATCAAGCCGATACTTTGCGGGCCCAGTGGGACAGCGAAAAGGAAGGCATCAAAAAAGTACAAAAGCTGCGTGAAGAGATCGAGCGGGTCCGCCAGGAGATTGAAGTAGCGGAGCGTGAGTACGACCTGAATCGGGCAGCGGAGTTGCGTCATGGTCGCCTGCCGGAACTGGAGCATTCACTGCAGGCTCAGGAACAGGCCATAACCGGTGAACAGGGGGCCGCCCGGCTGTTGCGAGAGGAGGTCACCGAGGAAGAGATCGCCGATATTGTTTCCCGCTGGACCGGCATACCGGTTACCCGCCTGGTGGAAGGGGAGCGGGAGAAGCTGCTCAAGCTCGACCAGATTCTGCATCAGCGGGTTATCGGCCAGGACGAGGCGGTGCAACTGGTAGCCGATGCGGTGATTCGTGCCCGCAGTGGCATAAAGGACCCGAAGCGGCCCATCGGTTCCTTCATCTTTCTCGGCCCAACGGGGGTCGGCAAGACCGAGTTGGCCCGCACTCTGGCCGAGGCCCTGTTCGACAGCGAAGACAATATGGTGCGTATCGATATGTCTGAATATATGGAGAAGCATAGCGTAAGTCGGCTGATCGGGGCGCCTCCTGGCTATGTCGGCTATGAAGAGGGGGGGCAGCTTACCGAGGCGGTGCGCCGCAAGCCCTATTCGGTAATTCTCTTCGACGAAATCGAAAAGGCCCACCAAGACGTCTTCAACGTGCTGTTGCAGATTCTCGACGACGGCCGGGTGACCGATGCTCAGGGCCGGACCGTCAATTTTAAGAACACGGTGATCATCCTGACCTCTAACATCGGCTCACCGCTGTTGCTCGAAGGGGTGAGTGAAGAAGGTGTTCTGCAAGAGGAGACAGTTAAGGCGGTAATGGCCGAGTTGCGCCATCACTTCCGGCCTGAGTTTCTCAACCGGGTGGACGATATTGTACTGTTCAAGCCCCTTACCCGCGAGGAGATTAAGGCGATTATTGATCTGCTGGTCGCCGAACTGGGCCGACGCCTGAGTGATCGCCAGATCGATTTACAAATCAGTGACGAGGCGCGGGAGTTTATTGCCCGGGAGGCCTACGATCCCGTTTATGGGGCTCGCCCCCTGAAACGTTACCTGCAGCATCAGCTGGAGACCCGTATCGGCCGGGCACTTATTGGCGGCGAGATCGGACGCGGTGCTCTGGTCACGGTCGAGGTTGCCGATCAGCAGTTGCAGGTTAAGGTTTCTGGCCAAGCGGCCGGAGACTCCGAAACTTGATCCAGTGGTCGGATTAATTTGAATAATTACCGATTATTGTGATAGCATCGCCAAGAACCGAAAGTACTAATCTTTAGGGAAGAATACGATGCCACGACGCAAACGGTTTGGTGAAATTCTGGTAGATGCAAAGGTGCTCGACGAGATCACTCTGAGCAAGGCGCTGGAGAAGCAGAAGATCTCGGACATGCGGCTTGGTGAAGTTCTAGAGGAAATGGGCATCATCAGCGATCGGGATGTGGTGCTGATTTTGGCCCGGCAGTTCAACTGCAAGACGGTCAGCAATATCAGCAAGCACCCCTTCCCTGAAGACGTGCTCGGTCTGATTGATTGCGATACGGCTCTTGAAAAGGGCATCTTCCCCCTTAAGGCGGAAGGAAAGTCTCTTTATCTGGCCATCACCAATCCTCTTGATCTAGAGACCCTCGACAACGTCTCCTTTCAAACCGGCATGCGCGTGGTGCCTCTTCTGACGACCCCCCATGAAGTGCAGGACGCTATTCGCAAGCACTACATCAAGGTCGTCGAGGGTAAGTCGGCCGAGGAATTGACCGTCATGGTAGTGGACGATCAGGAGCTGTGGCGTGCCGCTTTTCAGGGTAACCTGAAAAAAGAAGGCTTGCGTAGTGTCCAGTTCGACAGCGGATCGGCGGCTCTTAAGGCAGTGCTCAAGGAACGTCCGCATCTGATTCTGGTGGATCCTGGCATGACCGGCATGAGCGGCATCGAGTTCTTCCGTGTGTTGCAGTCCAACAGCGGGACTCGGGATATACCGGTTATAGCTCTGTCGATCAAGGCTTCGCCGGACGAAGAGGCTCGCTTGTTGGAGATGGGCTTTTTTGATTTTGTAGCCAAGCCGGCCAATTTGGTTCGCCTTATGGCTCGAGTCAAGCGGGCCTTGAAAATCACTTGCGGTGCCGAGCGCCTACCGGTGCGCTGAGCCCTCCCCCTATCCATGCTAATATAAGAACTCGATAGCCGCCCTTTAGGGGCGGCTATTGTCGTTTAGGCTCGTTAGTCCCACAGCCCCCTAGGCGAAAAAAGCGGTGCGATGTTGAAAAATTGTTGTGAAACCTGATAGGGTGAGTATAATATAACAAAAAAGGTCATCATTCGTTGGCAATAGCAGTTCACTGGAAACAGCCGGAGGACGTTATGCGTATCGATATCATCTGCAAGCCGGAATGTAGCGAAATCTGTGAAAAGACCCTGGATAATGTGCGTGATGCTCTGTCGCAACTGGGGGTCAAGGCGGAGGTTCATCTCTATCGCGATGTGCGCAAGATGATTGACAATAGGGTCTATGTCTCGCCGGGCCTGCTGGTCGATGATTTGCTACGGGTGGCTGGACGGATTCCTGAAGTTCTTGAAATCAAAGCGTTTATCTGTGAGCGGCCACGCTATCAAGAACGCGAAAAAGAGGTTGCATAAGAGGTAATAGGCGGCGTGGCGGTTGCTTTCAGTTCGTGGAAGGGGATTTTTTTGGACGGGCTGTGATCTTCGGTCTGCCCTTGTCGGTAACGACACGGAACTCTATATCCTTACTGCCGAACTTTTCTGCCAACGAGGACCGTTGTTTGGCGAGGTAAGCGTTGAATTGCTTGCGACTCGGTGCCGGCTTACCCAGGGCGCATTCTTGGTGGGCTTTGAGCATTTGCTGGTAGGTCTCTTCATTGTCATTTTTCGGGTTGGTCTTGCCTTGGTCGACCATGGGGGCAGGGCGCTTACTGCCGGTGTGACGCTCGTAGCGCCCTTCGTCCATTAACCGCAGAATCCGGTCCCAGTGGCCGATATAGGTGTGGTAGCGGGCCGCCAGGCTTTCGTAGCGAAAGCGCAGGTCGGTCTTCATGATGCGCCGGTTGATGAACTGGCGCAGACGCTTTTGTAACTCTTCCCGTTGACGTAGCGGTTCCCGTTTTTCCATTCCGGAAAAATACCGTTCGTAGAGAATTTCCAATTCCCGTAAATCTGCCCCGATACTATCCAGGGCGCGAAGTAGAATCTGGCGTTCTGGCATAGAAGACTCTCCTTTTTAGAATCGTGATTCTAAAACAAAGCGCGTTCTTTTCCTAGGGGCAAATGTATGGCATTTAACCGAGAAAAATCGGCCTTGACTGGGGCCGGTCTTTTCGGGATAATTTACTGTTGAAGTTTTTCTAAGGAAGGAGAAGCTATGGATGCAAAGGGACTCGCCGCTGTGGTATTGGCGGCCGGTAAGGGAACCCGTATGAAGTCGGCACTGCCCAAGGTGCTACATGAACTCAACGGTCAGCCGATGGTGCAATACCCGGTGCAGCAGGCTGCTCGCCTTGGTTGCCAACCGACGGTGCTGGTGGTTGGTCATGGCGGTGAAGAGGTTAGGAAGTGTCTAGTCGACCAGAGTGTTGATTTTGCCGTGCAAGAACAACAGCTTGGCACCGGCCATGCTTTACTCAGCGCTCGGCCAGCGTTGGCTGACTTTTCCGGTTCTCTGCTGTTGCTTTGCGGTGACGTACCGCTGCTGCGTCAGGAGACTCTGCAGCAGTTACTCGACTATCATTGCAGCGAGGGGGCGGCGGCCACCGTGCTGACTGCTACTATGGGCGATCCCTTCGGTTACGGCCGTATATTGCGGGATGGTAGCGAGGTGTTGGGTATTGTCGAAGAAAAGGACGCGACTGACGAGCAGCGGACCATTCGAGAAATTAATACCGGCATCTATATTTTTGAAGCTCCCCTGGTTTTTGAAATCCTGAGCGGTTTAGGTTGCAACAATGCTCAGGGTGAATATTATTTGACCGATGTGCTGGCTACGTTGCGGTCTGACGGCCGCAAGGTGCGGGCTCTGGTGATGGATGATCCCGCTGAAGCCATGGGTATTAACAGCCGGGTACAGTTAGCTGAAGCGGCTACCATCATGCGGCAGCGTACCAACGAGCGGCTGATGCTGGGCGGGGTCACTCTGATCGATCCGGCGGCGACCTACGTAGACGAACAGGTTGAGGTTGGTGCCGATACGATTATTCATCCCGGTGTTTGTCTCTGGGGTGCGACTCGCATCGGTCAGGGTTGTGTCATCGAGCCCCAGGTCACCGTTGCAGATTGCCAGGTGGGTGATCAAGTGCGACTCAAGACCGGTTCGGTCCTTGAGGGATCACAGGTCGGAGCCCACAGCGATGTCGGTCCCATGGCTCATTTGCGGCCCGGTACGGTCCTAGCCGGTCATAATAAGGTCGGCAATTTTGTCGAGACCAAAAAAGCCTATATCGGTGAAGGCTCCAAGGCTAGCCACCTGACCTATATCGGCGATGCCGAGCTGGGTGCCCGGGTCAATATCGGCTGTGGTACTATCACCTGCAATTACGACGGGGTCAACAAGCACAAGACTATCATTGAAGACGATGTTTTTGTCGGCAGTGATACCCAGTTTGTGGCGCCGGTGCGCATCGGCCGTAACAGCCTGGTCGGCGCCGGTTCAACAATCACCAAGGATGTGCCGGCCGACTCCCTGGCCCTGTCCCGCAGCCCGCAAAAGACCATTGAAGGCTGGGTCCTGCGCAAGCAGAAGAAGAAAAAATGATGGCGTCGCAAAAAGTCCGCCCTACGGTGTTAGGTTGTTTTTTCAGGGCCACGACATATTAGATGTATGCCTGGAATCCCTGAAAAACCCCAAGTCTTGTAGGACCAAAATTTTGATTCGCCATCTTGCAAGTTTTTGCGAGTGCATCACATAGTTTCATAGTTGTTATTTGTCAGCGACCCAGGCCAGCTATGGATTGGGCCCCTTTACGGTTCAGGAGAAGACACGCTTATGTGTGGTATCGTAGGATATTTCGGCCCACAGCAGGCCACGCCCATTATTATTGACGGTCTGCGGCGACTGGAATACCGTGGTTACGACTCGGCCGGCATCGCCATTCTCAATGGCGGCAAGATTGAGATTCGCCGCGCTAAGGGCAAGTTGGCCGAACTTGAAAACTTACTCGGTCAGAATCCCCTGACAGGGGTGCGGGGCATCGGCCACACTCGCTGGGCAACCCATGGCCGTCCTTCGGAGACCAATGCTCATCCCCACCACTCCGGCCAGGTGGCGGTGGTGCACAACGGCATTATCGAAAACTATCTCGAGCTCAAGGGCCAACTGATAGCCCAGGGCCATGAGTTCAGCTCCGAAACCGATACCGAGATCATCGCCCACCTGGTCGATGCGCATCTGCATCAATGCGGCGATTTTGAAACCGCAGTGCGCCAGGCCCTGAGTCAGGTCCGTGGTGCCTATGCGGTGGCCATTATCTGCGAAGCCGAACCGGACAAGATGATCGCCGCCAAGCTCGGCTCGCCGCTGGTGGTCGGTCAGGGCCAGGGTGAGTTTTTTGTCGCCTCCGATATCCCGGCTATGCTCTCCCATACGCGGGAGATGATCTTTCTCGAAGAGGGGGAGATGGTCGTCTATCACGACGGTGACCTGCGCTTCAGCGACCTGGCCGGCACGCCCGTGGCCAAGACCGCCAAAACCATCACCTGGAGCCCACTGATGGCAGAAAAAGGTGGCTATCGCCACTTTATGCTCAAGGAGATCTACGAGCAACCACGGGCCATTGTCGATACCGTGGCTGGCCGGGTTAAGGACGGACATAGCGACGTCTACCTTGAGGGGCTGCAGCTCGACGACGAGCAGTTACGCCAGTTTGACCGCCTGTACATCGTGGCTTGTGGTACGTCCTGGCATGCCGCACTGACCGGCAAGTTTCTCATCGAAAAACTGGCCCGGGTGCCTGTTGAGGTTGATATCGCCAGTGAATTTCGCTATCGCGATCCGTTGGTCACCGATCGCACCCTGACCATTCTTATCAGCCAGAGTGGCGAAACCGCCGATACCTTGGCGGCTCTTCGCGAAGCACGAAGCAAGGGCGGCAAGGCCGTGGCCATCTGCAATGTGGTCGAATCGTCTATCGCCCGGGAGAGCGACGGGGTCATCTATACCCACGCCGGGCCTGAGATCGGCGTCGCCTCGACCAAGGCTTTCACCACTCAGCTGGTGGCCCTCTATCTGCTCGCGTTGCGGCTTGGCCGAGCGCGCGGTGCCCTTGACGCCGAACGTTGCATTGAACTCACCGATGCTTTGCTGACCTTGCCGCGCAAGATCGAAGAGGTATTGGAACTGGCCGAACAGATCGAGGCCATTGCCAAGACCTTCATGAACGCCCGCGACTTTCTCTATCTGGGCCGGGGCAATCAGTACCCCATTGCTTTGGAGGGGGCGCTCAAACTCAAGGAGATCTCCTATATTCATGCCGAAGGCTACCCGGCTGGCGAGATGAAGCACGGCCCCATCGCACTCATTGACGAGCAATTGCCGGTGGTCTTTCTCTGCCCCCACAATGCCACCCTGGAAAAGGTTGTCTCCAACCTCGAAGAGGTGCGGGCCCGCGACGGCCGTGTCATTGCTGTGGTGACGGAAGGGCAGCAGCACCTCCTTGGTACGGTCGATGCCCTGATTACTGTACCGGACATTATTGATGAATTGGCACCAGTGCTCATGTCCATCCCCATGCAGCTTTTGGCCTATTACGTGGCGGTCTTCAAGGGCACCGATGTCGACCAGCCCCGCAACCTGGCCAAGAGTGTGACGGTGGAATAGGCTGATGTATGCCCGTACAGGACTGAATCATCAGGAATGTGTTGAAATGTAGATCGGAAATAACGAGAGCCTTCAGGTCGCTATGACTTGGAGGCTCTTGTTTTGCCAGTCGGCTTCTTAATTCGTGGTTTCTGAGGGGGCGGCACCTAGATTGGTCGGATTCTTCCGTTTTTTGTCAGGGTATATATCCTTAACCTGGCTTGACAGTGTCCTTAAGGCCGTTAACATCTCTAGCTGAATGGGCAAGGGCGCCTATCGATAATCAGTTATTACTTTTAAGGAGAGTGCAGCATGGCGTTTCATCCCTTGGCAGGTCAGCCGGCACCGAAATCGATTCTCGCCAATATCCCCAGGCTTATCAGCGATTACTACACCCGGCACCCAGATCTCAGCGACACAACAAATTTGGTGTCTTTCGGCACTTCGGGCCACCGGGGTTCCTCGGCAAAAGGCTCCTTTAACGAGGCTCATATCCTCGCCATCG
>JABXKU010000041.1 GCA_013619105.1 Desulfuromonadales bacterium
GTTTAGACCATTTTCTTACGTTCAGTATAGCAGTTTCTAAAACTACTCCTTTCTGTGAACCTACCTGATCGGGCAAAATTAAGCCGATGTGTCCAGTGTAATCCCTGGTTTTTAAATAACCTGTATTGCCCTCCAAGACAAAAGAGGGTAGTGGCGTGAGCTTTTAAATTAACCTCGGTGAAATATCTATGAGGTTGACTCTATAACGTACCCGTATGAGCAGTTGCCGTTCAAATTTTGCCAGGCACAAGCCAGTCACTGCATAGGAAAAATATCATCAATAGAAAATATTGCCTTTTTCTGCTCCTGAGTAGCATAAAACCAATCTTTGGTTAAACTATACATGTGATTACTTCATTTTCAAATGAGAGGAGGATTGCATGCCCGCTAAAAGTTGCCATCGATTGTCTGTTGTTGTCCCAGCCTTTAACGAGGAACAGCGGTTAAAGATTACGTTGCCGCATTTGATTAAGGATGTGAATAGGCGGTTTCTCGATTATGAAATTATTATCGTGGATGACGGCAGTCATGATGAAACCTCCAATATCGTAAAAGAAGCTATAAAGACTAATGCTAATGTCCGTTTAATCAGCTATCGACATAATATGGGGAAAGGGCATGCTGTAAGAACAGGAGTTCTTGCGGCAAGAAAGGATTATGTCCTTTTTTGTGATGCCGACCTTTCAACTCCTTTTCGGGAGTCAGCAAAACTTTTAAGGGCAATAGAGGCGGGAAATGATATCTCTATTGGTTCTAGAGCAAGAAAAGAAACTAGAATACTGAGACGGCAACCGCTGTATCGGGTTCTTATGGGCAAAACATTTAATAAATTAGTTAGGCTATTGGCTGTCTCGGGGATTAATGATACTCAATGCGGATTCAAATGCTTTAAGTCGTCAATTGCTAAAGATATATTCCGGGATTGTCAAATAAACGGTTTCAGTTTTGATGTAGAAATGCTTCATATTGCCAGGAAAAGAGGCTTCTCTATTAAGGAGGTCGGTGTTCTTTGGAAAAATGATACGCTGAGCAAAGTTCACCCTGTTTATCACTCCTTGCAAATGTTTAAAGATTTGTTAGTGATTCGAGGGTTTGAGGTGCTTGGTTATTATGGAAGAGGGGAGGGCTTGCGCAACAGAACCGAAGCTTCTTCATCCTGATAGATTTGGCTCCAGCTATTTCCCGCCAGTAGATATCTCACTAGAGGGGTGTCGTGCGGGTAAATCACCCAATTAACTTCATGTTTTTTTAGAATCGTGTCGATACCCTTGTCGATAGCGACAACCTTTCCGTATTCCTCAAAAAGATCTTCGCCATACATATCTGCACGGCCATCGATAAATACCGACTGTGAGGGCTCAAGGGCGTAGATCAGGTAGCCTCCCCAGCCGTATTTGTTGAACATTTTTCCGGGTAAAGGTGTTGAATTGAGATATTTTACGGCCGCGATAGGATGGTTTTCGGCGTTGACCGAGATGATTGCGGTCATAAATGGTCGTAGGGGTGACTGAAAGTTGCTGGCTGCAAAGAGAAGAATGAATATCCCTGTTGTGGCAATGATCCCAGAATAAGGGGATAGATGAAGATTATTTGTTGATGGTGTTTTGTTTCCAAACGAGAGCTTTGATAGTAGCTGATTGCCGATTTGTGCTAGCAGGGGAACAAGAAAAACCGCTGCCATGCTGATATACCTTCCGTGGGCTAGTGAGGCATTGACCCAGAAGATCAGTAGCAGGCGATTAGTCCAGTTGATCTGAAGGCGTGGTAACGAGACAAGAAAGATCACCATAAGCAGGTAAAAACGGAAAAAGATTTCCTTCTGCATGTCGGGCGCCAGCCATTCACCGATGCCTGTGGTGAAGACGGTTTTGGTGACTAGAAAGGGGAAAATCAATAGATGATACCCAAAGGGGTTGAGCCCCGAAGCCACCAAACTGGCAAGGAGAATGATCAGAGCAAATTTTTGGGATTTAAAAGCCGTGCGCCATTGTGACAGACCCTGCTGGCTAATAGTGTCGAGTATGGCACCGCCGATAAAGATGGCCTGCAGGGCCAGGCCGAGAATGAACCCGCCATGCAGATTAGCCCATAGGGCAATAAGTGGTGGAAGCAGCAGTCTTCTTCGGCCGCCATGCTGAAGCAGCGCCAGGGTACACACACCGAACAACCAGCTAAAGATATGTGGCCTCGCTAAAAGATGGGTCATGGAAAAGGCGAAGGCCATGGACACCCATAGCAGCGCAAGCCACTCGTTGGTTAAATGGCGCGCAAGGCGGAACAGCAACCAGAAGCTCAGAGCAGCAATCAGAAAATAGAATAACGCCACACCTTGTAATCCGGCCATGCGGTGGAGTCCTGCCATGATAACTTCAGCCAGCCACTCATGGGCTGTCCAAGGGATCCCACTGACGGTGTGGGAAAAAATATCCTGGGTCAAAAGACTACCCTGGTCGAGCATGGTCATGCCGGCCTTGATATGCCAGAAGGTATCCCCGTCCTGCAAGACCTTGCCGCCATCAAAAATAAACAGAGTGACAAAGACAATGCAGCCGTACAGGCCAGGGATGTCCGGCAGAAGCGGGAGTGAGCGTCGTTGAGGTGTCATGCGAAGATAGTTAGTCCATAGTTGAAAGAGTGGCTATTTATCGGGTGGTACTGTGCAGGTGCTCAAGGTTTTCTTGGGCTCTTACATAAAAGGATGGGTTGAGTTGCAAGGCCTTTTTAAAAGCTTTCTCCGCCTGTTGCCAATCCCCTCGCGTCATCAGAATGTAGCCGAGGTTGTTGTACGCAGCGGCCAGCCCAACTGTATTCTGAAATAGCTTGAGAGCTTCGTCAGTTTGATTGTTGAGCAAGTAGGCTGCGGCCAGGTTGTTTTTTGTTCGCTTGTTGCCGGGGGCCAGGCCCAAGGCTCTATTAAAGGTTTTGACCGCTTCTGCGTGGCGACCCTGCAGCAGATAATTGAAACCGAGGTTATTGTGAGCGGCAGATGAATGGGGTTTTAAAGAAATAACTTTTTTGTAGAGGGGTTCAGCGTAGGTCAATCTTTCCTGCCCAATATGGTCGTTAGTAATGGCCAGTTCAGTGAGAACCACGGGGTCCGCTGGGGATTCTAAATAGGCTTTGGTCAACCACTCCAGGGAACGGGTCAAGTCTCCACGATCACGGGCAATACTACCCATTAATAGCAATGCTGGTACATTGTGCTCATCATTTTTGAGGATGTTTGTCAGTAACTGAGCGGCTTCTTCAAGGTTGCCTTGGCGAATTAGCATTTTACTCAGACCAATTGCTGCCACCGTTGACTGAGGTTTTTTGTCCAGCGCTTTTCTGTAATGCAAGACTGCCAATTGTTGGTTGTCATTCTGTCGGTACGAGTCCGCTTTTAGGATCAGTTGATCGTGGCTCAGGTTGGCTACTTTGTTGGAAGGATCTTTTTCGCTAGAGCTCTCTTGAATAGAGGGCATTGTGGTATGAGTGGTGCGCGTTGTTGATGCGCAGCCAGTCGCTAGTAAGGTTACCAGCATTAACAGGATAGCTGAGGCGCAAATAGGGCGGCCACTAGGCAATGGCAGAGATTGGCTCAATTGTTTTCTCCTTATAGATTGCTTCAACGCATTAGCATAAAAAGAGGTTCAGATTAATGACTGTCAGCCACCCATAGCAGGGAACAGAACCTTGATGATTCTTATGACGCCGGGACCAATAAGTACTACAAAGATAGCTGGAAATATGAAGCAAACCAACGGAAAAATAAGTTTGACGGTTGATTTTGCGGCAGTCTCTTCGGCAATTTGGCGCCGTTTAATGCGCATAGCATCTGAGTGTACGCGCAGGGCTTTGGCCAGGCTGGTGCCGAAGCGATTCGTTTGAACGAGTATAGTCATTAAGTTGTTAATCTCAGGAACACCAGTACGAAGTGACATGTTTTTAAAACAATCGCTGCGGGTTTTCCCTGCCCGCACTTCGAGGTTGGTCAGCGCAAATTCATCACTAAGGTCGCTACAGATAGGGCGAATCTCATCGCCAACCCGTTTAAAGGTCATGTCCAGCCCCAGACCGGCTTCAACGCAGATAACCATTAAGTCGAGGGCATCGGGAAGGGCTCTGATTATACTGCGCTGACGGGAACGAATGACCAGGCCGATAATGCTATCGGGAAGCCCAAAGCCGATGACCAACAACAACAGCACGATCAGAACCCGACCTAGAGAAATTGTATGAAAAACAGTAATCGTGAGATAAATTGCGGGTAACAAAATGGCTAACAATACTTTTGCAGCAAAGAAGTATTGGTATACATGTTTCGAACGGTATCCAGCCTGAATTAGGCGCAAGCGCGAACGCTTAGAAATATCGCCACTCTGAGGGGCGATCAATTCATGGATCGGCTGAGTCACCCTGGTGACAAACCCACTCTGACTTTCATCCAATAGTTTAGGCTTAGCCTGGCTGTTAAGCTTGCCGTGAGGCACGAGTCGCTCGAGGCGTTCCTCGGTTGGATTTGGCCTCAGGAATAGAAAATAGATACCATAAACCGCCAATGCAACTGCGCAGAATACCAACAACATCAAACCAAAGTAGTTGAGGTTATCGACGATCCAGAAATAGTACGTCATTATCTGGTTCATATAGGCCCCTTAAATGTCAATGGTTACAATTCGTTTGATCAGATAAGCGCCGATAAGCTGGCTGACAACTGCCCCTAACATCATCATTTTGCCCAAGTCCTCACTCCATAGCAGGGATAGGTAAGAATAATTCACGAAGTAGATATACACAAACAGAAAGATCGGCAAACTGATAAGCACACCCGCGGAATATCGACCTTCGGCCGTCAGTGCTTTAACTGCACGGCCGAACTGGATGCGTTCGCGGATGAGGCGGCTGATGTTGTCGAGGATTTCCGCGATATTACCACCGGTTTCCCGTTGAATAAGGATTGAGATGGTAAAGAACCGCAGGTCGGTGCTTGGCACTCGGGCACAGAGGTTTTCAAAGGCTTCCTGAAAGGTGAGGCCGAGGTTGATTTCGTCTACCGCAGCGCCCATTTCCGACTTGATGGGGTCTTCCATTTCGGTAGCGACCATCTCCAGGCCACTGGTTAGGGCATGGCCAGAGCGCAGGGCGCGGGCCAACAGGTCAAGGGCTTCGGGTAACTGCTCTTGAAAACGGTTGTAATAATTCTTTTCGGCTACTTTAAGGGCCACAAAAGGCAAGGCCAGCAACAGCAGTCCCAGGCCGAAGGCTGCACTCGTTTGAGGCAGCAGTTTCAGGCCGAGCAGGGTGCCGATTGCCGCAAGTGCCAGAGTGCCGATGATGAAAGTCGAGGCGTTCAAGGGCAGCTTGGTTTTAATCAGCAATCGGTCCAGGGTGCTGACTCTCGGCATTTTTAGGGCCAGACTTTCAAAGGCTCCGACATCCCTGAGAACCCGTTCGCGGTATTTTTTTAATTTCGCCTGGCCATGTTTGCCCCCGGCAGAGATGTAATAGAGTCTCTTCTTAATCGCATGTTTCTCGGCAAATCGGCTCTCTGTCCAGGCCAGAAATATCATGCCGACCAGGGATACGGTAAAGAGGAAAACAGCGGCTAACAACAATAAAGTCAATACATCCACGGTGCCTCCCGTCATTCAAAAGATTTGCCGGAAAAAAACAAATCTTCCGGCAGGTTGACGCCGGCAACCTCAAGCTTGTCGGCAAACTTGGGCCGAATACCGGTTGCCCGGAATTGACCCAGCACCTTGCCATTCGGATCGATACCTCTTTTTTCGAAAACAAAGATGTCCTGTAAGGTAATGATATCGCCTTCCATGCCTACCACCTCACTGATGGCGGTAACCTTGCGAGTACCATCGGTCAGGCGGGCGGTCTGGACGATTAGATCGAGGGCTGAAGAGACCATGAAGCGCATGGCATGCTCCGGCAGGTCGATTCCGGTCATGAGGATCATCGACTCGAGTCGGGTCAGGGAGTCCCTGGGGGTGTTGGCGTGTATGGTTGTCAGGGAGCCTTCGTGGCCGGTATTCATGGCTTGCAGCATGTCGAAGGCTTCCTCGCCGCGCACCTCACCGATGATAATCCGATCCGGCCGCATCCGCAGGCTGTTGCGGACCAGATCACGCTGACTTACAAGACCCGATCCTTCAATGCTTTCTGGTCTGGTTTCGAGCCGAACGACATGCTCCTGCTGTAATTGCAATTCAGCTGAATCCTCGATGGTGACAATGCGCTCGTTGCCGGGAATAAACCCAGACAGGATGTTAAGAAGAGTGGTTTTACCCGCGCCGGTACCGCCAGAAATCATGATGTTAAGTTTGGCCTTTACGCAGGCAGCCATGAGTACCGCCACATCTGGAATCAGGGTCTTGAAGTTGATCAGGTCGTCCATCTTTAGAGGATCGACGGAAAAGCGGCGTATCGATAAAATAGGCCCGTCGAGGGATAACGGAGGAATGACCGCATTAACGCGGCTGCCATCAGCCAAGCGAGCATCGACCATCGGCGAAGATTCGTCGATACGACGTCCAACCCGTGAAATGATGCGGTCAATAATGTTCATCAAATGGGCATTATCGATAAATCGAGCATTGGTCTTTTCCAGAAGGCCTTTTCGCTCAACGTAGATATTTTTGTAAGTATTGACCAAGATATCGGAAATGGTCGGGTCTTTAAAAAACGGTTCGATTGGACCAAGGCCGGTCAGCTCATCGAGAATCTCATCGGTCAGGGCCTTTTTTTCCAGTTCGTTGAGAAGGGCTTTTTCCTCACTGAGGAAATAATCGATGATCTTGATGATTTCTACGCGGACTTCATCGGCATCCATGCTCTCTAACGCCGAAAGGTTAGCTTCTTCAACAAATCGATTATGAATTTTATGTTTAATGTCGTAGAAGAAGGCTACACGTTCACCATTGACGGCTGCCTGCTGGTCGGTCGCAGTAGCTGAGGATTTCTCCCTATCCCATAGATTTTTAAATGCCATAACAGACCTCCTAAATAGCGCGCCCGAAGGTTCCGCGGATTCCGCGGAACTTTTCATGTAAATTCTGTTTGGTCAAAGTTTCGGCGAAGCTTGACAGGTTCTTTGCCAAGGGGCAACCAGGGCTGAATTTCAGTAGGGGGACTCCCTTGTTGATCGAAGAGATAACACTCTTGAAATCGTTCGGAAACAGCCAAGCTACACGTTTCTCCAAGGTTTTTTCCACCTCGGCCAAGGATAGCGTTCCACCTTTGATGAATCGGTTGGCAATGATTTCAATCTTATCCGAAGGCACTTGGTGTTTTTCGAGTAGTTCGCACAACCTGGCGGCGTTGCGAATGGCCGGTACCGACAGGTCGATGACGACAAAAATCTTCTCAGAAGCATCAAACGCTTCGAGAGAACCTTCGTTGATTTGCATAGACGTGCAGTCTATGACCAAGTGGTCGTAGAGTTTTTTCCCTAACTCGATGATTGCGGAGATATGTTCACCATTGATTTCCTGACAATCGTTCGGGCTGGTAGGGGCGGCGAGAAAGTCAAGCTGGTTAAATGCCCTGGTCATTGCTGCCGACAGAAAAGAGGCGTCCATACGGTGAAAGTTTTTTACCAGATCGCTGATGGATGTCTCTGGCAAAATGTCGAGCATGACCGAAGCATCCCCAGATTGCAGACTGAGGTCGAGCAGGGCAACGCTGGTCGCTTTTTTTTGCGCCAATGAGTAGGCGGTGTTGACGGCGATTACCGAAGAGCCCAGCCCTCCTTTGCTGCTGATAAAGCTGTAGACCGAACCGCGGGCTATTTTGCCAGCGTTGGCTAGCTTCACGCGGATGTCCTCAACGGCGTTGTGAAGCACTTTGGTATCGATCGGTGTGACCAAGTACTCAGCAACGCCGATCTTCATCACCTGGATAATATGTTGTGGGCGCTGATCCGATGCGACGACAAAGTAAGCCGCCTCTGGAAAAGACTCGCGGAGCAGGGCCATACGGTGAGTTAACTGCTGACTGTCCTGATTGTCGTCGATAAAAATAATTTGCGGGGCATCCTTGACCGCAAGAGCCCCCTTTTCGCCCATGGAGTCGAACCATTGAACGACCTCTACATTGGGGATGGCCCCAAGGGTCTTTATTAGGTCCGTGGCGAGGTGGCTATCGGCCAATTCGACGGCTATATTTAGTTTGTTGGCCATGTGAATACCTTAAATAGCAATAGTTAGGTTCCAACTCATGATATTAACGATGGTCTAATAGACCTAATCAACTAAAACTGGTATTTGTGCCAAAATACCATAATTGGTTCCACCTGTAACTCCGGAAGGGGCTATTTTTTCACAAGAGGGTAGGAAGAAAATGCTCTTTTTTTGATACATATCAGTATAGTCCTGATCTGTTATAGGGCGACCTGTAACATTGGCTAAGTTGAAATGGTCAATGAAGCTTTTCCAGCAATCAAAGCCGGGCGTTGCTTCTTCACAGCTCCAGTCTTCCATTTCTCTAGGTACGTCATCGTAGCTAGTAACATTGTCACGTTGTACCCATACAACATTCACGTTGACAGCCCCAATTACTTTTGGACAATTACTAACATTATTAGATGGGCATTCGATAACGGGCAGAGTCATATTCCAAAATTGTTTTTTCTCTGTTTTATTCTCCCAACAGTCCTCGAAGTCACGAAAGGTAACATCTTGGACGCCACCCTGTGCACCGATTCCTTGACCATAATTTACTTGATAAGGGTTTCCATCACCGCAGATTAATGCATCCATCTCCGGCTTGCTTGCAGTTACACACGGTTGAGAAAAGTTTGTCCATCCTCCTGTGTTTGCTGAGTCGGGGTCTTGGCCGCTATTTAGCATCCTGCCCATGTTACAGTCGTAGTCCCCGTCGCCATTTATAATGGACTCTTCACATATCGCAATTGGTTGGTCAAGGTTGGCAGGGAGTAGTGAACCTGCATAGCCAAGGTATGCTACGGCTTCAGCACCAACTACAAAATTGTCATAGCCAAATATGCGAGCGAAAAAGGATGCAGCAGGAGTGTCCTTTCTGTGTGCTTTAACTTTAATAGCGTTGATGTAGTCTAGGTTTACGTCAAGTTCAGCTTCTGTATAAATACCAATATCGATAGCAGTTAAGGAATCATTTGCTGTAAAGCTGCGTGTGGAAAAACTCCAATGTCCTCGTTGAACATCACCAGTGTTTGCCCCTGCATTATAAATTACTTCAACAGGTATTCCTTCACTAGCATTTTGAATAGCAGTATTCGCAGCAGTTGTATTAGAAGTGGGGTCAACTGCTGTTCCATCATCAAAATATAGTTCCCTGGCACCGGCTAATGCACCACTGTCAGCTCCATTTTGTAATTCATTACGAACTACATAAAGATGGTAGACATCGACAGCTAGTGCAACAATCCCTATAAAGGCCACCATTAAGATAGCAATGAGGACTATAACTGCGCCCTTTTCATTGTTTCGGGAATTCGAATTTTTGTTTTTTGAAAACATAAAAATATTCCCTTCCTTAAACTACTCTGCTCTCATTGTAGTTATCCCACTCAATGAAATTGAGCCAGGTATCTTTGGTATGAAAGCTGGGATAAGGAGAAAGTCATATTCAAAATCGACCCGCACAGTTATATATGCTCCTTGAGTAATGGCGATATCGCCATCTGAACTATTGGGGTCAATTGTGAGTGCGGTTGCACCAAAGGTAACTAAACGCAGTTTCGGGTCACTGTTTGTTGGGAAGTCGCTGTAAAGTTGTTGTGTTATGGCGTCTTCAACAGCAGCTCCTGGTACAATCCTGTTTCCGTCGCTGTCAACCTGGTAAACAATTGCCCTACGGGCTCCTTCACGGCTTGCATTAGTAAGCATAGCCTTGTTGTAAAATATAAATCCAAACTCTACGATACCTAAAATAATTATCAGCAACAGCGGCAAAATCACTGCAAACTCTACAACCGCTGTACCTTGTTCAGATTTTAACTTCATTGTTCCACCTCCCGCTCACTGGCCGGGTCCCTATGTAATTCATCCCGTAGAACTTTTGAGCGGCCAACCGGTTCAATCCGTTAAGTTAAACTCGAAGACATTCTCCTCGGTGGGTGCGTCGGCAAATGTATCTGTGTAAACTTCCATGACGTTTTCAGCAGGCAGCCCTTCGAGAGTTTCTGGATTGTTAAACTCACCGGTGGTCTGATCTGCCACGTAACGATAGTCGGGGTAGGCTACCTGCATGTCCCAGGTTTCTTGACTTTGTTGACCGAATTCACGATCGACGTAGTAAGCCTCTTCAAAGGAGGCGCAGCCCACAAGCAGTATTGAACTTGCCAGCAAAAGGATCATTGTTTTCATAGCTCGCTCCTTATCTCTATTCGGCCGTTACGGGTTCATGTCCAAACGATCCCTCGAGTCCGCCTTGTTCACTCTCTGTGACTTGTTGACTGAAAGAATGTACGTTCATGGCATCCATGTCAGTTGGTGCTCTTCGGCCTTCTAGGCGGCCCTCTAGGTAAAATTCATAACGGTTAGGGATCTGCATATTTTCACCGGGGTACTTGATGGTGCCTTCTTTGTTGGCCACGACCAGATGCGGTGTGACAGATATCAACAGGTCGGTTTTCTCTTGCTGGTAACTGGTGCTACGGAACAGAGTTCCGATGATTGGTATATCGCCCAACCCAGGTATCTTGCTGACACTTTCTCTTAACGAATCCTGAAGCAATCCGGCTAGAGCCAGGGTTTGTCCGTCGTATAGCTGGACCGTGCTTTCCAGCTTACGAGTAGTCAGGTTGGGTACTACATAGCTGGAACCAACAATTCCCGATGGAATTGAGCTGCTGGAGGAAATGTCACTGACGCTGGGAGCAACGCGCAGGCTGATCTTTCCGTTGCTGAGGACAACCGGGGTAAACCGCAGGGCTACACCGAATTCCTTGTACTCGATGGTGATGCCGTCTTCATCGGGAACCGGAATTGGAAATTCGCCACCAGCCAAGAAGCTGGCTTCCTGGCCGCTCTGGGTGACCAAGCGGGGTTCCGCGAGCAGCCTGGCCAGGCCTTCTTCTTCAAGAAAGCGCAGGGCGGTGGAAAAATCGCCGATATCGATGAAGATGTTGGCCGGGTTATCCGCGAAGTCGGCGAAATTAAGGAGCAGGCTGCCAACTGTTGCGTCGGTTAAGGTGCCGCTATCTGTGGTATTAAGGCCACCTATTCCACCTACGCCAATATTATCACCAAGGGCTCCGTCCCAGCCAAGAGCGGCTCTTAGGTCGCGTCCAGAGGTGCGGGTGACTTCGGCAAATTTGACCTCAAGCAGAACCTGCTGAATGCCGCCGACGCTCATCAGGTTGGTGATGCCGTCCCCTGATTTGCCGGTATCTTCTTCACTACGATCGCCTTCGGCCTTGGGGGGCAGAAAGGTGCGCGCCAGGCGAAGTGCTTGTTCCATAACCTCGGGGCCAGAAACCGTGCCGGATAGAACAATGCCGGATTCGGATGAATGGACCTTTATGTCCTGATTGGGGTAGAGCTGATGCAGCTTTTGCTTAAGAGGAGTGACGTCGAGATTGACGTTGACGTCGATGATCGCGCGGACTTCCCGTTTATATTCATCCCATACCGTGATTCGCGAGTAACCAACCTTTTTCCCTAGATTGTAAACATTGATCAGGTCGGCTTTCAGTGGCCTTGCGCCGACGATCTCTTGATTAGAGATCAGAATCTTCATTTTGCGGCTTGGCTCACGGATTTCAACGAGTTCGGAACCGCCGATGTTTACATCTAGGGTAAGGTACTCGATTTCGGCAGCAATAAGAGGGGTGGCAAAGATCAGCAGAGCCAATAGTGCTGCCAGTCCCATCGGTTTAGTAATTAAACGACATCTTTTCATAGTGACCTCCTGATGTGTTAAACCGCAATCGGTAAGGGCAGAAGCTTAAGGTTGCGCCTTGAACCGATACTTTTCCGGCGCTTTTTCTCCGCGAATGATTTCCACCTCGAAGGCCGGAGGGGGCGGGGGGGTGTAAACCCGGCGCCGAACCCGGCGGACCACCTTGGGTTTCACTACTATTTCTTCTTCGTCCAGAGGATTTCGCAGTACTAACTGGATCGACCCCTCGTTGGTCTGCAGGGCCAGTTTTCTGGCTTCTTCAGGCGTCAGTTCCAGGGTGACAGTGCGCACTACCTTGGGCTTACCTTCGTCGATGAAGGTTTCTTGAGCAATGGCTAAAACCTCTACTTTTTGCAGTAGGGTTTTAGCTGTTTTTCCCTTGCCCTTTTTTTGTATGGAAATTACATCGACAAAGGTATTGGGCAGGATGAAGCCGCCGACGCCGGTGACCTCGTTGACTTTGATGGCCATCGCCCGCATACCTGGCTTAATCACTGCGACCAATCCTGCTCCCGAGCCGGGAGCGGCCAGTTCTGCTCCGAGTACCGGAGTGCCGGCGGTCATCTTGGATACGTTGACTCGCCCCTCGACCTCTTCAATGTTTTCGAAGGCTCCTTTGGGAACACTGGTTCGTGGCCACCTCGATAGGGTCAAGTTTTCTGCGGTCAGCCGTGAGCCGATACTCAGGTCACTTGCCGCAACCACGATTTGGGCCAGGGGAACGCTCTCGCTACTGCGTTCCACCGAAACCGTTGGATTCTGGGAAGAAAGCCATTTGTTAACCAGAATCACGGCCACCACGCCGAACAGGATGGCCAGCCCCAAAGCGATAATTGTGCCGTACTTTTTCATAAAAACCTCCTCCACGCATATTCTTTAAGGGTGCCGAATCAGTGACTCTAAATCTCCGCGATTTCAATTAAGTGCCTAACCGTTTTATGTTGATCGCAACGCCCTTTTTCAGGTCGACCGCGAATTGTTTATAAAGTCATGTCGCTAACATTTGTAGTAGTCCTCCCCAGCTAATATATGCGTAATAACCAAATGCAATCGCCGCCGCATAGGGGAAACGGAGTGTTTGGCCAGGAATTTGTGCCAGACTTTTGGCCGGGACTAGACCGGCACGGATGGAACGAATCCATTCCAGACAGGTCTGACGCAATTGCGGCACAAATAAGCATTGTAGTAGCCCCATGATACCGCCAACTAAACCGGTATAGACAAACACCTGCAGGATGGTTACTGGTCCGAGCAAGGCTCCAAGTACGGCAAGAGCCTTGACATCGCCAGCTCCCATGCCGCCCATGATAAAGGGGATGAGGAAAAGCCCCAGGCCGGCTAACAAGCCGAAAAAGGCCAGACTGAATCCGGCTAGGCCATTGTTGCTAGTGTGGTAACCGAAAGCAAACAACAGCAACAGCAGGTTGAAAAGGTTAGGGATTTTGGAAAAGAGGGTATCGCTGGCGCATATAAGAAAAAGAAAAGAGGAGGCAGCAAGCACGATCCAGTCAGCTCTTTGTTGGTGGATCAAGTAAAGAGCAAACACCATGGCGACGGATCCTGTAGCGTATCGAGGAATGTCCTGGATACCACGGTAAATCATGCTTACTGCCCCCTTTAAATCGAATGCCTATCATAAAACTCGGTGTACGGTTCACAATGCCTAGCTGTCTGGTAGGCGATCGGCGATGTTCTGGAACGTGTTGTTGACTTTATCACCCAAAAGGGTGATAGCCACAATGGACACGATAATAATCAGGGCTAGCATGACAGCGTATTCGGTGGCCGTGGCCCCTTCTTCGCTTACCAAAAATTCTTTGGCCTTCAGCAGCATTTTGCTCATTTTTTACCTCCTTGGGTTGGTAGGTCCGCCCGTGACCATCGTCGCTTGCGATGCAGCGGATGTTTGGTTACATGGCCGGTTGCTAATCTGTTTTCTCGGTTTGGAAAGATCAAGATGCATAGCAACTGGGGCTCATTGTTCAGGGTCAGTGGGTATCAATCAGTCCCTTATTTGATTTAATGTTAGCGGGGTTATTTAAGGTGTCAAGCAAGCAGGCTAAAGGTAGTGCAAAATAGTTAAATAAAAGACATTAGCTGTATCATCCTAGTGGTATCGGGTAATTAGGTGACTGGCAGAAAAGGAGTAGGCTGGTATGATATGAGAAAAGGACCAAGTCGGTTGGTTCCTTTGACTGGAAGGATGAGACGGAATGCAAATTTTGCGGTTCGCCATTGTGGGAGTTTCTAACACTCTGATCGACTTCGGAGTGCTGAATGGTTTGTTGTGGCTGAACGGTTATCCGGTCGGGTGGCGGTTGCTTTTGTTTAATGCTCTGGCTTTTATTCTGGCCAGCGGCAACAGTTATCGATTGAACAAACATTGGACTTTTGGCGATGAAAGACCTGCTACCCTGTCCCAGGTAGGACTCTTTATCCTGCTGACCTTGATCGGCCTGCTTCTCAATTGCACGGTGATTTATCTGCTGACCTGTTCTGGTTGGTTTTCTCTGGCGGGCATGAACGTTGTCTGGGTCAATCTGGCCAAAGTTGCAGCGACGCTCGCCAGTATGGTTTGGAACTTCTATAGCTATCGTTGGTGGGTGTTTCGCGCAGGGTCCCAAGCGCAGACCGGACCTCCGGTGGCTGCCGCAGCAAAGTCGACGTGGTTAGTTCAATAAGATACACCTTTTGTATCCCGCTACTCTTCCTTGATTATTGTTTTTGGTTGCGCTGCTGTTCTTGTTGGTCGTGCCGGACTGATTGCAGTGAACGGCTGGTTTGTTATGCTTTGCAAAAGCCCTGAAGTGGCTTGCTAAGGCATTCTTTTTACGGGAGAACTGTAATGACCAGAATTAATAATTTTATCGCCGGTGAATGGGTATTGCCAAGCAATGGCGAATTTGGCCAAAGCATTAATCCTGCACGTATTTCTGATATCGTTACCCGCTATCCTCTCTCTGCTAAATCGGATGTTGATCGGGCTGTGGCGGCTGCCCGGGAGGCTTTTCCCGCCTGGCGGGATTTGCCGGCCCCGCGACGGGCTGAAATATTGTACAAGGCTGGTGAAATAATGCAGCGGGCCAAGGTAGAATTAGGTAAAAGCGTCACTCGGGAGATGGGCAAGGTTTATTCAGAGGGTTTGGGAGACATTCAGGAAGCCATTGATATGGCCTATTATATGGCCGGCGAAGGGCGGCGGATGGTTGGAGATACCGTGCCTTGCGAATTGCCCCATAAGGACGGTAAGTCGATACGCGTTCCGCATGGGGTTTTTGCCCTGATTACCCCCTGGAACTTTCCGGTGGCGATACCGGTGTGGAAGATCTTTACCGCTCTGATTTGCGGCAATACAGCTGTTTTCAAACCTTCTTCGGATAGTCCCTATTGTGCGGCGATGCTGGTGGAAATTCTAGAAGAAGCTGGATTGCCTGCCGGGGTACTCAACCTGGTTATGGGGAGGGGCCAGCAGGTTGGAGAGTATCTAGCGACCCATCCCGATGTGGATGGGATTTCCTTTACTGGTTCCTGTGTCGTTGGCGAGGCGTTGGCTCAGCAGGCTGCTATTCTGCACCGACCTATTGCTATGGAAATGGGCGGCAAGAATGCCATCCTGATTCTCGAGGACGCCGACCTTGATCTTGCGCTGCACGGTGTGCTTTGGGGTGCCTTTGGTACCACAGGGCAACGTTGCACCGCAGCCAGCCGCATCATCGTGGAGCAGAGCGTCTATGACCGGTTCCTAAGCCGTTTGGTCGATGCGGCTGGGGCATTGTGCCTGGGTGACGGGCTTTTACCAGAAACCGATGTCGGCCCCCTGATCAATAAACAGGCTTTGAATAAAGTTCTCGATTATATACGCATAGGGCAGGAAGAAGGGGCCGAACTGCTCTGCGGTGGCGTGCGGGCCGCTGAGGGGAGCCTACAGGAAGGATATTTTATCCAGCCAGCGGTTTTCGCTCATGTACACCCCGAGATGCGCATCGTTCAGGAAGAGATTTTTGGTCCGGTACTAGCGGTAATGCCCTGCGCCGGTTATGAAGAAGGAGTCAACCTGATTAATCAAAGCTGCTATGGGCTGTCAGCCTCGATCTATACGAACGATGTCAATTATGCCGCTCGTGCAGAAAGGGATATCGATAGCGGTTTGGTCTATATCAATGCCAGCACTATCGGTGCTGAGATCCAGCTTCCCTTTGGTGGTTTTAAACATTCTGGATCCGGCCATCCTGAGGCGGGCGGTCGAAGGGGAGGCATAGACTTCTATTCCCGTATCAAGGTGATATATCGGGATTTTAGCGGCCGCTTGCAAAAAGCCCAAGTCACAGAGGAACCACAATAATGGGTGCCGTCAGCGCCGGACAACGTCGAAAATTAGTCATTATGGGAGCTGGTGGGCGGGATTTTCATAATTTTAATGTCCTGTACCGGCAACAGCCAGAGGTTGAGGTGCTTGCTTTTACCTCGGCTCAGATCCCTTTTCAGAAGAATCGCCTTTATCCCCCGGAATTGTCGGGTCCCAGCTATCCCCAGGGAATTCCTATCGTCGGGGAAGAAGCGTTGCCCACGCTGTTGGCCACGGGGGATGTCGAAGTGGTTTTTTCATACAGCGACATTTCCCATCAGCAGTTGATGAGCATTGCTTCTCGCGTGCTTGCCCTTGGCGGCAAATTCAGTCTGCCCTCCGTTAAGCAGACCATGCTGTCGGCAAATGTGCCGATTGTGTCCGTTTGTGCCGTGCGTACCGGTTGTGGGAAAAGCCCTCTGGTTCGTTTTCTTTGTAAGCTTCTTTTAAATCAAGGGCGTCATCCGGTTGTGGTTCGCCACCCTATGGCTTATGGCGATCTGCAGGGCAGGGCGGTACAGCGGATTTCTGCTGAAACCGACGTTCATGAATCTCTTTGGACCCTTGAAGAACGAGAAGAGTTCGAACCTCTTTTGAATTTGGGGGTTAGTGTTTTTTGTGGAGTCGATTATAGGGCTATTCTTGACGAAGCTGAAAAGGCCGGGGATTTAATCATCTGGGATGGCGGAAATAATGATGTGCCCTTTTTTTGTCCGGACTTGGAACTGGTCATTCTGGACCCGTTACGGGCTGGGGATGAAGTTGGATATTATCCAGGCCAGGTCAATCTGCGCCGGGCAGATATCTTAGTGGTGAATAAGGTTGATCAGGCCAACCCGCAACAAATGGAGGTTGTACGGGGCCATGTTGATTTTTTTAACCCCACCGCAGCCTTAATCGAAGGGCGTCTACAGGTGTCTCTTGATGATCCGGAAACCCTTCATGGAAAGCGTGTGGTGGTGGTGGAAGATGGGCCGACTGTGACCCACGGTGGCATGGCTTATGGGGCGGGTATAGTCGCTGCCAGGTGTTACGGAGTTCTGGAAATTGTCGACCCTCGCCCTGCAGCACAAGGAAGTTTGTGCGAGGTCTATAAGAATTGGCCGCACCTGTCTCGGGTGCTGCCAGCCATGGGATACAGCCCGAAACAATTAGAAGACTTGGAACTAACCCTGAAACAAGTGGATTGTGATCTAATCGTTTCGGCCACCCCTGTTGACCTGAAACAATTATTACATTTAAACAAGCCCTTGGTTCAGGTACGATACGAATTCGTTGAACAAAACCCTGATGAATTATGCCAAAAAATTCTTACCTGGTTGCCTAACAGCAAGGCGAAGTGATGTGTATTGAATGAGCTGTTGGCTAAAGTTAGGGTGGTCATTCGTACATCCTTAAATTCTACTTGACAGTAATTGGCAAGAGGGTAGGATACAGCCACTTGCTATTTCTGATTGCTAGTGTACTACCAAGGTGTTTTTTCATGGTAAATCTTAATGTGGAATCTCATAGTCAGTCGCTTGTCGATGTTGCTCAACAACTGTGTATTGCCGCTCGCACAGCTCCCAAGGCCAGGGGGCAGGACCTTCTGGTGACAGGCATTGTCAGTGGCGCAGATAAGACTCGGTTGGCCGATACTATGAGGGATATTGCCCGTCGTGACGGTGTGGAATTTTTTGAGCGCGATGCGCAGAATATTGATGATTCACCGGTGGTTGTGTTGATCGGCACTCGTAAGGAAGTGATGGGCTTGCCCCATTGTAGATACTGCGGGTTTGGAGATTGTCAGGACCTCATTGCATCCGGGGGGGTCTGCGCTTTTAACAGCGGTGATCTCGGCATAGCATTAGGTTCTGCTGTCAGTCGTGCCGCTGATCTGCGGTTGGATAATCGTATTATGTATTCTGCCGGTAAGGCAGCGGTAGAACTCAAAATGCTTGGTCCCGATGTCTGCATGGCTTACGGGATTCCCTTATCTGCGAAGGGTAAAAATATCTTTTTCGACCGCGGATAGTAGGTCGTTATGATGGAAATACTCGATATTGTTGATGGTCAGGATTGTGTCATTGGTCAGGCACCTCGATCGTCTTGCCACGGTAATCCGTCCTTGGTCCATCGGGTTGCTCATGTATTGGTATTTAACAGTGCTGGGCAGGTCCTGTTGCAAAAACGCTCTTGTTCTAAAGATGTTCAGCCCGGTCGCTGGGATACCAGCGTTGGCGGCCATCTTGACCCAGGAGAAGATTATCGGGCCGGCGCTTTAAGGGAGATGTCCGAGGAGTTGGGTATTGTTAACCAGCCCCTTAAACTTTTGTATTCCTAGCCCCATCGCAACGCCTTTGAGTCGGAAAATGTTACTTCTTTTTGGCTCTGCTACGATGGGGTTGTTGAGTTTGATCGGCAGGAGATCGAAGCGGTTGCATTTTACTCCGTGGAAGAAGTTGCTCAAATACTAGGCAGTGGATTGTTCACCCCAAACTTTGAACATGAATGGTGTTTGTTCATGGAGTGGGCGAGGAAGAGGGGGGGCTAAAGGCCCTACTTTTAGATACTTAAGTCCTGTTTTTTCTTATGCCGTGGCTTTGTTTTTACTTTTTGTTGTGGTGTAACCAGGTGGAGTTGGCAAATCATTAGTCTTGACTTGCCCATAAAAGCATCACAGTGCAAAGGTCGGTGTATAAAAAATAAGCAAATCGGGGTCTCCGCACATGAGACTTCATGGGTAGATAGTTCATGTTTTCTTAAAAAATAGTTTTGATTCAATGTGTTAGCTCCTTGTTTCGGGTTGGTTAGTTGTTTTGGCAAGAGAATTGCTCAGTTAAGGTATTAGTAGAAGAAGCAATCTTGGTTGCGCCCGATTTGCGGCAAGTAAATTTATGGTAAAAGGCTGGAATTAATCGAGCAGGATATTCCTTCATTTGCCTATTTTTATTCCGGAGGTAAGACAAATGAAAAAAGTTGAAGCGATCATCAAACCTTTTAAGCTAGATGAAGTGAAAGAAGCGTTGAGCGAAAGCGGCATTCAAGGGATCACTGTCAGTGAAGTTAAGGGATTTGGGCGGCAGAAGGGCCATACTGAGCTTTACCGTGGCGCTGAATACGTTGTCGATTTCATTCCTAAGATTAAAATGGAAATCATTGTACAGGACGATATGGCTGCCAAGGTTGTTGAAGTAATTTCCGAGGCTGCCCGAACCGGTCGCATTGGTGACGGTAAAATTTTCGTCTCAAATATCGAAGAGGTTGTTCGTATCCGTACCGGCGAAAGCGGTGTGGATGCATTGTAATTCTAAGCTATTGAAGCCGGGGGTTATCCGCCGGGTGTGGTTCTGAAAACGCATTAAAAATCTAAAGGAGCAGCACAATGACGCCAAAAGAGGTACTTCAGTTTGCAAAAGAAAATAATGTCCAGATGGTCGATTACAAGTTTCTGGACTTTGTCGGTATCTGGCAACATTTCACCACCCCGGTGAGCGAGTTTGAAGAAGAGGTCTTTGAAGAGGGTCTCGGTTTTGACGGTTCTTCCATCCGCGGATGGCAGCCAATCCACAACAGCGACATGTCCATCGTTCCTGATCCCAGCACCGCGATGATCGATCCTTTCGTGGAAATGACCACCTTGAGCCTGATCTGCAACATTTTTGATCCGATCACCAAGGAAGGCTACAGCCGCGACCCCCGTTTCATCGCGCAGAAGGCCGAAGCTTACCTTAAGTCGACTGGCATCGGCGATACGGCCAATATTGGTCCTGAGCCCGAATTCTTCGTGTTTGAAGACGTGCGTTATGCTTCCAGCTGCAACCAGTCCTTCTACAGTGTCGATAGCACTGAAGGTATCTGGAACACCGGCCGTGAAGAATACCCTAACCTCGGCTTCAAACCTCGCCACAAGGAAGGTTACTTCCCTTGCGCGCCTACCGATTCCCTGGTTGATCTGCGTAACGAAATGGTTCAAGTGCTGCAGAGCGTTGGCATGCGCATCGAAGCTTCTCACCACGAAGTGGCTACCGGTGGTCAGTGCGAAATCGACATGCGTTTCGATTCCCTGGTCAGCATGGGCGACACCCTGCAGTGGTTCAAATACATCATCAAGAACGTTGCCGTGCGCAATGGCAAGACCGTAACCTTCATGCCCAAGCCCCTGTTTGATGACAACGGCAGCGGCATGCACGTCCACGTTTCGATCTGGAAAGACGGCGTCAACACCTTCGCTGGCGATGGTTATTCCGGTCTGTCCAAAAATGCCCTTTACTTCATCGGCGGTATTGTCAAGCACGCCAAGGCTCTGTGTGCTTTCACCAACCCCAGCACCAACTCCTACAAGCGCCTGGTCCCTGGCTTCGAGGCTCCGGTAAACTTGGCTTACTCCGGCCGTAACCGTTCTGCCGCACTGCGCATCCCGACCACTTCGAATCCTAAGTCCAAGCGTGTTGAGTACCGGACTCCCGATCCGTCTGCCAACGGCTACCTGTGCTTCTCCGCTATCCTGATGGCTGGTCTGGACGGCATCGAGAATAAAATTGATCCGGGCGAGCCTTTGGATAAAGACCTCTACGCTCTGCCTCCCGAAGAGATGGCCGACATTCCTTGCGTTGCTGGTACCCTGGACGAAGCTCTCAAAGCTCTCCAAGTCGACCACGACTTCCTGCTCAAGGGTGATGTCTTCACTGAAGACGTTATCGAGAAGTGGATCGAGTACAAGACCGAAGCTGAAGTTAACCCGGTTCGCATGCGTCCGGTACCCGAAGAATTCGCTCTTTACTACGACTGCTAATCAAGCGTAAATGACAAAACAAAAAAAGCCCCCGGCCTTAAGACCGGGGGCTTTTTTTTTTAAGGATTCATGAAAAGGGACAGACTCTGAATGATCGTAATCAGCAGCTATGCTGCTCGACAAAATTTCGTATAGCGTTGGTTTCGGCGTCAATGATTTCGCAACGGCTTGGGAGAGTTTCAATACCCTCGAGGGATTCAGGCATCTCTGGCGAGGTGTTGATGGCTTCTTGCACGGCGTCTCCAAATTTGGCTGGATGGGCCGTGGCCAAGCAGATAAGCGGACACTCGCCACCGGTTTGTTCCTTGCCGACCTTGACACCGATAGCTGTATGCGGGTCGAGCACGTAACCGGTCTCCTGGTAAAAGTCTCGAATGGTGGCAATGGTTTCGCTGCGAGTGGCAGAGCCGCTGAGAAAGTCCTGAGCAACGCGTTGTTGTAGGTTCGAATCGAAAGTCAAACCGCCTGTGCTGGAAAAGTCAGCCATGGCCTTACGGACTTTGGCAGTGTCTTCATCCATTAGATAGTAAAGATAACGCTCAAAGTTGCTAGCTAATTGAATATCCATGGACGGTGCAGGTGTTTGTACCACGTCGGCGATGGAATAGTCGCCTTGGCCGACGAAGCGGGACAGGATGTCGTTTTCGTTGGTGGCCAGAATCAGGCGACGAATGGGCAGGCCCATACGTTTGGCGATATATCCGGCAAAAATATCGCCAAAATTGCCGGTCGGTACAGAAAAATACGCTTCTTTGCAGCCAGTGTCCCGCTGTACTCGGCCAAAGGCATAGAAGTAATAAACAACCTGCGCCAAAACCCTTGCCCAGTTGATGGAGTTTACCGCGCCTAAAGAAAGCCGGGATTTGAATTCAAGGTCTCCAAAAACCTCCTTAACGATGCGCTGACCGTCATCAAAGGTCCCGCGGATAGCTAGGTTGAAGACGTTGGGGTCGGTGACGGTGGTCATCTGCAGTTCTTGTATGGGCGAAACTTTTTGATGGGGGTGCAGGATGAAGATGTTGATGTTTTCTTTGCCCCGCACCCCATAGATAGCGGCACTTCCGGTATCCCCGGAGGTGGCGCCAAGGATGTTCATTTTCTCACCCCGTTCTTTCAATAGGTATTCAAACAGGTTGCCGAGGAACTGCAGAGCAACATCCTTGAAGGCCAGGGTAGGTCCATGAAACAATTCTAGGATGTAGACGCCATCCTTGTGGATCACTGGGGTGACTTCATCGTGGTTGAAGGTGCGGTAAGAACGGTCGACCAAGTCCTTAAGGTCATCGGCTGGAATGCCTTCGGCAAATAAGGATATAATCCGTAATGCCAGTTCGGGATAGGCCATTTTACTCAGTGCTGCTATATCCCCGGCGCTCAGTTTGGGGATTTTGGCGGGTAGTAACAGGCCACCGTCGTCCGCGAGGCCCATCATGACAGCCTCTTTAAACGAAATTTCCTGAATCTTCCCGCGAGTGCTGATATATTGCATCGGTAGTAGTTCTCCTCAACATCAATTGTAAATAGGTGATAATTGTTTTTGACTGCCCAGCATTATACCAGTTAAACTACTGGAATGAAATAGTGGGCTCCTACCGTGGGGCCAATTTTGTATTCCAGGAATAGTTAAACTGCCTGGTTGTCCAGACTTGCTATCATGATACTTTAAGGTTTTATTCGTGCAATACTCTTCCATTAAATGGCCCTGCCGTATTGGTATTATTTCTGATACTCATTTCGACGATGCTTGGTTTGATGACACACTGATACAATCCGTTCAAGAGCAACATTTTCAAGGAGTAGACCTTATTTTGCATGCGGGGGATTTGGTAGACCCGCAGATTCTAAGCCGTTTTACTACTTGTCCTATTCTGGCGGTGTGCGGCAATATGGATTCACCAACAGCTGATCTTGCCACGCGAAGGGTAATCTCTGCGGGCCCCTTTCGCATTGGACTCGCCCATGGTTGGGGCTCCCCGAAGGGGTTAGAGCAGCGTTTGTTAAATGAGTTTTCTACGGAAAACATAGATTGTTTGGTCTATGGCCACAGTCATATGCCAACCTGCAGATGGCAAGGAGAACAGTTTCTATTCAATCCTGGAAGCCCCACAGACCGCCGCAATGCGCCCTTCCATTCTGTAGGAATTTTAGAGGTTGCGGATACCATTCAGGGCCGTATTATTCCATTGGATTGAAACGCTTGCTGATATTCCAGTTAGTTTTCATTCGGATACGGCTCTTTTTCCCAATCTCGGCGTCAATCCGCGCCCTTGCGTGTGCGGCGTAAACAGCTACGCCTCCGTGCAAGCGCTTGATTTCCTTGACCTTGGGACCTGTTGTTGCAAAATAGGTGTAGTCGGTATTTTAACGGCTGATGGTTGTCGGGGCGATTAGCGACTCTGTTCCGAAGGAGGATTCATGGTAAAGCATTTGTGGGCACCTTGGCGAATGAGCTATCTACAATGCAAGGATGAACAGTGCGACGATTGTGTTTTTTGTGTGGCAGATAAGGATGATGAAGACAGTGAACGATTGGTCTTAGTTCGCGGGCGTCTTGCTTTTGTCATGATGAACAAGTTTCCTTATACCAATGGCCACCTTTTGATTGCTCCTTATCGTCACATTGCCGATATATCCGATATTGAAGATGAGGAAATGTTGGAGATGCACCAACTCTTGAAATTGTCTCGAAAGGTCTTGGATGCGTATTGCAAGCCCCAGGGCTTTAATATAGGAATGAATATCGGTCCCATTGCCGGGGCGGGTATTGCGGATCATCTCCATTTACACCTTGTCCCACGCTGGGTTGGCGATACCAATTTTATGCCAGTTTTCGCCGAGGTTCGTGTGATCCCACAGCATTTGCAGGAAACCTATCGTCTGTTATCCCAGTGCTTTGCCGATTTGCAAAGAGAAGGCAACGAATAGTCTTCTTTGCTTTAGCGTGCCGAACAACGGATATTTAACGATATTATGATAACCTAAGCCTGTGCGAGGTAAGAAAGGATTAATCGTTATGATGGATTATTTTCAACAGGGGGGCCCACTTATGTGGCCGATCCTGCTGTGCTCAATTCTGGCTTTCGGAATTTTTCTCGAGCGGCTATGGAATTTTTTCCGGGTCAACCGAGGTTCTCGTGAGTTGGTTAAAGAGGTTGAGGACCTGGTCGGAAAACAGCGCATCGATGAAGCCATTATTGTTTGTCAGCGTTACGGTACGCCTTTGGCACACATTCTTTTGGCGGCTCTGCGAGCCAAAGGCCGCAGTCGCGATCAGATTAAAACTGCGGTTGAAGAGGCCGGCGTCCGCGAATCAGCCCCTCTGGAACGATATCTTGGCTTACTCGGCACTATTGCTACGATTTCGCCCCTGCTCGGTCTGTTGGGCACAGTTCTCGGAATGATCAAAGCCTTTACAGTGATTGCGACTCAGGGTATGGGAACACCGGCGACCCTTGGTGGTGGTATCTCCGAAGCACTGATCACTACCGCTGCCGGGCTGTCCGTTGCTATTCCGGTGTTGTTGTTGCATAAATATCTTTCCAGCCGACTCGATAGCATCGTTCTGGAGATGGAAGCCAGTTCCTTGCGCCTGGTCGATATCCTGGGAGACTAGATATGGCCTTTCTACGAAAAAAACGAGAAAGTCCACGGGTCGACCTGACCCCCATGGTCGATGTGGTGTTCCTGCTGTTGATCTTTTTTATGATCTCTACCACCTTTGTTGAAACGCCGGGCATTTCGGTTAAACTTCCCGAGTCGTCCAGTCAGCAACGGCCGCAGGATGTGAAAGAGATCAAGGTCTATGTGTCCAAAGAGGGTGATATTTTTCTCGGTAAAGATGCCGTTGACATGGCTGAGTTGCGACGGCGCCTGCGTGCCCATGGTTCCCGTGCCGCTGAGATGACCTTTTTGTTACTGGCCGATAAGGAGGCCTTGCATGGCAAGGTTGTGGCCTTAATGGACCTAGCCAAGGAGACTGGATTTGCTAAGCTGGCGATTGCCACGGAACAGCGGGAGCGGCGTTGAATAAGACCGTGGCCATCGGTATCGACCTCGGCGGGACCAATTGCCGTGGTGCTCTGGTGACCAGAACCGGTCAGGTATACGCACAGTGCTCTATGCAAACGGACGCGACTGACGACCTACCGGCCTTTTTGCGGCGATTGACGGAGTTTTTCCGAGAACTACGCTGCCGCGCTGTTGAAAATGGACTGCATATTGCCGGGCTTGCTTGCGGCGTTGCAGGGATTGTCGATCCCGTAGGCAGGATTCGGTCCGCGCCCAATCTGCAATTACTAAATAATTTTGAGTTACAGAGTTATCTGCAGCGAGAGTTTAATTTACCCGCTCTGGCCATTAACGATGCTAATGCCATTGCATGGGGAGAAGCCCAGTGTGGAGGTGGTCAGGGTTTTGATTCTTTTTTGACCCTTACCCTGGGAACAGGGGTTGGCGGAGGATTAATTCTTCAGCGCCGACTTTGGCAGGGAGTCTGCGGAGGAGCCGGAGAAATTGGCCATCTTGCTGTTGAGGCCATGGGGCGTCCCTGTGGTTGTGGCTCCCACGGCTGCCTGGAACAGTATGCTTCCGGGCAAGGGATCGTGAAAAATTTTCAGGAACTTGGCGGGGTAGAGGGGGAAGAAACCGTGGATAGTATCGGTATTGCCCGTTTAGCCCGCCGGGGAGACCCGGTTGCTCTGAGGGCGTTTGAGCTGGCTGGTCGCTATCTCGGCCAGGGAATTGCCGGGGTGGCCAATCTGCTCAATCTTGAAGCAGTCCTTTTTGCCGGGGGGCTCAGCGACTGTTTCGATCTGTTTCAGCCGTCGCTAGAGCAGGAACTGGCTGAACGTGCCTTTGCCGTCAATCATCACCAATTGCAGTTGGCTACAGCCCGTCTCGGCGAACAGGCCGGTATGATAGGCGCAGCCAGCCTTTTGTTTGACCGTTTGGGACTTCGCTGACTGCAGCTTAAATCCGTTTGCTACATTTGATGAAGGGGGTTCAGACATGATTAAGTCGATTGCGATTCTCACCGGCGGTGGCGACTGTCCCGGTCTTAATGCAGTTATCCGTGGTGTGGTGCGGGCCGCTATTATCAAACGGGGTTGGTCTGTGGTCGGTATCCAGGACGGTTTTGACGGTCTTATCCACGGTCCGCAAACGATCCCCCTCGATTTGGACTCGGTACGGGGAATTCTGCAACGTGGCGGTACCATTCTTGGGACCAGCAATCGGGGCAACCCCTTTCGCTATCCGGTGCCCGAGGGTGAGACCTTTAAAATGGTCGATATCTCGCAACGGGTGGTCGACAACTTTCGTAAAACTGGCGCTGACGCACTGGTGGTGGTCGGTGGCGACGGTACCCTAAGGATTGCCCGGCGCCTCAACGACATGGGGGTGCCGGTGGTGGGCGTACCGAAGACCATCGATAACGACCTCTGCGGCACCGATGTGACCTTTGGCTACAATACGGCTGTAGGGGTGGTTACTGAGGCCCTTGATCGTCTGCACACCACCGCCGAGAGTCACCATCGGGCCATTGTGGTCGAGGTGATGGGGCGCGATGCGGGCTGGATTGCCCTTGAATCTGGGATTGCTGGTTCGGCGGATGTTATTCTGCTTCCTGAAATACCTTTTCATATCGAGCAGGTCTGTAAGCACATCGACCAACGCCGGCAGGATGGCCGCCGTTTTCATATCGTGGTGGTGGCTGAGGGCGCCGTTCCGGTTGGCGGGCAAAAGGTCGTGCAGGCGACGGCTGGGCAGAATTGTGGTTTGGAGCGGCTTGGCGGTATCGGACATCAGGTGGCGGAAGCTATTCAAAGCAGACAGGGGATCGAAACTCGCACGGTAGTACTTGGTCACCTGCAGCGGGGCGGTACTCCTTCGGCTTTTGACCGTATTCTTGGGTCGCGTTTCGGGGTCAAAGCCGTCGAATTGCTCGAGCGGGCCGAATTCGGCAAGATGGTCGCCCTTGTCGGTCGGGAAGTGCTGGCGACAGAGATCGACCTGGCCGTCTCGACCATGAACCGGGTCGATCCTCAGGGTAATCTGGTACACACAGCCGAAGCTCTCGGGATCATGGTCGGGCGCTAATTAGGTGTTTCGAAAATAGCCAACAAAAAGGGGATCAGGTTTCGGCCTGAGGCCCTTTTTTTAGTTGCTGGGGACCTTTCGAGCAGGAGTGCCCCGCATCGCAGTCGAGGCGGCTACAGGGCTCGATATGAATGGTCACATCGCTGCCGCCGATTTTATCCTGAATTCGTTGTTCAAGATGGTCGGCAATCTTGTGCGCCTCGGCCACAGAGAAGTGCTGGCAGACGGTCAGGTGAAAGTCGATGATTTTTTGCGAACCGGCCCGTCGAGTGCGCAGTCGATGGTAACCGATCAGATGTTCATGATGAAGGGCGATAATCTCGGCGATCTCATCACGGATGGCTGCGGGCAATTGCTCGTCAAGAATATCGCCCATGCCGTGCCTCACCAAGCGAAAGGCCTCGAAGAGGATATAGCAGCCGACCAGCATTGACAGCACGGGATCTAGCCAGGGTGTTTTCAGCCACAGGACTAGGGCTAGCCCTGCCACCAGGGCGACGTTGGTATAGATATCCATGGAAAAATGCAGGGCATCTGCCTTCAGAGCAGAGGACTCCGTCGCTTTAGCGGTGGCTTTGAGATAGCGGGCGATTTTCCAGGAGACCACCGAACTGATGAGTAAAACTGCCATCCCTTCTTCGAGTCGCAACAGGTTCGTAGGATGAATCAGTCGCTGACTCGATTCATAGAGAACCCATAGGCCCGACAGGGAAATCACCAACGCCTGGAATATGGTAGCTACGGTCTCGAACTTACCATGGCCGAAGGGGTGCTTCGAATCGGGCGGCAATTCAGCTTGGCGGATGGCGAAATAGTTGGCACCCGACATGAGAATGTCGAGCAGTGAATCGATGGCCGAGGAGAGTACCGCCAGAGAGCCGGTCGCCAGGGCCGCCAGAACCTTGAGGGTCGCAAGGCAAAGAGCCGTCGCTAAGGAGATTCTGGCTGCGCGAATTTTGCGGTTGCCGTTTGTCATGGGATCCGTTTGCAGAGGCAGATAAAGAGGTCGGGGTGGTATGGCCGCTGACCTGATGTTAGTGTTGGTCACTATAACAGATTCACGCCGACTATTTCCATGACAACCTGCCAAAAATTAAGAGAATCGATTGGTAAAGTAATGGTTGATTCTATTTACATCATCGGGGCCCTTTGTTAACATAACACGCTATAAATGATCTGATCCAAAGTACGTTCACTGGGCTTTTAAGACAGCCCGTTTCTATCTAATTCTTAGTTTTTGATATAGTGATATGAACAAAATGACTCCTATGATGCGGCAATACCTTGAGATTAAATCCCAGCATGCCGATTCCATCCTTTTTTTTCGTCTCGGTGACTTTTATGAAATGTTCCTGGAAGATGCCGTTACTGCCTCCCGGGTACTCAATATTACCCTGACCTCGCGGAACAAGGGTTCCGAACAGGAAATTCCTCTTTGCGGCATTCCTTTTCACAGCAGTCAACCCTACATCGCCAAACTGGTGGAAGCCGGATTCAAGGTTGCCATTTGCGAGCAGGTAGAAGATCCCAAGACGGTCAAGGGGATTGTCAAGCGAGAGGTGGTGAGGGTTGTCACCCCCGGTCTGGTCATCGACAGCGACACCCTGCAGCCTAAACAGAACAACTACCTGCTGGCTCTTTGTGGAGACAGCGGACAGCGCTGGGGTATCGCTCTGCTCGATATTACCACCGGTGAATTCCGTGTCACCGAGGTGACTGATCTGGAGACGGTACGTAGCGAAATCGCTTCCGTCGATGCGCGTGAAGTGCTCTGTGCCGAAGAGGCCGGCCTGCAGCTACTGGCCGATCTTGATTCGGTGTTGCAGGAACGCTCTCTCAATCGACTACCGGACTGGGCTTTTGAAGCCGATTACGGTCGGGAGCGCATCCAGCAGTTTTTTTCCTGTGATTCGTTGACCGCTTTTGGCTGCGAGGGCCTGCCTCTGGCGCAAGGAGCGGCAGGGGCCATTCTTCATTATCTGCTTGAAACGCAAAAGGGTGTCGTCGAGCATATCCGTTCTCTTGTCACCTATCATTGCCAAGACTTCATGGCGCTGGACAACAATACCCGGCGCAACCTCGAATTGACAGCTACTCTCAACGATCAACGCAAAAAGGGTTCGCTGCTCGGGGTGCTCGATGGTACCGTCACCGCCATGGGTGGGCGCAAACTGCGGCATTGGATCAATCGGCCTCTCATCGATCTGGCGCGCATTTGTTGTCGCCATGAGGCGGTCGCCGAACTGGTAGAGGAAAGCCTGGTACGGGAAGAACTTCGCGAAGCGCTGGATGGGGTTTATGATCTCGAAAGATTGAACGCCAAAATCTCCATGGGCAACGCCAACGGTAAAGATTTGGTCGCATTGAAAAAGACTCTGCAACAGTTACCTGCGATATCTGGGCAACTGGGGGAGCTTTCCAGCGAACTGATTACCGAGTTGACTGTAAACCATGACCCTTTGCAGGACGTCTTAGAGCTCATTGATAAAGCCATTGTCGAAGACCCGCCCTTTGTGTTGCGCGAAGGGGGCTTGATCCGGGACGGTTTCGATGCCGAACTCGATGAATTGCGCCAGATCTGCCGAACAGGCAAGGGTTGGATTGCCCAATTAGAGCGGGAAGAACGTGAGCGTACCGGTATTTCATCCCTTAAGGTACGGTTCAATAAGGTGTTTGGCTATTACATTGAAGTGACCCGAACCCATGTCGCCAAGGTGCCCGAGGATTACCAGCGCAAACAGACGCTTGCCAATGCCGAACGCTATATCACCCCCCGGTTGAAAGAATACGAAGAAAAGGTGTTGGGCGCTGAAGAGAAAATGGTCGTTATCGAATTCGATCTTTTTCAGCAGGTGCGTTGCCAGGTGGCCAAAGAGGGTAAACGCATTCAGCAGACGGCTGAGGTTATCGCCAATCTCGACGTGTTGCAGTCCTTGGCCGAGGTAGCCCACAGCCGCAACTACGTGCGGCCCGAGATGGATGACAGTAGCCAGTTGATCATCGAAGAAGGGCGCCATCCTGTTATCGAGGCGATGCCTCTTGGCGAAAACTTTGTGCCTAACGATGTTAGTCTCGATTGTGAAGAGAATCAGATCCTGATTATCACCGGGCCGAATATGGCTGGCAAATCAACCTTTATGCGTCAGGTGGCATTGATCACCCTGATGGCTCATATGGGCAGCCTGGTGCCGGCTAAGGCGGCTCGTATCGGTTTAGTCGACCGTATCTTTACCCGAGTTGGCGCCAGCGACAACCTGGCTCAGGGTCAGTCCACCTTTATGGTAGAAATGACCGAAGCGGCCAATATTTTGCGCCATGCCAGCCCACGCAGCCTGCTGGTACTTGATGAAATAGGTCGCGGCACCTCCACGTTTGACGGGATCAGTATTGCTTGGGCAGTGGCTGAATTTCTGCACAATAATCCACAGGTAGCGGCGAAAACTCTGTTTGCCACTCATTATCACGAATTGACCGATCTGGCCGTGACCTGCTCAAGGGTCAAAAATTTCAATATTGCGGTTAAGGAATGGAACGAGCAAATTATCTTTCTGCGCCGGATCGTACCGGGAGGGGCCAGCCATTCTTATGGTATTCAGGTCGCTCGTTTGGCCGGACTACCGGAAGAAGTGTTGGGCCGGGCTCGGGAGATTCTGAATAACCTTGAACGGGGCGAATTTGAAGAACAGGGTCAGCCGCGGTTGGCTCGTAGTCAACAACCTCGAGAATGTACCGTTGAACCGCAACTTTCTTTGTTTTCTGGAGCTGACGATCCGTTACGCACCAAATTGCAGGAACTTGATATCGCTCATATGACGCCCCTGGAAGGGCTTAATCTACTCTATGAATTACAGAAGATGGTGTGACGCTATGCAATTCTGTCGATTTACCTGTGTAGGACTTTTACTTTTAGGTTTATTATTGCCGGCTGGACTTTGCCATGCGGGTCCCACAGAGACATTTCAAAAGGCACGCCAGCAGTACAACCTGCTGCTGGCTTCCCAAAAGAAACAGCTCTATCGGGACAACTGGGAAAAGGTCATCAATCGATTTGATAGCTTTTCTAAGCGCTACGCCTCCCACTCAAAGGCCCCCGCAGCTATTTACCTGGCTGGCAAAGCCAGTCAACGGCTTTACGGTATTTCTCAAAAAAGGTCTGATATTGTTTCGGCGATAGCTTTTTATAAGCGCCTGGCGGCCAGTTATCCTGGCAGCAACCTGGCCGATGACAGCCTAGTGCTGGCAGCAGGGGCCATTGAACAACATCAGAAGCAGTTCGTTAAGGCCTATCTGCTCTATCGCGAGGCTATCGATCGCTATCCTCAAGGGGATATGATCCGTCTGGCACAAAAAGGTGCTGTGCGCTTGGCCGCCTATGCCCCTGCCAAGAGGGTTCGTACTCTTCCATCATCCTCTGTAAAAACATCTAGAGTCGCACCGGGTACGCTTCTTTTGAAAGCCATTCGTCACTGGGCTAGCCCCGAATACACGAGAATCGTGCTGGAACTCAACGGTTCGGTACCTTTTAGTTCTGGCTCTTTGCCGGGTGATGCTGGCAAAGGAATTGTGCCGCGGATCTACATTGATCTAAAAGGAGCAGGGATTGCGTCCGGTATAGATCAGCGCATGGTCATTAAAGAGGGGATGATCCGTCAGGTTCGAGTCGGGGGACAACAGAATAACAGTACGCGGGTAGTACTTGATCTCGCGATGGAGGGAAAATACAAGGTTTTTGCCCTAAAGGGTCCAGACCGTATTGTGATCGACCTTGGTACTAAAAAGCAGGCTGTGCTCGAGGCTAATTCAACAGAAATACGGTCATTGCCCACAGCTAAGGGAGACCCTATTGCCACGGTTCTGGCTCAGACGCCCGAAGAGCGCCAACCACAGGTGCGTTTGCCTGAAGGCGGCAGCAATCGATTGCGGCGGATTGTGGTTGATGCCGGACATGGCGGTAAGGATCCCGGCGCAATTGGTCCCAGGGGCACCTATGAGAAGGATGTCACGCTGGCCTTGGCTCGCGTATTGGCAAAACGTCTGAAAAAGGAGTTCGGCTGCCAGGTGATTTTGACCCGGGATAAGGACGTCTATCTGGCGTTAGAAGAGCGCACCGCTGTCGCCAATCGGGTCGGTGCAGACCTGTTTATCTCCATCCATGCCAATGCCAGCAAAAACCGTTCGGTCCGCGGTATCGAAACTTACTATTTAAACTTTTCTAAAAATGACAAGGCTGCCGCCGTCGCAGCCCGGGAAAATGGCACTTCTTTGAAGCAGGTCGGCGATTTAGAAATGATATTATTTGACCTGATGGCCAACTCTAAGATTAACGAATCGAGCCGCTTGGCAGCGGAAATCCAGAGTAGCTTGGTCGGTAGTCTCGGCCGACACTATTCACAAATTAAGGACCATGGGGTTCGACAGGGCCCTTTTTATGTTCTGTTAGGTGCCACCATGCCTTCGGTCCTGGTGGAAACGGCCTTTATTAGCAACAAAACTGAAGAAAGTCGACTAAAAAGCAGTAAGTTTCAGGGGCGGGCCGCAGATGCCATTGTAGCCGGGGTTAAAAAGTTTGCCCAAGACAGCCGCATGATTGCCACCAAATAAGGACCTTTAATGTCGTTTAACATCGTTGCTTTTTTCAGTGATGAGCTGATCTCTGCCGCAGGGCAGGACTATCAAGGGAATCGTTCTCTGTTGGTAGAGGCGGCTCGCGCTTTTCTTGAGCAGGGTCAGCAGGAAATCCGTGATCGGCATCGGGCGGGACTCGGAGGGCGCGCCGTAGTCGATCAGGTCACCGAACTCAACGATCAACTACTGCACGCTCTTTATCAGATTGTCTCCGAAAGCTTGGTACAGCGTCATGGTAACTCCTGTGTGCTGCTGGCTCTAGGGGGATATGGTCGCGCTCAGCTGAATCCTCGTTCTGATATCGATCTGATGTTCTATTACTGCAGTAAGGGGCGGGATTTTGCCGAAGCCTTGGCGGAGCGCATGCTGTATATCCTCTGGGATTTGAAACTGGAGGTTGGCTACAGTGTTCGCTCCAGTCGCGATTGCATCGATATGGCCGAAAAAGACCTCACCGTGCGGACCGCTCTTCTCGATACCCGTTATTTGACAGGCAGTCGGGAATGCCACGCTGAGTTTGAACAATCGGTACTGAATAAAATATACAGCTGGAACAGCAAGAAATTTCTGCAGGAGAAGGTCGTCGAACACGAGCGGCGGATGAGTAAATACGGCTCTTCGGTTTTTTTACTGGAACCGAACATCAAAGAAGGCGAGGGGGGCCTGAGAGACCTTCAAACCGCCATGTGGATGGCCCAGGCCAAGTACAAATGCCGTAACTTGCGGGAGTTGATCATCAAGGGCATGGTCACTGAACGCCAGGGCGAAGAGTTCGAAAGAGCGCTCAGTTATCTGTGGCGAATACGCAATGAACTGCATTACCTGTCTAAGGGAAAGAACGAGCAGCTGCGTTTCGATCAGCAGGAAAAGATTGCGAATTTTCTTGGTTACCAGGATCGTAAAGAGGCGCCAGCTGTCGAACAATTTATGCAGGATTATTATGCCCACGCCACCCATGTAGAGCATATCTCATCCTATCTAATTGCCAAAGCAACTGGTGTCCTGGATGCTCCTCCAGAGAGGACGGTCCATCGCAGTCGTCGCCCCGTTCGACGCAGTGTTGGGGATTCTTTCTATATCCACGGAAATGAGTTGCGTGTGGAGCAGGATGATCTGTTCGAAAAAGAACCAGCCCTGATGATGAGAGCCTTCCGTCTAGCTCAGAAGCAGGGGGTGAAGATTAGCATCCAGGTCAAAACACTGATCCGTGAAAATTCGCATCGTATTAACGATCATGTTCGGCGTTCACGGATTATGACCGGTGATTTCATGGAGATTTTACGCTCGCCTCAGCGGGTTGCTGATGCCCTGCGAAGCATGCATCATCTGCGCTTCTTGAACCATTTTCTGCCTGAATTCGGTCGTCTCTATTGCAAGGTGCAACATGACGCTTATCACATCTACACCGTCGATTTCCATTCTCTGTTTGCTCTGGAAGAATTGATCAAAATCTGGCAAGGGAAATACGATGAGTCCTTTGCCTTGTTGAGTAAAGTGGCTCATGACATTGAAAAGAGAGAATTGCTGTTTCTGGCGGCGCTGCTGCACGATATTGGTAAGGGGCAGGGCAAAGATCATTGCAACAAAGGCGCCGACATGATCCCGACCATAGCCCGGCGTCTGGGCCTCCACAAGGAAGATGCTCGCCGCTTGGAGTTCCTGGTACGCAACCATCTGCAGATGACCCATATCTCTCAGAGACGGGATTTGCACGACGACGCTTTGATTGTACAGTTTGCCCAGCAGATGGGCATGAGTGAAAACTTGCGCATGCTGTTTTTACTCACCGTAGCCGATATCAGAGCGGTGGGGCCCGATGTCTGGTCGGGGTGGAAAGGGCTGTTGCTACAGGAGCTTTACGAAAAGACTTACGATATTCTGGAGCGGGGTGATTTTTATCTAGAAAGCCGCTCTGAGAGGATTCGTAATCGCAAGCGCCGGGTTGTCGAACTGCTAAAAGACGAGTATAGCGAACGAGCCATTAAAGAGCGCCTCAAGCTTATGGGTATGCGCTATCTGATTGCGCAGCCTTCGGAGAATATCGCTGAACACATGCGCTTGATCATGGACCGCCGCGATCAGACGCTGGCCTTTAAGGCCACCAATGATCAGGAGGCCAAATTTACCGAACTGACAATTGTCACCGTTGATATAGCCGGGCTCTTCACTATGATTACCGGTGTTATGGCTGCGTTCAATGTCAATATACTCGGCGCTCTGATCTATACACATAAAGACGGATTGGTCTTTGATATCCTTCAGGTACGGGGACATCTGAAGCGTCCGATTGTCTCTCAAGAAAAGTGGGAAAAGGTGCGAACTGCCCTTGAGGCTGTAATTGAAGGACGTATGCTGGTCGAGGATCTTGTTTCTGAACGCCAGCAAGTCAAGGCTTTACCGACTCCACCGAGGCCGCGAATGCCGAGCCGTATTGAAATCGACAACAAGGTTTCCAGGGATTACACGGTGCTTGATATTTATACCCATGACAAGGTCGGCTTGCTCTACACAGTCAGTAAAACTCTACTCGACATGGGGCTGTATATTGGTGTATCCAAGATCTCCACCAAGGTTGATCAGGTAGCCGACACCTTTTATGTGCGCGACATATTTAGTCAGAAGATAACCGATTTTCAGAGAATAACTGAGCTTCGTCAGAAATTGCTCGATGCCATTGACAACTCCGGCGCATAATAGGCCAGTAAAGCAGGGTGTTATGAATCATAAGCTCGATGCGTTTCTTAACTATCTGACGGTCGAAAAAGGATTGGCGGCTAATACCCTGGACGCTTATGGTCGGGACTTGGCCCGTTATGTTGGGTTTTTATTTGAGCAAGAAGCCATGCAACCGGATCAGGTGACATCCAGCTTGGTGCTTGGTTTCCTTGCCTCTTTAAAAAAAGCCGGTCTGTCTTCTCGCAGCAGGGCACGGACTCTGGTAGCCCTGCGTACCTTTCATCGCTTTTTGTTGGCGGAAGGGTATGCCACCGATAATCCAACAGGTCAGATACAGGCACCGCGAACCCTGAGTGGTTTGCCTAAAACTTTATCTCCTGAAGAGGTTGAGCGGTTGCTTGCTGCACCCGTTGGCGACAGTTACCTTGATCGCCGGGATCGTGCTATGTTCGAAGTGCTCTATGCCACTGGACTGCGTGTCTCTGAACTGGTTGGGCTTAAGGTTTCTGATCTACAACTCGATGTAGGTTATTTGACTGCTTTTGGCAAGGGTGGGAAGCAGCGCATCGTACCCTTGGGAGAGTCGGCCCTGTATGAGTTGCGTAATTATCTCGACATCGGGCTTCCGTTATTAGATAAGGGGATGGGAAGTTTAATCCTGTTCCTCAATCGATCAGGGAATGGGTTGACACGTCAGGGCTTCTGGAAGATTATTAAACGGCGCGCCAAGCAGGCCGGAATTCGTAAAAACATAACCCCGCATACTTTACGCCATTCTTTTGCGACACACTTGCTGGATAATGGCGCTGATTTGCGTGCAGTGCAAACCATGCTAGGGCATGCGGATATCTCTACCACTCAGATATATACTCATGTAACCCGGGAACGTCTGAAAAGGCTTCATGAACAGATTCATCCAAGAGGTTAGTTGGTTTTCATCCGGAAGCAGAACGTTTCCCATATGAAAACTGCACTGTGTCCATCCAAAGTTTCCGGATGGAAACTCGTTGGTTCTGCGGTGGAGATGTCTCCTCCCGCATAGTCAGCATTTGTATAAACGATATTTTTATAGATATTTGGTTGAGGCTATTATGAAATATGTGGTTCTTTTAGGCGATGGTATGGCAGATGAGCCTTTGGCTGAGTTAAATGGTCAAACACCTCTCCAGGCAGCCGTTACTCCCAATATGGATCGTCTCGCTCGTCAGGGTGCTCTCGGTATGGTCCAGACCATTCCCGCCGGCTATCCGCCAGGTAGTGACGTCGCCAATCTATCAGCCTTCGGCTATGACCCTGCTGTTTGCTACAGCGGTCGTTCTCCTCTCGAAGCTGCCAGTATGGGGGTTGACCTTGGACCAGAGGATATCGCTTTTCGCCTTAATCTGGTTACCCTTGGTGATCGTAACGGCGAAATAACTATGGATGACTTCTCTGCAGGGCACATTGGTTCAGAGCAGGCACGGCAACTGGTAGAAGCCTTACAGAAAGAGTTTGGCGGTCAAACTTTTTCCTTTCATCCGGGGGTTTCCTATCGGCACCTCATGGTCTGGCATGGCGGCAGAGATCAGTTAAACTTTACCCCGCCTCATGACATTAGCGGGCAAGCCGTGGCTGCCTTTTTACCGAGTGGCGATGGGGCTGATATTTTGCAGGCCCTTGCTACCAAGGCCAACGCCTTGCTTAAGACCCATCCGGTCAATAGGGATCGCATCGCCGCTGGAGATAAACCGGCCAATGCCATTTGGTTGTGGGGCCACGGTCGGGCTCCACAGATGGAAACCTTACGCCAAAAGTTTGACATCAGCGGAGCGGTAATATCGGCTGTCGATCTGATTAAGGGTATCGGTGTCTATGCGGGGCTCGACGTCATTGAGGTTCCAGGAGCTACCGGGTATCTTGATACCGATTACCTGGCCAAAGGGCGTTATGCTCTGGAGTCACTTAAGACCAGGGACTATGTCTATGTACACGTAGAGGCTCCCGATGAAGCTTCTCATAGCGGGGATTTGGCAGAAAAAATACGTGCTATCGAATCCTTCGATGAATTGGTAGTCGGTACAGTGCTCGAAGGTCTTCCCGCGCTGGGCGAATTTCGTTTGATGGTGCTGCCGGATCATCCGACTCCGGTTAAAAAAATGACCCATACCGGGGATGCTGTGCCTTTTATTCTTTATGATTCTCGGGCTCAGGAGAAACCCAACGCATTTTCTGGTAATGCCTATCATGAAAAGGCAGCGGTCGAGACCGGGTTCTTTATTGGACACGGATATGAATTGATGAATCAGCTAATAACTGGCGGTTGCTAAGGGTCTGAAAAATTGCTGATCTGCACTTCCCACGGAGTGGGGCGTATGTAAAAAAGGCCTCAATGTCTGACGACATTGAGGCCTTTTTATATCGTTTGAGCAATAGCGGCTATTTTTGCCCGGTCAGAGCCTGGGCGATGTTAAAGCAATAACCTCCGATCCTTTCCAGGTAGGTCATGATATCGATATACCAAAGACCCGGGTCGATAGAGCAATTCCGCTCCTGAAGCAGTTTGATTTTCTGAAAGCGCACTTTGTTGTAATGCAGGTTGATGCCGTTTTCGATTTTGTAGGCTTCCGCCATTAAGCCTTCTTTGGGTTCCTGAATCCCTTTGATAATAAGATCTAGAAAGGCTTGATGCGGAGCGACATGGTCGTAAGTCGATTCCCGATTCCTCGGGAAAAAAGCTGTTAATTTCCCGGGCGGCTTACCCTGTGTGCCGCCCCCATAGGCAAATTTCAGTCGGTGGTTTATTGAATTTCCACACGGATGATGTCCGTGGACATGTAGGGAATACCGTAGAATTCTTTGTTTATAATATCTCCCATTACCCATTTTCCCGTAGATGTCGATACCACATCATTAATCGAGTAGCGAGAAGCGGTGCCGGCCAAAGGATTAATGATTAAAAGGTCGGACGCGGTGTATGGAACAGCGTAAATTTTATTGTCTGGGCCAAGGATTGCTTCTGACCACCCAGATCCGGAAAGATTTGCTCCCATGGTACTGAGGGACGCCGAATCGTCCACCGGATCGATGATCAAGATGGCGGGGGAATCGGTGTAAGGAATGGCATAAATTTTCCCATTCGATGCGCGAACTCCTCCGGCATATTTGTGGATACTGGTTAGGGCCGCACCCATATTGCTACGGGAGGCAGTGCCCAAGTTAGTATCAATAATAAGGATGTTCATGGCATTGCGGGGAACGCCATAAATTTTCCCGTTCGCAGCAAGCACTCCCCCTGTCCACTTGTGTGAACCGCCAAGGCTAGCGTTCATGGTGTCACGGGTGGCGGTTCCGTTGATGGGGTCAATGATAAGAATGTCTGTTGAGTCTCTTGGGATACAGTAAATCTTATTATTCGGTCCCAGTACTGCTCCCGCCCACTTGGCGGTATCGGTGAGATTTAAGCCATAATTATTTCGAATTGCACTTCCCGTTGCCGGGTCGATGATCAGAACGTCGGGAGCATTGTAGGGAGCGCAATAAATTTTCCCATCCGGACCAAGGACCCCACTCGCCCACTTGTTAGAGCCAGAAATATCAGCCCCCATCGTGATACGCGTTGCGGTATTGGTGGTTGGGTCTATGATAAGGATGTTGTCAGCCTCATAAGGGATGCCGTAGATCTTGCCGTCCGTCCCTCTGACGCCTCCCCACCATTTGGCCTCCGTCTCTGAGATGTTGGCATCAAACTTTCCGACTGTGACAGAAAGTCCTGCTGTTTCTGCTGCGCCCGACGACCCTCCGCCGCTTCCTCCACAAGCAAACAGATTCACTGCTGTTACCAGGCAAAGCGCTCCAGTTAGAATTTTCATTATCTCCTCCAGAACTTGCTCTGAGCGGAAAAGCTGCTGTTGTTGGATTAATTCAAAAACCTTCTGGGTTTTTAAATGGATCGTCTGGTGCATTAAGCAAAAAAACTGGTGCCGGTTCTTGTCGGGTAAAACACTGATATCTTTATTGTCAGGGCTTTTGCCTTAGGGATCATCGTAAGTGTTGGTAAAAAAGTTTCAAAGCAGGGAAGGTGAAAAACAAACCTTAACCGGTTTTTGTTTTTCGTACCGCCTCTTTGATGCGTTGGACATGGCCACGGCCCAGAGCCTTGACCTCGCAGCCCAACTCGAAATAACGCTCAATCTGTTGATCGGTCAATATGCCAAAACAGTCCACAACGGCAATTGGTCCGCCGGCCATGCGAAATATATCGTCTGGTGTCAGGGCTAAATAGGAGGCATGACGTACCGCTAAAACTACGGCTTCGGCATTGCCCAGAGAATCGGGTAGTTCGGGGGTCATGGTAAATCCATCCAGCTCCTGTTGATTACGGAAAAAACGGGCCAGACTCAGCCCCGTTGCCGGGTAACTATCCTGTTTTTCAATCTCCCACCAATGCTCGACATAGGGGTCGTGAGCCCGAACTTCAGCACCCATCTCGGTTAGTTTGCGCAGGACAATTTCTGAACCGCTATAGCGGGTATCGCCCACATCCTCCCGATAGGAGACACCGAGGATGGTGATCGGAGTGGCTGCCACAATTTTTCCCATGTTGCGTAGGGCATCCCGTACCAGCTGCACCACATGCAAAGGGCGGGTGTCGTTGATATTGATGGCCTCCGGAGTAATTTGAAAGATCTCGTTTTCAAAACCCATCAGGTGTCGGTAGGCCCATAGCCCCAGTCCCCCGTCCTTTGGAAGACAATAACCGCCGATACCGGGGCCGGGAAAGATCATATTACTGTGAGTTGGTCTCACTTTGATCGCCTCGATTATCTTGATAAGGTCGACACCGTTTGTTTCTGCAAACAGACTCCACTCATGGAGAAAAGCGAGAATGGTGGCTCGGTAGCTGTTTTCCACTATTTTACAGGTTTCACTTTCGATAGGCCGGTCGAGTATCGTGAGGGGGTAATCAGTAGTATTTAGGACTTCTTCTAGAAATTTTTTAACCCGACTTCGGCTTTCAGAATTGATTCCACTGCAGACTCGCCAAAAGTCACGGATGGATTTTACATATTCCTTGCCTGGCATGACTCGCTCATAACTATGGGCGAGCAAGGGCTCATCAACAATCCCTCGTTGGCGGAAAGCCTTTTTGATGGCAGGGTAAGCGATATATTCAGTTGCACCCGGAGGTACTGTGGTTTCAATCAACACCATGCATGCTGGCGAAATTTTCTCCCCTAAAATCCTGAAACTTTCCTCAAGGGCACTGATGTCGGCATAGCCCGTACGGAGATCACCCAGATCCTGTTTGATAAAATCACATTGGATATCCACGACCACCACATCGGCAAGCTTGAGAACCTCATTGGTATAGGTGGCAATGAGGTTTTTTTTCTCTACTACGCAGCGGTGAATAATCTCGGCCACTTCGGGGTCTTCAGCTTTAAGAGGACAGATGCCTTGGTTAAATAAGGGGATTTTCCAATAACTTCTGGTGCTCGGCCGTTGCATGCCGATAACAAACTTACCGGGCAGAGCCGTTTTTGAATCGGTTGAGTCTGCAACGACGGCAGCCATGACCGCCCCGACAAAACCGAGCCCCATGACCACAACGATTTCGTGGTTATCTTTTCTTTTCTCCGAAACAATCTGCTCGAGCTTGAGAAACTCTGCGGCATAGTCTTCTTCGTCAGGCAGCGGGAATCTTTCCCCTGCAGGGCTGACCGAATAAGTCATATGGAACCTCCATTCTGCTCAGGAAAGTACCCCCGGAACATACATGAAATGCTGGAAAACCGGATATTGGGTTACATATTCTTACGGGCAAATGAACTTACTAGTTATCATTATCGCCTATTCAAGTAAGGTTTCAAGTCCGACTGCATTCATTGTTCGTCATCAATAGTCTGATGCTCACTGCTATAACCTTTGTCCAATACAGGTTTTCCCCTGTTTTGGTGGCTTTGTCACTAATTGGATACAGCTGCCTCTTGGGCCTAACAGTCTTTTCCTCCAGGCCATCAATAAATTGTCGCTTGGCGGGGACATACTGACAGCTCTTGGCAACTTGGCGCTGCTCGGGCAGGTTGAATAATTCAAACTTAAATTGGTCTGTTGTTCTAAAGGAGCCATAGTTTTAGA
>JABXKU010000122.1 GCA_013619105.1 Desulfuromonadales bacterium
TTTTAGCACCTGGGAGGATTGCATCTCCTGGTGCATGGAGGCTACCCGATCCGACGCCGTCTTCGTGGTCGACTCGCAAGGCTTTATCATCGCCAGTCGCGGCCGCATCCCCGGCCGGGGGATCGAATGCATAGGTGCCGAACTGGTCTGCGCCGTCGAACTGCTGGAACGAATGGACCCCGATTCCGGTAACCTGACCTGGGTCGACTTTGATTTTGACCGCCGCCGACTTGTCGGCTTCATTTCGCCCAAGGATAATGATGAATTCTACATCGTCGGCCTCCTTGCTCCGGCCTCGGCCTACTACAATCATAAACAGGCAATCACCAGCCTGATCATCGAAAGCTTGCCCGGCATCGACTGACCAGCGACAGCTTTTTCCTCCGCGACAGGAGAATTCCCGCCACAGACTATCTAGTGTCCATCTGGAAACTTTGGATGGACACAGTGCAGTTTTCATATGGGAAACGAGCAATTTTTCCCAGTGTCAAGGAAATCAAGCGCTTGCACGGAGGCGTAGCTATTTACGCCGCACACGCAAGGGCGCGGATTGACGCCGAGATTGGGAAAAAGAGCCGTTTCCGGATGAAAACTATCCACCTTGGCGCTGCGACCCAGGGGCGGCACACCATAAACCTGCGCCCCTGGCCCGCGCCGAGCGGGACAGAGTCCGTCGCCATTTCCCCTTGCAATTCCCTCCTCATTGCTTTAGAGTTTCGCTCCATTGGTCATCATTTATGGCGCCGGGCGAAATGCATTAACGCCGTGAGCTGTACCCTTCTCAGATAGTCAGCCGGACACTCCCCATTCTAGTTTAATGAAGAAACATACCATACATCACTGCCACGTCGAGAGCCCTGCGACCTGGATCAAATACCGCAAAGGGCTATGCAACGACTGCCGGGCGGTCTGCTGCAGCCTGCCGGTAGAAGTGCGCGTTGAGGACCTGGTGCGCATGGAGTTCATCGATCCTTTCGAGGCCGATGAACCCGCCAAGAACCTCGCCAAGCGGCTGAAAAAGGCCGGCATTATCGATCACTTCAACTTCAAGCACCAGATCTTCACCCTGGCCCGGCGAGCCAACGACGACTGCATCTTCCTCGATGCGTCCAGCCGCCGTTGCACCATCTATTCCCGGCGTCCATCCACCTGCCGTAACCATCCCCAAATTGGCCCACGCCCCGGCTTTTGCGCTTACCAGCAACAAACCACCCGCTGAATAGATACAGCCTGACCCCTGGGCAGAGTAAACCTTGTTTCCACTGTCCCGTCTGATAAAGTGTGATGGCGATGAGCGCCGTTTTTCATCCCCGACAAGGAGGCCTATCATGACACGTACAGCCTTGGCCAGTGCCCTGCTCACCGTCGCCTTGCTTTGGAGTGGCAGCGCCTTGGCCCAATTGGCTACCATGGAACAGCAGGCGATGAGCGACACCTTTCAGTATGCTTTGGAAAACAATCCCAGCAATCAAACCGCCGACTGGGTGAACCCCGACACCGATCGTGCCGGCGCGGTGGTGCCGTTACGCACCTTTAACGACACTCAGGGACGCCCATGTCGGGAATTCATCACCACCATCAGCATCGGCGGTGAGCAGCAGCAGGGCTACGGCACCGCCTGTCGGCAACGGGACGGCACCTGGCAGATCGTCAGCGACCGGCCGCCAGCGGCAACGCCTGCGATCGTTAACCGACCGATCTACGTCTACCGCCCCGCCGAACGCTACTATGTCTACCCCCATGCCTACACCAACCCCTCCCCCATCTACTTCAGCTTCAGCTGGCTGTTCCACGGCGGTCGCCTGCACGTCGGCAACTACTATCCGGCACCGGTCTGGCGACATCGCCGGTCAGTAGCGGTCAGACCTTACCTCTACGCACCGCTGCCTCACAGACAATGGTACCGCCACGAGCACATTCGCCGCTCCTGGAAGCATCCCGGTAAGCGCCCTTGGAGCAGCCCCGACCGGCGCCATGACAACCGCCCGATTCGCAAGCGCTGATTGGTTTGTACTTATCCAGGTTGCACAGAGGACTAAACAAGGAGTAGAGTGAAGGAAAAGGCTCGCCTGCCCGGTCTTCGGGCTGGACGAATGAGCGCCTGCAACCAATCATAGGGGGGAGCATGAACCTCAAGGACTATTTCGACAATACCGAAGGCACCGGCATTCTGGCCACCGCTGACAGCCAGGGCAAGGTCGACGCCGCCATCTACGCCCGACCCCAAGTCATGGATGACGGCTCGGTCAGCTTCATTATGCTTGACCGGCTCAGCCATCATAATCTGCAGAGCAATTCCCAGGCAGCCTTTCTGTTTCTTGAAACGGGCGGCCGCTACCAAGGTGTGCGCTTATTTCTTGAAAAAATCAAAGAAGAGACCGACCCGGAACTGATCGCCCAATATTCTCGTCGTTGTCCAGTTCCCGAGGGCGATCCGGCACAGGAGCAGAAGTTTCTGGTCGTCTTTCGTGTGAACCGCCTGCTCAAGGTTCTCGGCGGCGACGCTCCCGAGGTATCCATGGGCTGAAACACCTGAACTAAGCAGCAAAAAGCCGGCTCTCCCCAAAGAGAAAGCCGGCTTTTTATCGTCTGGCGGGCGACCTGTGCAAACGCACAGTCAACAGAGGAGGCCTCGCCCTGCTTTTTTTACGGAGTGACACGTGGCGCTACAAGCCTTAAAAGACTAGATTAGTTCCAGACACACGAAACAAAAAAACACTTCGTGTTTCACAGTTCCAAACCTCCATCTTTGGCGCGCCCTTTCCCTCCTGAAAGGCGCGCCCTTTTTTTTTCCTCAGCATCCCCTTGTAAATCATTCCTTCTGTTTGGCAAACGAACGCACCGAATGGCGAAAAAGATCCTCAGCGATCTTCTGTAACCGTGGCGAACACTCCGCCTGACGAAAGTCGCGGCCCGCCGCAAATTTTTGCCAGAAGGGCGGCAACTGCTCCATACGGTGGGCCATGCCCCCATCCAAATCAGGATTAATGTAGTACATGCGCTGAATGCCAGAGTTGATGATTCGGGTCAGACACATGGGGCAAGGTTCCGTCGAGGTGAACAGGATCAGCTCACCGCACTGACGAGGGTCGTTGCCAGAATTGCCGCCGCCCATCTTCTGCACTCGGTCCTCATAGCGATTGAGAAGATCCATTTCACCATGCATATCGCTACGAAAGTGAGGGCTGTACTGGCGGTTGCGCCCCCGCTCCACCACCTCGCCGGTCTTGGCGTCCACCAGACAGGCCCCGATCCCTCCCGAACCGGCCTTGAGACTGACAATGGCATCCTTTACCACCACCAGACCGAAAGCATCGTCCCGATACCGTTCATCGGGCACATAGGACTCAATACGAGCCTGCAGGTCGAGAATGCTCTGTTGCAACACGCGCTCCTTAGCCCACAGGCCGGTGGCACAAAAACAGATCAACAAACAGCACGAAAGAATATGGCCAACAGAGATTCTCAGCATAGGTGTCCTAAATAAAAGTTTTCCGTTTAAGGTATTTGGGATGATAAGCTTTTTTAGCTTAATGGCGGCTTTTAATCAAGTTCACGCGCAAGGGGTTCTCAACGCTGATAAAGACCAAAGCAACCCTACAAACCTGACCTAGCCCTTAAAGAACTGCTAAACTGATAGCCAAAGACAACCCAAAGAAAGGTCCGACAATGCAAGAAGCCCTGCTCTACAAAAAATTACCGGACCGGCTGGTGCGCTGCCGACTGTGCGCCCACTGCTGCACCATCGCCGACGGCCACAGGGGACTCTGCCAGGTGCGGCAGAACTGCGACGGCACCCTCTATACCCTGGTCTACGGCCGCACCATCAGCCAGGCCGTCGACCCCATCGAAAAGAAGCCTCTGTACCATTTCTATCCCGGCTCGCGGTCCTTCTCCATCGCCACCCCGGGCTGCAACTTCCGCTGCGCCTGGTGCCAGAACTGGGAGATCTCGCAGATGCCCCGCGAGCAGCACATGGTCGGTGGCCACCCAGCGCTTCCCGAACAAATCATCACCAGCGCGCAACGTCACCACTGCCGCTCCATCGCCTACACCTACACCGAACCAACCGTGTTCTTTGAGTACGCCCACGACACGGCCAAACTGGCCCGTGCCGCCGGGCTGGCCAACGTCTTCGTCAGCAACGGGTATATGACCGACGAGGCCCTGGATATGGCACGGGACTGGCTTGACGCCGCCAATATTGACCTGAAGGCCTTTCGCGAAGAAACCTACCGCCGTCACGTCGGCGCCCGCCTGCAGCCGGTGCTCGATAGCCTGCGACGCATGAAGACCCTCGGCATCTGGCTCGAAGTGACCACCCTCATCGTGCCAGGGCTCAATGACGACCCGCAGGAGCTGAAAGAACTGGCCGAGTTCATCTGCATCGAGCTGGGGGCCGACACCCCCTGGCATATCAGCCGATTCTTCCCCTCTTACCAGATGGAGCATACTCCACCAACCCCCGTCGCCACCCTGCACCGAGCCGCAGAGATCGGCCGCGCTGCCGGGCTACACCACATCTACCTGGGTAACGTCGCCGAAGAGACCAACACCTTTTGCCCCAAGTGCAACGAACTATTGATCCGCCGCATCGACTTCGATGTGATCGATAACCATGTCGTTGCGGAAAGTAATTGTCCGACCTGCGGTGAAACCCTGGCCGGGGTCGGAATGGCAAGTTCAGTGCGCTAGGAGACTGTCGGACTTTCCATGAACCGACTGCAAAATCATCTGATCGGTCCATATTTTCGACAATTTTCGACAAATAGCCCTGCTATTTGCTCTCAAATTCTCAAAAATCTAGCCTCGAACAGCCAAAGTTTCGTTTCGGCCCGTTAAGTCCGACAGCCTCCTAGGGTAATTTAGAAAACGGCAAAAGGCGGCTACCCGGGAGGGGTAACCGCCTTTTTATTTGAGAGTGGGGATGGTGGGTACAGCGTGTTGGGCCAGAACAACGGCCAGCGCTGATCGGACAGAGATTACTCTCTTATCCCAAAAAAACAGCCCCCTATCCTCGATATCAAACCCAAGTGCCCGGTGGCGAAACAGAAACAATCCTAATTATTTTTTGAACTCTTTGATATCACCAGAATATGCTGCGATCCAGAAAAGGCTTCTCCTGTGACGGTATATCCAACCAGGGTCAGCGTATTGTACTCCCCAACGTCCAGGACCGCCCTTGCCCGGAGCCTCCCCTCTGCTATAGACTTGATCTATCAACAACCCATTGCGCTTTCCCTACCGGAGGCTTATGAAACCAAACGCCCCCCTTAAATCCACAACCGACCCGGGCTGGAAATTCGACAACAGTTACGCTCGGTTGCCAGAAGCTTTATATGCCCGCCTCGACCCGACGCCGGTCTCTGCGCCACGATTGGCCATCTTCAACGGGCCCTTGGCGCAATCCCTGGGCTTGGACGCCAACCTCCTATCAGGAAAAGAGGGGGGTTCTCTCTTTTCGGGTAATCGTCTGCCGCCGGGTGCGGAACCTATTGCCCAGGCCTACGCCGGCCATCAGTTCAGCCATTTCACCATCCTGGGCGATGGCCGGGCTCACCTGCTGGGGGAACACCT
>JABXKU010000123.1 GCA_013619105.1 Desulfuromonadales bacterium
GGGATCTTTTGCGAAGAGGTGCCCCGGGCATTCATTTTTACTGCCTGAACAAAACCGAGCCGGTCCGCACAATCTGGCAGCAACTGAAGGATCGGGCCGACGAGTTTGTGCCGAAACAGGCCGCGATCTAGCATCTGTCGACGAGCCTCGAGGGGAGCGTCATGAAATTCCATCACGTCGGGATGGTGGTGCGGTCGGTCAGCGTCGCCGAGAAGCTGTGCCGGGAGCGACTTAAGGACATTGAGCCACTGATCTGGGGGCCGGTGCCGGCCTTTGAGTGTGCTGTTGCTTTCTCGACCAGGTTTCCGATGATCGAATTCGTTGTCCCCGAGCCGGAGTCGCGGCTCGTCAAGTTCCTCGGGGGCAAGTCCGTCCTTCACCACATCGCTTTTGCCGTCGAGGACGTCCGGAATCCTGTGCCTTTTTCGCCGGGTGACCTCATATTCGATGAGCCAGCGGCTGCCCCCGTCCAGGGGCTTCTGGTCAACTTTCTCAACCCCCTTGAAGGGCTCCTCGTCGAGGTGGTACAGGAGCCAAAGAGCAAGAGTTAATTGACTAATGATCTCCCTCCAACCTCAAGCGAAGCGCTCCTCCAACCTCCAACGGCATACCCCTATGCCCTTCTCGGCCGTCTCGCTGGCTCACGTAGTGAGCTCCCTTGTGCCCTATGCCTTGTGCCCTATGCCTTTTCTTTTACTTAACTGACCTCGGTCGTTATGTGGTATGTTAACCCTATAATATTTTTGATGGTGAAAAGATGGAAAAAGTTTTTGATGGTATAAAGAAGACAAAATTAGGCACTGAAAAGAGGCCTGCTGTTGTTCGTGTGCAAACCGAAGAAAGACTGAAAGAAGTAGCATCAATATTGGAAGAAAAGGGCTGGCAATATACAATCGAATTGGAACCAGATAAACCAGAGGATATTACCGATTTAGAAATATTATTGAATCCACAAGAACCCAAGGTAGCCGAAAAGAAACTTGGACGCAACGAGCCCTGCCCATGCGGCAGCGGCAAGAAACATAAGAAATGCTGTGACAAATAGGGCTATTGGAGGGTTTGTGTCGCGGTAGGAATGCCGGTCGCCCGGCACCACTTTTACTACAGCAGGCAGGAAGCAGCTCGCAGCCGGCAGCAAGAAATGTCAGCCTCGAAATGTCCTGTAGGAGCAAGCTTCGCTTGCGATTTTAACGCTTTCGACGACTTTAACTTCTTCCCCTGTGCCCTGCGCCTTGCGCCTTACGCCTTGTGCCCTTTCTCTTACTTATCTTGGTCCGACCCCATTTCCTTCATAAATCCATTTAGTCATCATGAGGTCCCTTGCCAACTCACCTAATTTCCCGGAAAGGAGATTGAAAAATGACCTATTATGTGGGAGCGTTGGATCAGGGCACGACCAGCACCCGCTTCATCATTTTTGATCATAGCGGACAAATCGTCGCTATCGACCAGAAAGAGCATGAACAGATTTTTCCGCAGCCGGGTTGGGTGGAGCATAACCCCCTTGAAATCTGGCAGAACACTGAGGACGTTATCCAGGGGGCCCTTGCGAAAGCGAATCTTTCCGGCTCAGATCTGGCCGCTATCGGCATCACCAATCAGCGAGAAACCACCGTGATCTGGGATAAGAATACAGGCAAACCTTACACCAACGCCATTGTCTGGCAGTGTACGCGTACAGATGAAATATGCAAAGAATTAAGCCGGGAGCAGGGACAAAATAGGTTTCGTGATAAAACCGGTCTTCCCATCGCAACCTATTTTTCAGGACCCAAAATCAAATGGATCTTGGATCATATCGCTGAAGCCCGGAGCGCTGCGGATAAAGGCGATGCTCTTTTTGGTACTATAGAAACTTGGTTGATCTGGTGGCTCACCGGAGGACCCTCGGGCGGGGCACACGTAACCGACGTTACCAACGCCAGCCGGACTATGCTTATGGATTTAAATACGCTGAATTGGGATGAAGATATCCTGCAAATCCTGGGAGTTCCCCATCAGATTCTTCCTAATATCGTACCCTCCAGCGATACTAACAGCTGGGGCGCGACCCGTGGGGATGGGCCCTTGAAAGCGAAGATACCAGTCTGCGGCGCCCTCGGCGATCAGCAAGCTGCGTTAGTGGGGCAGACATGTTTTGACATGGGAGAGGCCAAAAACACATACGGTACCGGATGTTTTTTATTGCTGAATACCGGTACGACCCCTGTACCTTCCCGGCAAGGCCTGCTTACCACCTTGGGCTATCAAATCAATGACCAGCGCCCCGTCTACTGCCTGGAAGGAGCCATAGCTGTTACAGGCGCCCTTGTACAGTGGCTAAGGGATAACCTGGGATTGATTTCCAGTGCTCCGGAAATCGAGGATCTTGCCGAAACCGTGGATAATAACGGTGGTGCCTACTTTGTACCGGCATTTTCAGGGCTGTTTGCTCCATACTGGCGTTCAGATGCGCGCGGCATCATTGCCGGACTTACTCGATTTGTGAACAAGGGGCATATAGCCAGGGCGGTTTTGGAAGCCAGCGCCTATCAAACAAGGGATATTGTCGAAGCCATGAACAAGGATTCCGGTGTCGAATTAATTAAACTTAAAGTCGATGGCGGTATGGTCGGTAATGAATTGCTGATGCAGTTTCAAGCCGATATCCTGAATGTACCGGTAATCCGTCCCCAAGTTTCGGAAACCACTGCTTTAGGAGCTGCCTATGCGGCCGGTCTGGCCGTCGGGTTTTGGTCTGGCATTGAAGGGCTGCGGAAAAATTGGGCCGAAGATAAGACATTCCACCCCGCCATGGACTCGACCGTCAGGGAAAAATACTACAAGGAATGGAAAAAAGCGGTGGACAGGACTTTCAACTGGGTGGAATAATAAAACCGTTGGCACAAAATATTGGTAGGAAAGAACACATAGAAAACAGCCCCCACCGACCCTGTGGCCGATGAGGGACTAGGCAAGGCTATAGTGGAGCCCTTGTGCTAGTGTAGATCCGACGCCCCTCTTTCCACTCCCGTCTTTGGTGCCTAGTGCCTAGTTCCTTCTGCTCTATGCCCTATGCCCGTGCTCTTTCGTAAGTCTGCCTGTTGGAGGCACGTGCCGTTCGGCCAGAACGCTGCCGATTTTGTATGGATGCTTTACTCTTTTTTCGGCCAGAACCAGGAGCAGTTCTCTGCTTTTTGCCAGCCCTTTTTGCCATGGAAGGCTTGTGGCGTGGGCCCCGTTGGTTCAGTGGTTCGGCCGATGGGATGGGGTTGCGGTCCGCTGGCCCGGAGAAATTGAAGCCGTCCACCGTGCGGTGCTCCATCCGACTGCCCAGCATTTGCTCGATTGCACGGACCATGGTCTTGTCGTTTCCGGTCGCCAGGGTGAAGGCATCGCCATTGCGGGTGGCGCGACCGGTCCGCCCGATACGATGGATATAGGCATCGGCGGTGTCAGGGATGTCGTAGTTGATCACGTGGGAAACCCGGGTCACATCGATTCCCCGTGCGGCGACGTCGGTGGCCACGAGAATCTGAAAGGTGCCGTTGCGAAAGCCGTCCAAGGCAGCTTGGCGTCGTTTCTGAGACAAATTTCCCTGCAGGGATGTCGCCTTGAAGCCGGTCTTGCCCAGTTTTGCGCCCAGGTTTTTGGCGCGGTGTTTGGTGCGGGTAAATACCAGCACCGACTTGGTGTCGGTATGACGCAGAAGCTCGACGAGCATAGCCGTCTTGCGGTGTTGTTCGACCGGGTAGAGCGCGTGGCTGACGGTGTCCGCCGGGGCGGTGGCACCGATCTGGACCGTGACCGGATCATCCAACACGTCGCCGGCCAAGCGCCGAATTTCGGCGGGCATGGTAGCCGAGAACATCAGGGTCTGCCGCTTCGTGGGTAGATGGCTCAGAATCCGCCGAATGTCGGGCAAAAAGCCCATGTCGAACATGTGATCCGCCTCGTCGAGGATCAGCACCTCCAGCCGAGAAAGGTCGACAGTCTTTCGGCCAATATGGTCAAGCAATCGACCGGGGCAGGCCACGATGATCTCTGCACCCCGTCTCAGCTTTTCCACTTGCGGGTTGATACCCACCCCGCCGTAGATGGTGACGCTTCGCAGGCGGGTCTGCCGCCCCAAGGTCTTGATGTCCCCATGAATTTGTTCCGCCAGCTCCCGTGTGGGCGCGACGATTAGGGCGCGGATCCGTCCGCGGGGACCCTGCCTGAGACGGTGGAGGATTGGCAAAGCAAACGCGGCGGTCTTGCCGGTGCCGGTCTGGGCCAGGCCCATGACATCACGCCCCTGCATGACCGGGGGAATCGCCTTAGCCTGAATCGGTGTAGGCGTAACAAAGCCCGCCGCGGTGATACCGGCAGCGACGTGCGGGTGAAAATTAAACGCATGAAAATCCATAATACTCCTTTTTCCTTGTTCCATAAAAAAAGCCCCGGAGTTATTCCGGGGCGTACGATGTCGTTGTATTTATCGTTTCTTAACCAGGAACAATACGTAGGGTACGGAAACTAACAGCTTTCACAGTAGACTGTCAAGCAAATTCGGTGCTCACGCCCTCAGCGCGCCTAATTTATTGTTTTGTGGCGTCGTGGCGTCGGGCGTCGTGGTCGGGGCAAATTATCCTACTTGACGCCGACGCCGTGGTCGAAGGAACTAAAGAACGTGCCCCTCTACTATACACGTAAACGTCAAACGGAGACTTGACCCCTTTAGGATCATTTCACATTCCTTCAAGTAGCTTGTAATACTCCTTGAGGCTACGAATGGATTCCATCGTGACTTGGAAAAAGATCAAACTGAGAACAAGGATTCCTATTGTGAGTCCGATCTTCCATGCCCGCGTGGTTTGTGGACGCCACCAAATCAGGGGCAACGCCAGAGGCCCCACAAAACAGACTGCGATGATAATAAAGGATTTTCTGAAATACCATTGAATCTTCTCCTCTGCAAAGCGTGGGTGGTGGGAGGCATCCAGAAACTCACCGCAGTGTTTACACTTTATAGCGTCGTCTTGAATTTCTTCAGCGCAAAAGGGACACTTTTTCATTATTATCTCTCTTGGTAAAATTACTCATTAGACAGAATTTTTTCTGCATAGCCCAATAATAGCACCCCCCAAAGCCCCTGCAATCAAAACAATTCTGCAAGATCCACACCGGAAGGTCAAGTAGTGAAGCGCTCCTCCAACCTCCAACGGCATAGCCCTATGCCCTGTGCCTTTGGCCCTGCGCCTTGCGCCTATTTAGAACAAATACCTTAGCTCAAGCATGTGAAGCTCCAAGCCTGGATTCCGATTATAGATGCTGGCGTTGGACATGTGCTGAAACCGATAGCCCATACCCAGATTATCACTGAGTTTGAAACTTAAGCCCACATGACTAATAAATTGAATGGGCCCCCCAAAGTTTTCCTGGCCAAACTTATGCTCACTCAAAAGTGCTGCACTGATACCTCCGTCCAGCAAAATTAGACCTTGAACCATGCTCAGTGTAATACTCGGACCGGCTGAGCCTATGAAACC
>JABXKU010000042.1 GCA_013619105.1 Desulfuromonadales bacterium
GGCTAAAGCTTTGGCCGAAGTCGGCAACCAGGTCATCAGCATCATCGGCGGCCGCAGCTCCGAGCTCATCATCTTAGCAGACGAACTGGCGCAATTTTCCACCGAAGTACTCATTGCCACCGAAGATGGCAGCCGCGGTAAACAGGGCTTTGTCACCCATGTCCTGCAGGGGCTCTTAGCCGACCCTCGGTCGGTGCCTCAGGCGGTCTATGCCGTCGGACCGGCACCGATGATGAAAGCCGTTACCGACCTGACTCGACCCCACCAAATTCGCACCATTGTCAGCCTCAATTCGATCATGATCGATGGCACCGGCATGTGCGGCGGCTGCCGAGTGCTGGTTGGCGGCAAACTTAAGTTTGCCTGCGTTGACGGACCGGAGTTCGACGGCCACTTGGTTGACTTCGACCTGTTGGCCGACAGGCTTTCGACCTATCGCACCGCAGAATGCCAGATGCTGCAAAAGTTGGCCGAAAAGGACCGCCCTATCCAGCGAAAAGCATAATTACATCCTCCAACCCAAAAGAATAAGGTCATTTACAAAAGAGGAAATGACCTTATTCAAAGGGGACCAAAGTATCAATTTTGTGAGCTGGACTAATCCACCTTCTTCTAGTGGATGTCGCCCCGATGACCGGCATGACCCGTCTCACGACGCGGTGGAGAATGCTCGGATTGTCGAGCACCTCCTGTCGGCTATCCTTCATTTGGTAACGGTCGATGATTCTTCGCGCCATTAAGCCTTCCAGAAGAAGAGGTCTATTGCTCAAGTGTATAACGCCGATTATTAAAAATTTTCCCCTCAGGGCGCTCAGGTCAACGGGACTCCAAGATTAATTTAATCACGCCAGCCTATCCGCCGAGAGAGGTAACCGGGCTGGGCAAGGTATCACCCTCACCGATAACTTCGCCCTGATGAAAGAGCCACAGAGTGCCAGGACGCATAGCCACCCAGGCTTCATTATCGGTCAAGGGCTGAGTCGCAATGATCGCCACTCGGTCTTCGGGCGAAGTGACCTGACTGAAATCAATGGTGATATCTTCATCTTTAAGATGGGCCTCAGCGAAAGGAGCGCAACGGACAAGGTAGTTCAGCTCCGTAGAACAATGCGCCACCAGACAGTCACCATTAGAAAGCAGGTAATTGAAGATACCACTTCCCGCCAGAGGCAAAGTCAATTCTTTCAGGGCGTTAAAAAGTTCGTCCCGTGGCGGGAGGCTGACGCCGAATCGCCGTTGCAAACTCTGTAACAGCCAGCAAAAGATGAGTTCGCTGTCAGTATTGCCTACCGGGATAAAGTTACCGTCAAGCTCGGGCTGAAAATCAGGCAGGTGGCCGTTATGGGCGAATATCCAGTAACGCCCCCACAACTCACGCATAAAGGGATGGGTGTTTTCAAGGCTGGTGACGCCAAGGGTTGATTTACGAATATGGGCGATTACGTTGAGGGAATGGATGGGGTAGCTGCGCACAAACTCAGAAACAATCGATTCCGCCGACGGTTCAGGGGCAAGGAACAATCGCACCCCTTTGCCTTCAAAAAAGGCGATACCCCATCCGTCAGAATGAACGTCAGTATCTCCACCGCGACGCCGAAATCCGGTAAAAGAAAAACAGATATCAGTAGGTACGTTGCAATTCATGCCAAGCAACTGACACATAGACCCATTCCTTTCTCACAAACAGCCAGCCCCCATCAGGGCATACAGCTAAGACCAACGATTGGTTTCAAATCGGGGAGAGTAGACCAGCAGACAAAAACAGCCGTCGATCAAAGATAACTAAACGTGCCAAACAAGAGCAAAAGCCAAACCATGACCAGCTTCAAACGGTGAGGTCACGATGACGACACCATTGCATGCCGTAGTAAACAGCCAGACCGATCAAAAAACCGCAAGCCATATTGAGCCACAATGAAACGACCAAGGTCACCAACAGTGGCAGGAGGTCAAGGTTCCAGCGGGTATCTTTAGCAAACTTGGTCATCTCGATGCCGACCAGAAACATCATAGCGCCGACGATAGCAATGGGAAAGGCCGCGAACAGCCCGGCTATAGATCCGGCCAGGAACAGACCCAGGGCCAGCTCCAACAGCCCCTCAAGAATATTGGCACCGCCGGTGCGAGCGCCAAAATAGTACTGTCCGGCCAGTCCACCAGCGCCGTGACACATAGGCATGCCGCCGAACAGGGGGCTAACTAGATTAATAAGTCCCATGTTGAGGGACAGACGGGTTTCACTTACCGGTTTGTCCGGCCAGTATTCTTTGATCAGCACCGAGGTGGCGATGACGGCGTTCGTCGCGGTCAGGGGCAGCTGGGAAAAACCGGCTCGCAGCAGAGACTGCCATGATTCAGCAAGAGAAAAACTCACCAAGGACGGCAGGGCAAAGGCCGGGGCCTGCACCTCAGCAAAATGGCCCTTAAACAGCATAATCGCCATACCGAGCAACATCAGCACCACCGCCGCCGGAGCATAGCGATTCCGACGCAGCAGCAAAACGATAGCAATAGCCACCAAACCGAGCAACCAACCGCCGGCCAACATCTTAACGGCCTGCACCGCCAGCATCACACCGAGGGCCACCTGAATGCCACGAATAACCGGCCGGGGTGTAATTCGAGACAACCAACCCATCAGACCGGTTAGCGACAGAAACAGCCAAAGAACACCCATGGCAAAACCAGAGGCATAGACCATGGATGGCTGCCACTGTTGGGCAATAGCCACCACTGCCAACACTTTCATTGGCTCGACCGGCATGGGCAGACGATAGACCAGGCCGGTGACGATATTGGTCAGGCCCATCATCACCAACAGCCCGGCGGGGTCGAGACCACAGACGACAATGTAACCGATGGCCAGGGGAAACAGGGTGCCAAAGTCTCCCATGGCCCCGGCTAACTCACGCAAATTAAATTCAAAGGACTTGATCTTCACTGTCCGGCATTCCTTTCCCAACAGGGATTGGCGCTCAGCACCGTTTTCTATGGGCCATTTTTACAAACAAAAGCCCTCCCCGTCAACGTTGTCGACAGGGAGGGCCACTGAATCACATCAAATTAAACGGTAATGATCAGCACTTAGTCGTAGATGAAGAACAGGGGCTGACCATTTTTACGGAAGTCAGCGATAGTTTTCTGGCCCTCAGGTCCGGTCAGGAAGGCAATGAAGGACATAGACAGGTCATAGTTTACATGGGGGTGCAGTTTCGGGTTAACAGCGATCACACCATAGGGATTGAACAGGGCGGCATCACCAGAAAACAGCACCGGCAGCTCGATCTTATCCTGATAGGCGACAAAGGTGCCGCGGTCGGTGATGGTGTAGCCCTGCAGTTCGTTGGCCATGGTGATAACCTTACCCATGCCCTGACCTGCTTCAACATACCAGTCACCAGCAGGAGCAACACCGGCTTGTTCCCAGAGGATTTTTTCCTTGGTGTGAGTACCGGAGTCATCACCGCGGGAGATAAACTTGGCCTTGGCAGCAGCGAGCTTAGCAAAGGCTTCGGCAGCGGTTTTGGCCGACTTGATACCGGCAGGGTCACTTTTCGGGCCGATGACGACAAAGTCGTTGTACATGACATCGCGGCGGTTAACACCGTTGCCGTCGGCAACAAACTTGTCTTCCTTAGAACGGGCATGAACCATGGTCACGTCCACGTCGCCGGCTACAGCCAGCTTAATCGCTTTGCCGGTACCGACAGCAATAACGTCAACCTTGCAGTCATATTTTGCCTCAAAGGCGGGCAGCAGCGCATCAAGCAAACCGGAGTTATCAGTTGAGGTGGTAGTCGACAGCTTCAGGCGCTCGGCGGCCAGGGCGCCGGTGCAGAAAAAAGCCAACAGGGACAGGGTAACAATAGAAAGACGAAAAATCGATTTCATGTACTAAGTTCCTCCTTGGGTGCCAAAATGGCAAGTTTAAATGTTCCGAGCGGCCTTCATTCGCTGGACGAATGCACAAAAGGAAACAGGCCCCTCCTTAACGAAGAGTGACGATATCACTTTCTTTATACTTCGCCAAGAATAAATTTAACTAACCTTATAAAGAACTGCTTAAACATTACCCCCTCCAAAGAAGTCATATGCTTGTCTATGAAGACAGTCGTCTTAACCAAAGTGGCCGCTACGCTCCACAAAAAAACAGAGGGCAGGCACCCCTTGGATAGCCTGCCCTCTGTCTAAAAATGCATTAATGAAGCAAATCGAGTTTAACGTGGCGACTAGCCTTCGTTCGGATAGACCATTTTGCCAGTCAGTTCCAGATCGTAACCGGGCAAGGATTCGGCCAGGGTACGGAATTCGGGCTCGTGTAGTAGACCGAGGAACAGCTGCACCCCCTGATCGAAAAAATGTTCTTTGGGGATCAGCAGATCGAAGCGCTCCCAGCCAAGGGAGATGAAATCGAGACCGAGCAGGGCAGCTACCGGACGGATGGTCGGGCCAATATCTGCGCTACCAGAGAGGACTTCAAGGCCGACATCGAAATGTCTCGCCACTTCATGGCCGTAGCCCTTGATTTTGGCGCTCTGTAAGCCGGCCTTCTGCAACTCAAGATCGAATAGAATGCGAGTACTAGTATCCAGCGAACGGTTCACCACTGTCAACTTCTTCGACTCAATATCAGCGCAGCCTGAGATACCCAGGGGGTTGCCCTTGGCCACCACCAGCCCCTGTTCGCGACGGCAGAAATTGACCACCGCTGGCAAGCTATCGAGTTCGCTGGCGGCAAAGGAAAAATTGAAATCCTGGCCGTCCGCATCGGCCAGATGGCTGGTAGCCATGTGGCAGAGGCCCCGCCTCAGAGCTTTAAGACCACCGAGGCTGCCAAAAATACCGAAGGTGGCCAGCTGGCCGCTGTTAAGGCGCATAAAGAGGTTGAGGGTACGCTCAAAAAGAATATCGTCACTACCGGCCACCATCAGCTGCCCGGAGCGCACCGAAGCGGTTTCGCCCTGTGGGAAGTTGATCGTGCGACTTTCGACCCACTGCTCGACCAGATGGCGCGGGAATAGCCACTTGCCGGTGATTTTGGTCGCCGGCAAACCTTTTTCGGTGATCAACGTATAGACCATCTTTTCGTTGACCCCAAGGAGCTGGGCGACCTGTTTAGTGGATAGAAGCTTATCCATAACTTATTCCTGGGAATATATACCTAAATCATCTGCTGACACCGAGCGCCATCCTACTCCGACAGGGTCGGCAAGACAAGAAGGATCTTAGATTTTCTCCAGTTTCAACCCCTTCTCTCCGAGTTCTTTATTGGCCTCCTGCAACAGCCCTTCCGCCGAAACCACCCCTACGGCACTGGCGTCCCAGCCAGCCAGAAGATAGGTGTCGGCCAGCCGCTTTAGAGTCGTTCGGTCGACGGCCAGAATCCCCTCCCGCAGGGCTTGCCGGGTCTCGGCACTGAGCCCCTGCAAGCGATAGCCGAAGCCACGCTGGCCCTTGCCCGATGGCGAAACCGGTCGGTCAAGGTTGCCGAACACCGCCAGGATTGCCTCGCGGATATCCTCGTCGCTAAAGGAACCGGCCGCTGCCCACTCCGTCGCATCGCGATAAACCTGCAGGGTTCGCAGCAGATGGGGGTCGCGGTAGGAAAGCATGGAGAAAAGCCCCAACTGGGCATCGTAGGTGGCCATACCGCCATAGGCGCCACCCTTCTCTCGCACTTCGCGATGCAGGTAGCAGGCACGCAGTAACTTCGCCAACACCAGCAAACCGGCGGAATCGGCATGAATCAAGGGCACAGCGGGGAACACTCGGGCCACGTATGAAACGGGGACTGCGGCCACCCAACCTACTGCCATTTCGCTCACGGTCAATTCCGCTGGCCTTCCTGTCGGTTCATTACCGGCGGGAATCGTAGCGAGAAAAGTCTGCAAAGGGGCATCGATAACAGCGAAGCCCTGCTGTTCTGCCGTCACCGAGCAACGCAGCCGAGAACGGCATAGCACTAACTCGGCAAGACGCTGCATACAACCTGCGAATTCAGCCAACTGCTCCGGCTGCTGAGCCGCCAGTTTCTTAACTGCTCGAACCAAATGCAGACCACCCCACTCCTCCCTCAAACGGCCACAGGACGACAAGGCCGCTCCCGCGCTACGGGCCGCGTAACTGTGACCAGAGCCGGACACACCATTCTCCAGTGAAACGCTCACTTGATTGATGACCGTATGCAATCGCTGCAGATCGCTGAAATCGGGCGCAGTAAAAAGATCGGTCAGGATGCCAAACATCGCCTGCTGATTGCGCAGCAAAGCCTTGCTTCTCACCTCAAACGCCAACTGAAAATCTCCGAGAGCGTTGGGGTCACAGATTACCGTGCCGCTGGCCGAAATCCCGCCGGTAGAGGCGGAGATGCGTTCGGCCATCTGCAGATAGCTGTGGCCGGCGGCACCGATTTTAGGCAGCAGAGCACCAAACAGCGGCACCAGGGGAATCAAATCATCCGGCACATCATTCATCATCAGGCTGGTAGTGAAGTAACCGATACCATTGGTCGGCTGGGGAAAGCGATACAGGGGGCAACCAACCAGTTGCTCCTCCTGACAGGACTCGGTGCGCTCCGTCGCCGGGATATCGCTCAGTTCCAGAGTCGGCAGGCAGGACAGGTCCTCTTCGTCCTCCTGCGCCTGCTGTAGCTCCGTGGCCAACCGGACCAGTTCCTGGCGATCGGCTTCGCTAAGCTGAGCGGAGTGATCTTGCAGCCGCTTGTTCAGAGCCGATTGCTGTTGTTCCTTAAGCTCTGTGTCGGGCTGCAACAGCAGAGTCACCCGATGGGGATTATCCAGCAGTTGGCGACGAATTAAGTTTTGGAAGAAGGGCCCCGCGGCCAGTTCCTGCCGCAACCTGGCCAAGTTGGCATCGAGCAACAGAGGCGAAACAGGATCGTCGTTGTGCAGCCAGGGACCGAACATGCGCATGAGCAAGAGCAGAGCGTAGGGATACTGGTCGCCAACTACCTCTCGGTGGGATAGTTCCAACTGATGAATGGCCGCCTCAATTTGCTCATCACTGAAACCCGTTTCAGCCGTCTGGTGCAAGGTTTTCAACACCAGCGCCTCAATCGCATCGAGGTGTTCCGGGTCGGTGCCCTGCAAGCCAGCCGCCAGAAAGGTCTCCCGCTGGTCGTCATGATAGCCCGTGCTCGGCGCCAGGTTCTGGCCGAGGCCCGATTCGATCAGGGCCTTATATAATGGCGCAGCCGGATTCCCAAGCAGCAATTGGGAAAGGAGGCTCAAAGCGAGATTTTCGAAACTATCTGAAAGGGGACAGGTCAGCCAGGCCACCTGGACCATGGAACGTTGACTCAGCGATTCATCAGCTGCAACGGGAAAACCTTCGGTCACGCGCTGCGGCGCGCTAAAACGAACCTCATCGGGGACGGCTGTATCGACCACCAAAGGCTCGAAACGCTGCAGAGCCTGTTCTTCGATCACCGCGAGATGATCCTCCAGAGGCAGATTGCCATAGCTGAAGAAATAGGCATTGGCAGGATGGTAATAAGTACGATGGAAGTCGACCAGTTGCTCATGGGTCAGGTCGAGAATGGCTTCCGGTTCACCTCCAGAATTAACACCGTAGGTGGTCGTTGGAAACAAGGCCTTGGTCAGACGCCGATGCAACAAGGAACCGGGGTCGGCCATGGCGCCTTTCATCTCATTGTAAACCACACCCTTGAAAGCCAACGGCGAGGAGGCATCGGCGGCTTCGGTGTATTCCAGGCGATGACCTTCCTGACGAAAATCCCGTTCCCGCAGCAAAGGGAAAAAGGTGGCATCGAGATAGATGCCCATCAGGTTGTTAAAATCCTTGTGGTTCTGCGAGGAAAAGGGATAAAGGGTCCAATCGCTGGAGGTCAGGGCGTTCATAAAAGTGTTAAGACTGCGCTTGAGCATGGTGAAGAAGGGATCCCGCACCGGATAACGCTGCGAGCCACACAACACGGTATGCTCCAGAATATGAGCCACCCCCGACGAATCACCCGGAGTGGTGCGGAATCCGACTCCGAACAGATTGTTATCGTCCTCGCAGGCCAGATGGACCATACGGGAGCCGAGTCGCTCATGGCGCAGTTCGACCAGGGTCAGGTTCAATTCGGCCAAGGGGGTAACGCCGGTCACAATAAACCCGTGCCGCCGCTGATCAACCTGCCATTCACACTCAATCATGGGCCGTAGTCTCCTATTTTCACAAACTCAATTATTAGAGGCAAAATCATTCAAGTAAGCTTTATTAAAAGCCGAAATTCTACGATCTTTAGCCCCGACGCTCCAATTAACATAGCATGCAGCCAAAGATAATCATGCCCAGCCAGGGAAACCTGCTCTGCCTATCGACTTCCTCGCGACTTACTGTTGATCGTGGAGATCGATGACAATAGCCGTACAGTCATCATCAGGCGGGTCAGCGGCACCAAACTCATGTAAGGCGGAAAACAAGCGATCGAGAAATTCCAGATGCGGGTCGGGATAATTTAGCAACAGCTGTTCAATGCGCTCGCTGCCAAAAGACTGTCCGCTGGCATTGAAGCTGTCGCTGAGGCCGTCAGTATAAAGCAGCAGACGGTCATCGGCCTCGAATTGAAAGGTCGCCACCTCCAGTTCCGGATCACTGAAGTAGCCAAGGGGGGAAGCGGTCGGTTGCAAGGTGAAAACCTCATCGCCCCGCTTAACCATGGGAGCCACATGGCCGGCGTTGACGTAGATCATCATCAGGCTGGCGGGGTCAATGATGCTATAGAACAAGGTGGCCGAAAAATAATGGTCGAACTTGCGCGAGCGTTTAGCAAAAAACTGCAGAAAGTCATTGGCTTCGGCCACGATCTGCTTCGGCAGGCAACCACTGGACGAAGCCCGGTGCAGATAGCCATAGAGCAAAGACATCACCACCGAGGCCTGCAGACCGTGTCCGGTAACATCGCCGAGAAAGATCACCTGACAACCGTCCGGCAGAGCAATAAACTCAAAGAAGTCACCACCCAGGCCGAGGGCCATGCGATTCTTCACCCCCATGTGGCACCAATCGCAGGACGGTGAACTCTTGGGAAACAGCAGTCGCTGAACCTTGCTGGCCAGGTCGAGATCAAGATCGATGGTCGTTGAGTTCCCCATGGGCCTCCTCGGCTTTCATCTTGAATATGACGACATTTAATGTCTGCCGCGATGGCTAGAAATCGTTGAATCGCTTATCGAGCAGGTGTCGAGGTTGAATATTGCCCAAGGCGCTGAGCAGGCTGCCTCGCAAGTGAGGCATGTCGCCGCTCAACTCCTTAATCAGCCGCTTTATCCGTCGGCGATTACGATCGCCATCGCTGCCAGCGGGGCAGGCGCAGGCGATCGTCGGAAAATCGTTGGCATAACTGAATTCTGCGATCTGTCTCTCCTCGACATAGACCAGCGGCCGAATCACCGTATGACGGCCGTTCTCGGCCAGCAGCTTGGGACTCATGGCCTTGAGAGATCCGCAGAAAAACTGGTTAAGCAGTAAGGTTTCGATAAAATCATCGGCGTGATGGCCAAGGGCGAGTTTGTTGCAGCCAAGCTCGTCAGCCACAGCATAGAGTACTCCCCGCCGCAAGCGGGCGCAGAAGGCACAATAGGAAGAGCCGGGCCGGCGCTTGGCTTCGATAATCTGGTAGCAATCGGTCCGCTCCATACGACAGGTAAAGTCATACTGTTTTAGATGCTGTTCCAACGGTTCCGTACGGTAACCGGGAAAACCGGGATGCACGTTGACTGCGATCAACTCATAGCGCACCGGCGCCCGACGCCGCAGGTTGTCAAGGATGTGTAACAGGGTATAGCTATCCTTACCACCAGAGACGGCCACCGCAATGCGATCCCCCTCCTCGATAAGATTAAAATCACTGATAGCCTTACCGACCTCTTTGCGGATTTTACGAAAGAGGCGATCTTCGATGATGGCCAAACGGTTCCCCCCCTTGCCTGCTGTGCAGAATGTTGTAAGCCATTTCAGCAGATTTTGCAAGGTCCGGCCGGAGGTTACAGAGGACTATCAACTCCGTGATTCGCGTGTTCCGGGCTCAATCCGAGCAGACCACGGATATCTTCCAGCACCAGATAGAGAGCCGGAATTAACAGCAAGGTGATTCCGGTGGCGAAGAGAATTCCGAAACCTAGGGAAATGGCCATAGGAATAAGGAACTTAGCCTGCATGCTGGTTTCAAGGATCATCGGCGCCAGTCCGAAAAAGGTGGTCAGCGAAGTCAGTAAAATCGGCCGAAAACGACGTCGACCGGCCTGCAACAAGGCCTCGACCAATCCATCACCTGCCCGTCGGCGGGTATTCACATAATCGATCAGCAGCAGAGAATCGTTAACCACCACACCGGACAGGGCGACGATACCGAATACGCTCATAATACTCAAACTATAGCCCATGATCAAATGACCAAGCGCTGCACCGACTATCCCAAAGGGGATGGCCACCATGATCAGCAGCGGCTGGCTGTAACTGCGAAAGGGAATGGCCAGCAGGGCAAAGACACCGAACATGGCGAGCAGATAACCGCGCTTCATGCTATCCATAACATCCTTAAACTCTTTTGCCTCACCCTCCATATTGAAAGACAGGCCTGGATAATCAGCGGCCAAATCCACCAGTAGGGTGCTTTTCAGTTCGGCCAGAATCTCCTCGGCATTCGCCTGCCGGTCATCAACATTGGCCGTAATATTGATCACCCGCTTACGATCGGTGCGTTTGATACTGTCGAAACCACGGCCCGGCTCCACCGTGGCCGCCCGGGACAGCGGCAATTCTCCACCGTTGGCCAGCCGTACCCGTAACGACTCCAGGTTCCACAGATGGCGCCGGTCCTGTTCCGGATAGCGCACCATAACCCGCACCTCGTTGCGCCCCCGTTGCAGCCGCACCGCCTCGGCGCCGTAAAAGGCGCCTCGCAGCTGACGGCCCAGGTCTTCTTCGGTGAGGCCCAGGGTGCGGGCTTCACTGCTGAGCCTAAATTTGAGCTCCTTCTTGCCCCGCGAGTAACTGCTGGCGATATCATCCACTCCGGGATAGTCGCCAATAGCGGTCTTAAGCCGATCCGCTGCCGAGGCAAGCACGGCAAAGTCCTCATGGGCCAACTGAATATCGATATTGGCTCCCATCTGTATCAGGTCGGTGGCAAAGGTCAGGGAATCCACACCGGGAAGTTCCCCGACCAGGGTGCGCCAGCGGCTAGAGACCTGGGAAGCGCTTATTTTCCGCTCTTCACTGGGAGTCAAAAAGACAGCGATGGTCGATAGATTGGAGCCGCTAGTGGTGGTAACCCCGCCCGGACCGCCCCCCTTAATGCTGCTGCCAATCAGGGAATATATGTTGCGCAGAATAGTGCTGTTGGCAGCATCTTGCCCATCAAACTCGGCGATCGCCACCCGGCCCTGATCCTCAATAAATTGCTGTACCTTTTGGGTCTCGGCAACGGGAGTCCCGGGTAACATCACCAGGTCGACCAGAATCAGCTCGCCGTCAACCTTGGGCATGAACCGGAATTTGAGAATGCCACCACCCACCAGTCCGGCACACAACAGAAGAATACTGATCGCCACCGCTACCGTCACATAGCGCCAGGCCAAAACCAGTCTCAGCAAGCGTAGGTAAGGCCCCTCGATAAAAGCCCGCAACTTACGGCCGAAGCCAAGCCGCACCCGTTCAATGGAACCCAGAAAGCCATGTCCTCCCAGCGAGCGCGGATTGCCCATAGCCAGATGAGCCGGCAGAACAAAGAGCGACTCAACCAGGGAAATCACCAGCAGAATAATCACCACCACCGGAATGGTCTTGATAAATTTACCCATAGTGCCGGAGATAAAGAGCAAAGGACAGAAAGCCACCACCGAGGTCAGAATGGCGAAGACCACCGGCGGTGCCACCTCGATAGTCCCGTCAATCGCCGCTTTTAAATAGGGTTTTCCCTGCTGCCGATGTTCAAAAATATTCTCGCCGACCACGATGGCATCGTCCACCAGAATCCCCAAGGCCATGATAAAGGCAAACATAGAGATCATATTGATGGAGGCATCAAAGGTCGGCAATAAAGCCAGGGCACCTAAAAACGAAATAGGAATACCGAGCATCACCCATAGAGCTAGGCGTAATTCCAGAAACAGCCCAAGAATCAACAGTACCAAGAACAGACCGAGTACGGCATTTTTCGTTAGCAGATTCATGCGGCTGGAAAAAACTTCTGAGGTATCGTTCCACACCGTCAGATTGACCGACGACGGCAGCCGCTGGCGCTTTTGCGCCACATAGCCCTTGACCGTTTCCGAAATCTCCGTCGGTTTTTGATCACCAACCCGGTAGACCTTGACCATGGCTGCCGGCTGCCCATCGAAACGGGCGAATTCATCGGTTTCTCGGAAGGAATCTTTAACTGTGGCGATCTCCCCCAACCGCACTTCGGTACCGTCCGTATCGTTAATCACCACGATCGACTCGTATTCGCGGCCAAGATAGCGACGCTCCTTGGTTCGCACTAGAATCTCGCCACCGATGGTTTTGATCGTGCCGCCGGGCATATCGAGGGAAGCCTGGCGAATACGGCGGGCGATCTGCTCGAGAGTCAAGCGGTAGCGGCGCAGGTTGGCTTCGGACACTTCAATGGAGATTTCGTAAGGACGCACCCCGGACAGGTCGACCTGAGTGATCCCCGGCAGGGTGAGCAACTCTTCGCGCATGCTCTCGGCCTGTTCCCGCAAGCTGCGCTCGGCCAGATCACCGTAAACCACGACTGAAACCACCTCGCTGCGGTTCAACAGCTTGGTAATAACCGGCTTTTCTGCCTCTTCAGGAAAGGTGATAATCCGGTCAACCTCGGTCTTAATATCCTGCAACACCACATTGGGATCGACGCCGCCCATCAACTCAGCAGTCACCGTACCGTAGCCTTCCACAGCCAAGGCCTTGAGCTGGCGGATACCATCGACTCCCGTCAGGTTTTCTTCGATTTTGAGTAGAATGCCGTCTTCGACCTCTTCAGGTCCGGCCCCGGGATAAGACACGGCTACCTGGACCTTGTCCAGAGCCACCTCGGGAAAGACCTCCTGCTTTACCGACAGGCCGATGATCAGACCGCCGACCACGAAGGCCAGCATCAGCAGGTTGGCGGCCACATGGTTTTGAGTCATCCAACGAATGGCACCGTTCATGGCCTAACTTCCTCTTCGCGAACCCGCACCTTAAGACCATCCGCCGCACCGGCCAGAGCGGTGACGACAACCCGCTCGCCATCTAGCAGACCGTCACCGACAAGAACCGACTCGCGCTCACGGCGCAGTACCTGCACCGGACGAATGCGCAACAGGGAATCTGCATCGACCACCCAGACCGTATCAGTATCCCGTAAGGCGCGGCGTGGCAGAACAGTCACCGCAGGCAGATGTTTACCCTGCAACTCCAGATCGACAAAGCTGCCCACCGCCAACGGTGGACGTTCATCCGTTGCCGGCTGTTGCAGCAGGTAAGGATCAGCAACAGCGACCACGACCCTGGCCATGCGACCTAAGGGATCGACTTCGCCCAAGGTGCGTACCAGCCTCCCCGGCCAATCGTAATGGATCGCCCCGGCGCTAAAACGCACCGTCGCCGCCGTCCCCTTGGCACCGCCGCGGGGTATATTCAACCAAGGCAGTGCATCCAGAGGCAGCGGCACCACGATTTCTGCTGTATCGGTACCGAGCAAGGTTCCTACTGTGGCTCCCCCACGGACATACTGACCCAGATCGATGCCCTCGCTGAGCACCACGCAATTGAAAGGAGCATACACTTCGGTCCGCTGCAGATCGATGCCGGCCTGTCTCAAGGCGGCGTTGGCAGCAGTCACCCGTCCCTCTGCGTTCCTTAACTGCGGCTCGTAAAGCACCAGGGGGTTGGGATCCCCCTGCCCTACTTGAAGACGCTGCCACTCGTCACGGGCTACTCGCGCCCGCCCCTTTACCATGGCCAAATCCAGCTCCGCAGCAGCCAAGTCCGCCCCAGCACGTTGAATCGCCAGCTGATAGTCTATATCTTCCAATTGAAAGAGAGTATCGCCCTTTTTAAACATGCCCCCGGCAATGAATTCATCGGCCAGCAAGATCACCCGCCCACTCACCTGGGCTACAATTTCAGACTGCTGACGAGCCTGCACCGTCCCGGTGGCGGCCACCGTCACGGTGTGCTCACGGTGCTGCACCGTCACCGTTTCGACCAACACTCCGGCAAATTCCTGAACTTCCTTAACCGGGGCCTGGCGGCTTACAATAAGTACCGCCAAAATGGCTCCACCGACCAACAACACCAGAAACGGCAAGACGATCTTCAGAACAGTCGTTCGACTCATGATTATAATCCTTTGTCCTGCCTACTTTGACAGACGTTGTTCAACAAACGAATCCATCCAGTGACCACCCAGCGCCCGGGCCAGGGAAATACGGGCCACGATGCGCTGGCGCTTTGCGGCGAGTAGAGCGCTTTGAGCTTCTGCATGGGCAATCTGCGCAGTCAATACCGGCAAATATTCTGATAGGCCTTGTAGGTAGCGATCGGTGGAAAGGCGTAACGAACCGGCTGTGGCGACCACCCGCTCTTCCAGAAGTTCGATGCGCCGAGTCCCGGTTCTCTCCTGCACCAGAGCATCTTCGACCTCTTGAAACGCTTGCAGCACGGTCTGATGGTAGAAACCCAGATTCTCGCGGAACAGAGCACGAGTTCGATCGACTTCGGCTTTACGCCGGCCGCCATCGATTAGGGGCTGCGCCAGATTGGCTAACAGGTTCCAGAAGATATTAGGTGAGTCGAGCAGGCTGCCAAGTTCGCTGTCGGCAGCGCCGTAATCGGCCACCAGATTGAAGGATGGAAACCGTTCGGCGATAGCTGCAGCAACTCGAGCATCGGTCGCCTGCAAACGAGTCAGCGCCCCGGCAATATCAGGCCGGCGCTGTAGCATGGTCGCTGGTAACCCCACGGGAAATGCCCCCTCCAGGGCCGGCAATTCCGCGAGACTTCCGGCGGCAGAACGATCGGGAAGTCGGCCCAGGAGCACCGAAAGGGCATGCTCTGCAGATGCTAAGCTGGCTTCAAACAGCGGTCGCGAAGCCTTGGCCACCGCCAGATTCTGCCGCGACTGATAGACATCCAGGGCTGGCACCAACCCTTCACGATAGCGGTTTTCCACCCGCTGCAGGGTGTCCGCAAAAGAAGCAATGGTACCGTCGACTAACGCCAGCTGCGAGCGTTGTTCTACAGCCAGATAGTAGAGGTCGGCCAAGCGGGCCGATAGGGAAAGGTAGAGTGCCGCCACGTCCTGACGAGCGGCTAGGGTATCTAGCCGCGCCGCCTCGGAGCGCGAGGCCAGCTTGCGCCAGACATCCAACTCAAAGCTGGCAGCCACCGAAAGCCGATAGCTATTGTCGGTCTGGACTCCGAACAACCCCGGCTGGCGGACCCTACCGCCCCCCCCCTGCAAGCCGACCGTTGGGCGACGGGCAGCGCCGGCAATACGAGTCTGCGCTTCAAACTGCTCAAGACGGGCATAAGCCTGTTCGAGGTTAAGATTATGCTCAAAAGCTTCGGCCATTAAACTGTCGAGAAGAGGATCCTGAAACTGTTCCCACCAGCGTTCCAGGGGCCTTTCGGTATTCAGGCCACCGTCAGCCGTATAATTCTCCGGCAACGCTCCGGGCAACGTCGCCTTTTGCAATCGGTGTGGCGAACAGGCGAACACAAACAGGGTCAACAGAACCAGTCCACACAAGTTAAGCCGCAACCTCATGACGCCTCCATTCCGGCGACCAGAAATCCAACCAGCATATCGATCTGAAGGTCGGGACTAGGCTCTAACTCGACCCCGGGTGGCACCACAGGTAGTTTTTCCGGCAGGAAGGTACAACGACTGATGGCGCCAATTGCGAAGTTCAGGCGCCAGAACACCTGGTTGCGGCTGAGGTTCGGCAGGGTTTCGGTCAGGACTTCAAACAACAGAGCGAACAGCGGGCCGACCATGCGAAAGAAAATTGACCGCACCGCATCATCGGGTTCGGTCAAAGCCCGGCCAATCAGATGCAAAAAATAACGGGCGCCGGGGGCCGAATCGCGAAAGCGTAATGTCGGCTCAATAAATGCGCGTAAAGCCTCCTCCGCGGTCGGCTTTCGTCCGGCAGCAGCGGCATCAGCACGAACAGCTTCCAGTCGGCCCAGACGCTCTTCGTTAAGCGGTCGCAAGCGGCGTTCAAAAATAGCCTCGACCAAGGCCTCCTTGGACCCAAAGTGATAGCTCACCGAGGCGAGATTCACCCCCGCCTCGGCGGTTATTTTACGCAAAGAAGTACAGTGGTAACCGCTATCGGCAAAGAGCTTTTCCGCCACATCGAGCAGGCGCTGCTTGGTCGTCGACTTGTCCATTCCACCTCGTCTTCTGTTCAATGGTTCCCGTCTAAAAGATTGTTGCTCTCCGGCAATTAAAACAAACGTTTGACTTATTTGTCAAGAATATACTATTGGCGGCCATAACGCGCTTTTACCCTATAGATAAATGATAGCCACTTCTTGCAATAAGAGCCCGGCAGGTAATAATCAAACAAGACTTTCAGCATGAGAAGAGATCTCGATTTTTCCGGGAAAACTCACCGCATGTCCACCTTCCCAAAACGATGCGCATTTAACGAGAGGAGACAGCATGCTTCAGTGGCCTAAAACAAATGATGCCTTGGGCACCAGTAATCGAGGCGTGCCCTGTGAGTCCGGACTTTGCACTCTATGTACCGCCGACTGCAAAGGTAAATGCGAAACCTGGCTATCCTGCCTGCTGGGCCGTAAACTGCTGTATCCTAGAAATTTCGGCAAAACCACTGCCGGTTCGGGAAATGTTACTTCGATCGGTGTCGGCTATCATGCTTTGCGCATTCAGGGCTACGCCTACGGTTCTAAAGGGATCCCGGCAGGCCTATCCGACGATGCGGACGATTGTATTTTTCCCAACGTCAGCATCGAGACGGAGTTCGGGGCCGAGATTAAAACAAAATGCCGTATACCCGTCATGACCGGCGCCTTGGGATCAACCTTCATCGCTTCCGATTACTGGGATTCTTTCGCCGCAGGCGCAGCTCTCTGTGGGTTTCCTATCGTGGTTGGTGAAAATGTGGTGGGCGTCGACAAAGAATCACGGATTGATAAGGGCAAGGTGATCTCCTCACCGGAACTCGACCGCCGCATAAGCTCATTTTTTCGCTATTACAGTGGTTACGGAGCCATTATCGTCCAGGTCAACGTCGAAGATACCCGCAATGGCGTTGCCGAATATCTAATTGATAAATACGGCGACAAGGTCATGGTCGAACTCAAGTGGGGGCAAGGTGCCAAGGATATCGGTGGTGAAATCCAAGTAACCACCCTGGAATACGCCCAGTTTCTGCAGCAGAGGGGCTATGTAGTCGACCCCGACCCCAGTGATCCGGTGGTTCAGAAAGCCTTTAACAACCACGCCATTACCTCCTTTGCCCGCCACAGCCGCCTGGGAGCCACTAATCTGACCACCGCGGCCCAGGTCCGAGACGATTTCCTGAACACCGTTTCCTATCTGCGAACGCTGGGCTTCAAGCGAATCTCCTTGAAGACCGGGGCCTACGGCATGGAGGGGCTGGCGATGGCTATACGTCTGTCGGCCGAGGCCGGTCTTGATCTGCTGACTGTCGATGGCGCCGGCGGCGGCACCGGCATGAGCCCCTGGAATATGATGGAACACTGGGGGGTCCCTTCCCTGGCATTACACGCAAAAGCCTATGAGTACTGCAAGCTGCTAGAAAAATCGGGCCTAACAGTTCCTGCTCTCTCTCTGGCGGGGGGACTGGCCCGAGAGGATCACTTGTTCAAGGCACTGGCTCTGGGGGCTCCCTTCACTAAGTTGGCTTGCATGGGACGCGCACCGATGATTGCCGGCTTCCTCGGCAGTAATATTCAGGGGGTCTTTGAGCCGGAGCACAAGGCCCGCTTTAATGGGTCGTGGGATGAACTGCCCCCCAGTGTCACAGCGGTTGGAACCTATCCCGAGGAGATTTTTGCCGGATGGGAAGCGGTTAAAAACCTAGTCGGCGCAAGGGAGATGAAAAACATCCCCTTCGGCGCCGTGGCCATGTACGGCTATGCCGACAAATTGGCCTGCGGCCTCCAGCAGTTTCTGGCGGGAGCCCGCAAATTCAACCTGGCAGAGATCAGTAGGGATGATCTAATGGCCGCCAACAGGGAGACCGCCGCGGAAACTGGGCTGGCCTTCATGACCGAAGCCCAGGACGAAACAGCGCGACGGATCATCGGCGGCCAATTCTAAGGGTGCGACATTCGGCCAATTTCACTTTCACCCTTGCAACCGGGCCCGCACTTGCTGAACGCGGGCTTTTTATTTGCCTTTGCCTAGCAAAGTTAGTACTTTAAAGCTGTATATTTTCTGATCAAAGGAGGAGTAGCGTGACAGACAATAATCCATCGGACCTCAGGGTCTCCGGATCCCTCAGCTTTAAAATGGCCGGCGAAGATTTTCTTGGCCTCAACCGCATTGAACTGCTGGAGAAAATCGACCAACTCGGCTCGATCACCAAAGCAGGCAAAGCGCAGGGCATCAGCTATAAAACAGCCTGGGAGCAGGTTGATGCTCTGAACAACCTGGCAGAAAAACCGCTTGTCATGCGTTCGGCAGGCGGAAAAGGTGGCGGCGGAACCTCCCTGACCGACGAAGGCAAGGAAGTGGTTCGACGCTATCGAGCCATTCAAGCCGAGCACGAACGTTTTCTCGCCGCTCTCGGAGAGCACCTCGATGAAGGGGAAAAATTCTACAAGTTTTTAAGAAAGGTCAACATGAAGGTCAGTGCGCGCAACCTGTGGACTGGAGCGGTGGTGAAGCTTTCGCAGGGCACCATCAACACCCTGGTGGAACTTAAGCTCAAGGGCGACGACAGCCTCACTGCCCAAGTAACCAACGAAAGCGTTGAAGGCCTGCAACTGACCCCCGGTCGGGAGGTCTTTGCCATGGTAAAGGCTCCGGCGATTATCATCGTCAAGGATCTTGGTCAGGCCCGCCTCAGCTCTTGCAATATTCTTAAGGGCCGCATCTGTCACATCACTGTAGGGCACGTCAACTCCGAGGTCTCTCTGGAACTTCCCGGCGGCAGCACCATCAGCGCCACCATCACCAAGGGTAATGATACTCTAACGATGGCCGAAGGCGATGAGGCCTGGGCGGTCTTTCAAGAATCGAGCGTCATCTTGGGTGTCGTCTAATATTTCTTTTTGTGACCGATGAAGCTGTGGCTGGAGGACTATGAACGAAATCCGCATCAACAGCTGGGATGAATTGCAACAGGAACTGTTTGCTGAATCCTGGAATGAGGATCTCGGCCGGTTCCGCTCCCGTTTCGCCTTCCGCGGTCTGTCCAACACCAACTACACCTTGCAGACCACACTCATGCGCCTCGGCGGCGATTACGCGCCGCTGGAGCGCCACCTGATGCGCAATTTCAAAAAATATGCACACCACAGTGCCGTCGAATCCGACTCCTTCTGGCATTGGATGGCCAGAGCTCAACACTACGGCCTTCCAACCCGACTTCTGGACTGGACCTATTCACCCTTCATCGCCATGCATTTTGCCACGTCCAACATCTGCAAGTACCATCTCGACGGTGCCATCTGGGCCGTCAACTACGTCAAGGTCCATCAACTGCTGCCCAAACTATTGCAGCAGCGGCTCAATGCCGAAGGGGCCAACGTCTTTACCGTAGAAATGTTGGATGAAACCATCCGCAACCAGGAAGAATTAAACGCCTTGGCGCGGGACCATTCTGTCATCTTTTTCGAACCGCCTTCCATGGAACAGCGAATAGTCAATCAATTCGCCTTTTTCTCGGTGATGCCCGATCCAACAAAGTCCCTTTGTCAGTGCTTGGACAGCCACCCCGCTATCTGGCGCAAGATCATCATTCCGGCGGAGCTTAAGTGGGAAATTCGCGACAAGCTCGATCAGGCTAACATCACCGAGCGGGTGTTATTCCCCGGTCTTGATGGTCTCAGCCAGTGGCTACGTCGGCACTACAGCCCGAAAGATGCTTCATCGATCTGTCAAACCGACTAATATACCATTCTCTCCTAGATCGGTCCGAAACATGTCCCAGTCCTACCCGAATATTGTACTGCGCCTACCCGACTGGCTGGATGCTATCCTACCGCCGGCAGAGCAAGTTTATGCCAGCCGCGAAGAACGCATGGGACTGGTGATCGACCTGGCCCGGCAAAACATTCAACGTGGAACCGGCGGACCTTTTGCTGCTGCGGTATTTGACCTCAATAGCGGCAAGCTGCTGGCACCCGGTGTCAATCTGGTAGTCGATGGTCACTGTTCGGTGGCCCATGCCGAGCTGGTAGCCCTGATGCTGGCTCAGCAAATAGGGCGCAGCCACGATCTCGGCGGGCCATCCCAGGCCCCCTGCGAACTGGTCACCACCACCGAGCCCTGCGCCATGTGTCTCGGCGCCCTGCCCTGGTCGGGCATCGTCAGCCTGGTCTGCGGCGCTCGAGACGAAGATGCTCGCGAAATTGGCTTCGACGAGGGGGATAAGCCGGCCGATTGGCCGGCCACTCTGCAACGACGGGGCATTGAAGTTTATCGCGATGTCTGCGGCCAAAAAGCCCGAGCGGTGCTGCAGCAATACCGGGACCGCGGCGGAGCCATCTACAACGGTCGCTCGCCCAATTGACCCTTGGCGGCCAATCTACCTCATAAACTTGGGCACAGTTTAATGTTTAAAATCCGCCCAATCCCCTTTATAATAGCGATCATAACTTTAATGAAGAGGGGTCCAGGGAGATCGATATCTGGCGCCCTTTCTTGCAGGCCTCTTAAGATTGATTTAATTGGGAGATAAGCATGGTCTACTACACTATAAATAGTTTTGGAGAACTTGGACTATTCGCAAAGGAAAACTTTAATTCTGGTGATGTTGTTTTTTCTAAAACATTGACTTCATTCCAGAATCAGCCGGATAAATATTCTATACAAGTGGACCACAACAACCACTTTAATCCGAACAATGAAGTTCTTGCTAAGACCAACCACAGTTGCGCTCCAAACGCCATAATTGTTTATGAAGAAAGTACCGTCAAACTGGTTGCCATAAAACCTGTCTTAATTGACGATGAGATGACTTTCAACTATTTGACAACCGAATACACCTTGGCAAATCCTTTTAAATGTAATTGTGGATCCATCGATTGTTTTCAAGACATAAAAGGATACAGGGACTTGTCACCAGCACAAAAAAAATCACTGCAGCCCTATATATTGGGTTATTTAAAAGGAAGATAAATGCCTTCAGTTGAAATGGAATGCGGTGAGCACAATCGTAGGCTGTTCTATAAGTTTGAGATAAAAAAATCCATCTTTGAAGTCTACCTAAAGGCTACTGAGCCAGTATCTTTAAATGACAGCGGATTTCCTTTGGCCTTGTTTACAACAATGATCAAAGGAAAATCTGTCAGCTACAAAGAATCATGTTCTCAAGTAATTTTTGAAAATAGCCAGGTGATTTCTGATCATTTTCTGGATTGGTTTCCCAAATTTAAATCACCGAATTTTACCGACCCAATATTTCGCCCTACCACAAAGAAAAAAAAGGTAGGCCGCGTCGGCATGTTCTTTACGGGAGGCGTGGACTCCTTTTATACCTTCTTAAAAAACAAAGATGAAATCACCGACCTCATCTTTGTCCACGGCTTCGATGTCAGCTTGGATAATGAAGAACTCAGAAAGAAGGTGTCCAACGGCATTCGAGAAATTGCCGACCATTATGATAAAAACCTGATTGAAGTTGAAAGTAATTTGAAAAAATATTTGAAAGGGATTTTGGGACTATCTTGGAGTTATTCACATGGTGCCGCTTTAGCAGTTGTTTTACATTCCTTGAGCAATAGCCTTGACAAAGTCTTCATTGCCTCATCTCATGTATATCCTGACATTGTAAAATGGGGCTCACATCCACACATTGATCCATGCTGGTCTTCAGAAAACATTGAAGTGGTACACCACGGCTATGGAAGCAATAGAATTGAAAAAATTGACTTTGTTTCAAAATTCCAATTTTCCATAAGACGCTTGCGTGTTTGCCATCAAAACTATGGTAATCATTATAATTGTGGTGACTGTGAAAAATGCGTGAGAACATTAACAGCTATGAGAATTTCTGGCTGCATTGATCAATCTGTGTCATTTTCAGGTATTTATGACATTGAAAAACTAAGAGATTTTGACCGCTTTGACCGCTTTGACCGTAACATAAAAGAGTTTTACGATTTATATACTCGAGTACTTAAAGAAAAGAAAAGTGATCCTGAGTTATTGAAAGTTCTCAATGAGCTATCATCTCCTTCATCGATTTTTGAACTGTCTTGCCATAAAATAAAAAC
>JABXKU010000043.1 GCA_013619105.1 Desulfuromonadales bacterium
CGGTGAAAGGATTACCGTTATCGTCGCTGCCGGTTACCGTGGCCTCAAACTCGGTGTCGGCCGCCAGATCCGCGCCATCCACGTCAATGCTCCAGGTGGTGCCGTCGGGATTCACCGTGGTGGTGTAGTCGGTGCCATTAACGGTAAAATTGATAGTGTCTCCTGCCGTAGCGTCACCGCCCACCGTCCCGTTCACGGTGATGGGAGCGTCGTCTTCCAGCGAGTTAACGATATCATCGGTGGTGATGTTGCCCACGGCGATGGTGGCGTCGGCCTCCAGATCCACGGTATGCGTGGAGGTCGTGGTTCCGGTGAAAGGATTGCCGTTGTTGTTGCTGCCGGTTACCGTGGCCTCGAACCCGGTGTCGGCCGCCAGATCCGCGCCGTCCACATCAATACTCCAGGTGGTGCCGTCGGGATTCACCGTGGTGGTGTAGTCGGTGCCATTAACGGTAAAATTGATCGTGTCTCCTGCCGTGGCGTCACCGCCCACCGTCCCGTTCACGGTGATGGGAGCGTCGTCTTCCAGCGAGTTAACGATATTATCGGTGGTGATGGTGCCGACGGTGATGGTGGCGCTGCCAATCCCCCCGTCGTCATCAACCTCCAGCGGGTTTTCAAAGACCGCGGCGTGCGTTCCTGAAGTCCCCGAAAATTCGTATTGTAGTGGATCGACCCCTTCAACGATGCGCAGCAAGCGCACAAAGCTATTGCCGCCGCCACTTTCGCCGCCGGTAAGGCCTGTCGCTGGGGCTTCAATAGCTTCGTCGATTTCCTTGTCTTCCGCGAGCAACTGTAATATCCGGTCGGTCGTATCGTCAGCCAAGGCATTATCTGTGGCATCAACCTGGCTAGATTCGAGCAGGTCGCTGGTTAGCGTGACGGATTGATCTTCTACGACATCCATGGTGGAGTTATCGACAAATGACAGCTCAACGTGCCCTCCTTTTGAGGCGATAACAACTTCGCCTTCCAAAAGGGTATCGCCGGCTTTAAGAACGCGAAGCTCACCCTTTTCGTTGCGGGCGGATGCGCTGCCGGTTATGGCGGATACAGTGGCAATCGGTTGGTGTCTCATGTCGAAACGATCCTTTCAATAGCAGAGGGACATTGTGGAAATTTGGGTTTCTAGTTTGCGCACTATAACAGCCTGAAATGAATAAAAAAATTGTACGAAGGTACTAGGGGGGCATATTTATAATGAATTACTGTTGCAAACTTCCATTGACCGAAAAGGAAGTTGTATCAAGTTGTATGGCCTTAAACGAGGCGGGTACCCTCCGGGGAAAGTTTTGGAGGCTGTTTTGAGTAGATGCACGCTGGCCGGTTCTCTAAGGGGTTTTATGAATTGCTCTGTTTGGATAAGGCGTGCACACGTTACCCGGGAAAGGCACTGTATGTGTGGCTCTGAGTGGGGTCTTCCGGCAGGGTGTCACGGCTGAGAAGGATTGCCAGCTGTAGGCGATCGCGGACCTCTAGCTTTTCGAAGATGGAGCCAAGGTGGGCTTTGACGGTGCGCTCGGTGATGGCGAGTTCCTGCGCCACTTCCTTGTTGGAGATGCCGCGGCCGACGGCCAAAGCGACTTCTTGTTCGCGTGGCGTGAGTTGAGCGAGGGTCAGGTGGTTGGGCTCGGAGGTCTGCAGTTGTTCAGTTGCGGCGAGGATGCGGCTCATTAGCTCGCTACCGATCCACAGCCCGCCGTTCGTTACCACGGTGGCGACCTGTTGCAGAAAGCTCGGCGAGGCCTGAGCATGACAGTAGCCGGCGGCGCCGCTGTTCAGCGCCAGAAGGGCTTCCTGCTGGGACGGGGTGTTGGAGATCACCACAATTTTGGTTTCCGGCAGAATAGCCCTAATGGCAAAGATTGACTTATCGATGCGGCTCTCGTCGGGATCGATCGAGTGAAGCCAGAGCAGGGTAGGGGGCCCGGTGGCAGAAAATTCCTTTGCCGAGTCGGCGATGTGCCCGTTTGGAAAGGCCTGGCGCCAGCGGCGGAGGTGCTTGATTTGTGTCGACAGGCAAAGGTGCATGGTCATCATCTTTCGCTCAGGGCATTGGCTTTGGCCCGCAGAACGGGTTTAAGCAGATAGTTAAGGATGGTTTTTTTGCCGGTGATCACGTCGACCTGCGCCACCATGCCGGGGATGATCGGCAGGTCCTTGCCGAAGCCCGATTCATGGGTCCGGACGCGGATGACGTAAAAGGCATTGCCGCGCTCATCCGTGACCGTATCGGCCCCGATATGTTCGACTACCGCTTTTAGTCCACCGTAGATAGCGAAGTCATAAGCGGTGAACTTGACCAGAGCCTCTTGGCCCGGCCCCAAAAACGCGATGTCCTGGGGTTTTACTTTGGCCTCCAGCAGCAGGGAGTCATCAAGAGGAATCACTTCCAAGACCTCCTTGCCGGGATTCACGACGGCACCCAAGGTGTTGATGAACAGGCTTTTTACCGTTCCGCGGACCGGGGATTTGACTTCAGCGTGTTGCACTCTGTCCGTTAAGGTGGTGCTGCCTGCGGCGAGGGAAGAAATTTTGCCCATGACATCCGACAGCTCGGCGCCAATCCGGTTGCGGAAATTCAAATCGACTTCTTGGATGTTTCTTTGCGCCTCAACAATCGCCGACTGCAGCCGCTTGATCTGAGATTTTGTTTGGTCTCGCTCACCGCTGAGGCGCACCATCTCCCGTTGCAGGCGTAATAGGTCGATTTCAGATACCGCGCCGGAGGAGACAAGGGGTTTCGATACGGTAAATTCCTGGGTTACCAGTCCAAGGTTCTGTGTGGTTTGGCTATGCCGGGATCGCGCTTCCTCCAGTTCTTGCCGACGCTGCTTAAGCTGCTGCGCGGCAATATGGAGCTGTACATCGAGTTCTTCCTTGTTGGAAAGGTAGAGGGTGCGTTCGTGTTCCAAAATGGCGGGAACTTTCTGTAACTGTTCGTCGTCGGGCGAGAAAGGGCGTCCCTCAGAGAGGGCTTTCAGGCGTTCGGCTCTGGCCAGCAAAGCCATATATTGAACCCGGTTTTCCCGCAAAGAGGAGAGAAAGCGGGTCGGGTCGATACGCAATAAAACTTGCCCGACATCCACTATTTCCCCTTCATGCACAAGGATGTCGGAAACGATACCACCGTCGACCGATTGTATGATCTGCACCTGTTTGGAGGGAATGACTTTTCCCTGACCCCGGGTGACTTCATCGACCTGGGCAAACCCGGCCCAGACCAATAGGGCGGCAAAGGCCAGACACCCCCAGTAGAGGAGTGAGCGGGCTCGCAGTGGTTCTTGTTCCAGTCGGGCCCAGTCGGCATCGAGGTCCCAGTCGAGGTTGTCATAGGTACGCACCGGCAGCTTGGCTTCCAGTAGGCGGTCGAAAATATTTATCGAAAACTTGATTTTCTTCAGTCGTTCAAACAGGCGCTGAATCATGACGTCCTCCCGATGCGACCCTGCCGCAAGGCCTTGATGACCTGATCCTTGGGCCCGTCGGCGACGATCTTGCCGGCGTCAAGGACGATGATCCGGTCTACTAGCTCAAGCAGCGAAGTGCGATGGGTGATGACGATCATCGTTTTGCCCGCGGAGGCCTTTTTCAAGCGGTTCTTGATAGTTCCCTCGCTGGAATGGTCCATGGAGCCGGTCGGTTCGTCCAGTAGCAAGATGGGGGGCTCGCCGATGAGGGCTCGGCCGATGGCCACCCCCTGGCGTTGGCCACCGGAAAGGGATTCCCCCCGTTCGCCGATCATCATGTCAAAGCCCTGGGGGTGGCTGTTGACAAATTCGAGGATGCCGCCGAACTCGGCGGCTTTGAGTACCGCCGCATCGTCGGCTGTCGGGTGGGCCATGGTCAGGTTTTCCCGCAGGGTGCCGTAAAAAAGGGTGATGTCCTGGGAGACGTAGCCAATCTGCCGGCGCATTTCTGCCGGGTCTACCTGCCGCAGATCGATGCCATCGATCAAAACCGAGCCGGCCGTCGGCTGATAGAGGCCGATGAGCAGCCGTTGCAGGGTCGTTTTGCCAGAACCGACCCGGCCGAGGATGGCCACATGTTCGCCCTCGCGGATGTGCAGCGATACGCTATGCAGGACATTAAGTTCCTGGCCAGGATAACTGAAGCTCACGTCCTTGAGCTGAATTTCCCCGCGGAAGGTGTGGCGGGTGACAAAATTGGCGTCATCAGGGCGTTCCACCGGTTTGTCCATAATGGAGTTAAGAGATGTCAGGGCGATGCTGGCGCTGTGATATTGCATCAGCAGGCCGGCTACCTGGCCGATGGGTGCCATGGCCCGTGAAGAAAGCATGGAGCAGGCGATCAGACCGCCCATAGTAAGACGGCCTTCGGCAATCAGGTATACGCCGATGATGATGATGGCCACCGAAATCAGTTGCTGCACCCACACGGCGCTGTTGATGGTGGACATAGAGAGGAGGCGCAAGCTGGCGCTGGTCCGGGCCAGGAACGAGACGCTCGACTCCCATTTGCGTTGCATGATGCCTTCGGCGCCAAGGGACTTGATCGTCTCCAAGCCGACCAGGCTCTCGATTAGGGTGGCGTTTCTCTGGGCGCCACCTCGATAGCTTGTTTCGGCCAGTTGGTGCATCTTTTTCTGCACCGTCAAGCCGATCAGGAATACCAGGATCATGCCGCCGAAAATCGTCAAGGCAATGGGCCAGGCAATCCAGCCGATAACCAGAACGAAAAGGAAGGCAAAGGGAAGGTCGATAAAGGCCGTCACCGTTGCCGAAGTAATGAAATCCCGTATCGTTTCGAAGGAACGCAGATTGGCGGCAAAGGAACCGGTGCTTAAGGGGCGGCTTTCCAGGCGGGTGGCTAGCACTCGCTCCATGATGAAAGAAGAGAGTTTCACGTCAACGCGCTTGCTGGCCAAGTCGAGGAAATAGCCTCGCATGGTGCGCATGACTACATCGGCCACCAGCACCACCGCCACGCCGGCCGCTAGCACCCACAGTGTGTCAAAGGCATGATTGGGTACCACTCGGTCGTAGACGGTGCGGATGAAGAGAGGTAGTGCCAGGGCAAACAGGCTGATTATGAAGGCAGCGACCAGTACGTCCCGGTAGAGAGGCAGATTCTCCCCCAGGGTGCCCCAGAACCAGTGACGCTCCCGGACTTTTCCAACTTCTGGGGCGCGGGCGTCAAACCGGAAGCGGGGCCGAATCAGAATGGCCCTGCCGCAGTAACGTTTCTCCAATATTTCCCTCGGCAGGGTCACTTCGGCGTCTCCCAGTTCAGGGAAGATCACTCGGGCTTCGTTTCCATCTTCGTTCCAGTTCTGCAGCACACAAGCGTCCTGATCGTGAAGCAGCAAAATCGCCGGGAAAAGGCTTGGATTTAGTTTTTCTAGAGGGCGTTGTAGGATGTTGCAGCTTAGTCCGGCCCGTGCGGCTGCTCGGTCGAAGAGCCCGGGAGATAGTACCTCCTGGCGCTCCATAGGCAGACCGGCTAAAGCGGCGTCGCGGGTGAGGGTCCGGTTGTGGGATCGGGAGACGATCAGTAGGCATTCGAGCAAGGGGTCAAAATGGTCTTGTTCGGCGTCCTGCGAGGGAAGGGCTACGTCGGGTTGCGGATTCATCGGAACGACGGGCTCTTCCGCGGGATTTGATTGAATAGACTCCATTTTCACTCCAGCGGCTCAATGGTGCCGCAAAGGTTATGTTTATGCAAATTCCCAATGTTTTCTGTCTGGGAAGTTTGGTCCGTAGGCGCCCACCTGAAAAGGCCTTCTGATTCTTGCAAAGAATACGATTAGGATGATTACCTCAATTGCTGAATACAGGCAACATACTATAATTAAAGGTGATAGAGCAAATTTTGAACCAATTGTTTCATGGCTATTCTGGCGGTCCCAAAACTCCCTATAGAATTATTTGTAACTATTTGTAATAACAGTACCTAGAAGCGCTTTCTAGTTGAATGGTTGATCAAGGATAGCAAGCTAACAATGCCGATTGGGGAGCCTGAAGTCATAAGCTCGACAACAGTCCAAAAGCTTGACAGAGAAAAGCACGAACTATTGACTGGCCAAGGGGGAAGTATATAGCTTTAGGTGGTGAATCTTGGTAGCCGGAATTCGCTTCGTGCTACATTGTATTGCCTATTTTTATGGGGCTTTTTTGTTAAGGGGTGATGAAACTTGGACTATTCCATTTTTAACCATCATTGGTTGATAGCGTCTTAGCTCAGGAAACACTATGCATAAGTTTGTTGGAATCTGTGCTCTTTGTCTGTTTCTTTGGATGAATGGCTGCGTTCGCTTATCTCGGCCTGTCGCCGGATCCGATCCCTTCGCATCACAGTTCATCGCCGTGGATGGCGGTCGTCTGGAGGCCACCGAGTTGGTTGAAGCCTCCGGTCTGGCCGCTTCAAGGCGCGATTCAGGGCTGCTGTGGGCGGTGAACGATAGCGGAAATCGACCGGTGTTGTATGCCCTGGCCGGCGACGGCCGTGCACTTGGCCAAGTCACTGTGGCCGGAGTGGACGACGGCGACTGGGAGGACCTGGCTGCCTTCACCTGGCAGGGCGAGCCCTGGTTGCTGGTGGCCGATGTCGGCGATAATCGCGGTCAGCGTGACCGGGTGGTTCTGCATGCGTTACCTGAGCCCCAGTTCGACGCCCGCGGCCGTTTTAGCGGTGAGGTTCAGCCGGCCTGGAGTTTGATCTTTACTTATCCCGACGGTCCCCGTGATTGCGAGTCGCTAGCGGTGGATCCGGTGGCCGGGAAGATTCTGTTGCTCAGCAAGCGCAGCTCCCCGCCGGTGCTCTACAGCTTGCCCCTCGGTCCGCCATCCGGCGATCGACCTCTGGTCGCCACCGTCATCGCCCCGCTTGCTACCATTCCGCCGCCGACCCCGGTTGACCTGCTGCTACCTTACGGCAAATACCGCTCTCAACCCACTGCCATGGATCTGTCCGCGGACGGCCGTGAGCTGGTTATCCTGACCTACCGCCATGCCTTTCTGCTGCACCGCGCCCTTGGCCAAGCATGGGACGGCGTCCTGACCGAGCCGCTGCAGGTAATTGAATTGCCCGATCTTTTCACTCTCGCCCAGCGCGAGGCCGCCTGCTTCTCCGCCGACGGACAAAGTTTGTACGTTACCGGCGAGGGAGCGGGGGCAGCGCTGCTGCGCTTGGAAAGGCAATAGGTGGAAAATCCTTAAAGCCATAGTCTTAAGCTAGGCCTTGACTCCGTTCAACGCAAAAAGCCCCGCCGAAAGCGGGGCTTTGTCGTTCTGAAGCCGATTGAGAATGATAATCAGGCAGCGCTGCGTCGCACCTTCCAGTGGTGCCATGCAGCCTTACCGACGGTGGCCAACAGGTAAGCGAGACCGGTGAGCAGCACCGTGACTGCCCCCGAAGGCAGGTCGTACTGGTAGGATACGGCCAAGCCGCCGCTGGTGAAGAGTACCCCGAGGATCATGGCAACGATCATCATTTTTCCCAGGGCATTGACAAACTGGCCGGCGATGGCCGCCGGTAGGGCAAGCAGGGCGATGACCATAATCAGGCCCACAACCTGAATCAGAATGACCACCGTCAGGGCTACCAGGCAGAGCAGCAGCAGGGAAAAGAGTTTGACCGGCACCTGGCGTAGTTCGGCGAACTCTTCATCGAAGGAGACGGCAAGTAACTGTTTGTAGAAGAGTAGTACAAAGAGCACGATGCCGAGATCGAGCCAGAAAATCAGATAGAGGTTGTGGCGGGGAATCATCAGGATGTTGCCGAACAGATAGCTCATTAAGTCGACGTTGTAGCCGGGGGTGGCGGAGATGAACAGCACCCCGGCGGCCATGCCCACCGCCCACAGGGCGCTGATGGCGGTGTCTTCTTGTTTGCGCCAGTAGATGCCCACCACGCCGATGATCAGGGCTGCCAAAAGGGCAGTGATGATGGCCCCGGCCACCGGGTCGCGGCCGAGAAAGTAGGCCAGGCCCATGCCGCCGAGTACCGCATGGGCGATGCCGCCGGCCATGTAGCCGATGCGCTTGACCACCACGTAGGAACCGGCGATGCCGCAGGCAACACTCGCCAGCAGCCCCCCGATCAGGGCGTTCTGCATAAAGTTTTGCGTGATCAGGGCGTGCAGGAAATCTTCCATAACCAATATCCAGTCGAAACAAGGGATAAAAAGGGCTCAGGGTAGCAGTGTTCTGCTAGTCGTGACCGTGAATCAGGGTGTCGTGCTGCACCACCTTGAGAGGGCCGCCGTACAGTTCTTCGATCATTTTACCGGTCAGTTCCGTTGCAGGGTGACAGACCAGGCGGCGGTTGAGGCAAGCAACCCGGGTGATGTAGCGGGTGATAAAGCCGACGTCGTGGGAGACGACGATAACCGTCAGTCGCTCGTTGAGGCGTTTGAGCAGTTCAAAAACCCCCTCTTCGACCTTGGGGTCGATATGGGCGGTCGGTTCGTCAAGAATCAGTACTTCAGGGCTGCAGGTCAGGGCGCGGGCGATGAGCACCCGCTGTAGTTGCCCGCCGGATAGGGCGGTCAGAGGGCGCTGTTCCAGATCGAGGATCTCCACCTCGGCCAGGGATTGCCGGGCGGCCTCACGGTCCTGGCGAGTATAACCGAACAGCATTCGCGTCTTGCCGAGCCGACCCTGTAGTACGGTATTCAGCACGGTGATCGGAAAGTTACGGTCAAAGGTGGCGAACTGAGGTACATAGCCGATCTTCAGCCGGGCTGCTGCCGGGCTGCTGCCGAATATCTCGATGGTGCCCTGTTGCGGGCTCAGCAGGCCTAGAATCAGCTTGAGCAGGGTACTCTTGCCGCTGCCGTTGGGACCGACAATGCCGAGAAAATCCTTGTCTCGGATGGTCAGGCAGATGTCTTCCAGCACCGTTAGCTCGTCATAGCGGAAGGAAATACCGTCGAGGATAATGATCGGTTTGCTCATAGAGGCTTTTCCAGGGAGCTGGCGAAGGCATCGGCCGTTCGCTGCATATTGGTTAGATAATCCTCGGCCAGGGGATCGATGGCCACAACTCGGCCATTAATAGCGCGGGCGATGGTGGCGGCGGTGGTGCGACTGAACTGCTGCTGCACGAAGATCACGGAGATATTTCCCGCCTTGGCCTGCTCAATGATGCCGGCCAGAGCCCTGGGCCCCGGTTCCTTGCCGAACGTTTCGATGGACACCTGCTGCAGATCGTAGGCGGCGGCAAAGTAACCCCAAGAGGGATGAAAAACCAGAAAATGGCGTTCCTTAATATTCGCCAGTTGCTGGTGGATGGTGTGGTCGAGAGCGTCGAGGTCACGGATAAAGGCCTGGGCCCCGGCCAGATAATCCTCAGCACCAGCGGGGTCGGCGGCGGACAGGGTGGCCCTGATGTGCTCGGCCATCTGCTTGACCAGGTTCGGATCGGTCCACAGGTGTGGGTCCATCTCCATGTCCTGCACTTCTTGGCCAGGCTCATGAACTCCAGGGGTTTCCTCAGAGTCGTGATGGTGGTGCTCTAATCCACGCAGTTTCAAGCCTTGGCGCAAATCGACGATGTTCATGGTTGGATTGAGGTCTGCCACCCGTTCCATCCACACCGCTTCAAAGGGTACGCCGACCCGGTAGTAAAGCTGTGCGCGGGAGAGGGCAGCCATTTGCTTCGGCTTCGGCTCGTAAGTGGCCGGACTGCGTCCAGGGCCGACCATGGCTTGCACAGCCACGCGCTGGCCGCCGACCCGCTCAACAAAGTATTTTAAGGGCAAGACACTGGTGAAGACCTGCAGCGGTGCTGGCGGTTGGGCGAAGGCGCCGATCGCCAGGCCGAGCAGCAATGTCAGGCTTAAAAGAAGTATTTTACAAGGTGAGAATCTTGCCACAGGAACCTCCAGGGGGATGGCTGACCAAAGGCGAAAGGCCCCTTTAGCAACCATCCGACGACGGAGCACAGTATATCACAATGTCTTGAAATCAGAATCATAAAACCTAGAGACCGGAAAGGTAACTCACTGAAAAGACAAAGTGGTTTTTCCGTTACTAAGCCGGGTGCCGGGTTTTTACTGAGGGAGATAGCCCTTGACAGATTCGGGACAAAAACAGGACAATCTTCCCCGTGCAAAAAAGCTGCATAAGGGGCTTTTTCAGGGTCGGCGTGGGCGATCCGACAGCGGGGGCTGATTGAAGCAGATCAATCCTTTTTTACCAACAGGACATTGCCTGCAGGAGCAGCCATGTACCAGCAAGCGATTCGGGAACTTAACGAACGATTTCGCAGCCAGATTCCCCTGACCGTACATTTAGGGCTCGAGATCAGCGCCTGGAACGGTTCTGTGCTGCGGATGGATGCGCCCCTTGAGGCCAATCTTAACGATAAGGGTACGGGCTTTGCCGGCAGTATCGCCAGCTTGGCGACCTTTGCCGGTTGGGCGTTAATTACCCTGGCGGTAGAAGAACGCTGCGGAGCGGTGGAAGTGGCAGTCTATCGTAGCAATATCAGCTATAGACGGCCTGTTGATGGCGATTTTTACGCTCTATGTCAGCTGCCCAAAGAGGCTGAACTGGCAGATTTTTGGCAAACACTGGAGCAAACCGGCAAGAGCCGACTAGAGCTGACAGTGACAGTGCTTCAGGGGGACGAAGAGCGAGTGCGGTTTCAGGGGGCCTACGCGGTACGTATCCCCTAAGCTTCTTTAAAACAGGATCAGGAGAGTGCAGCCAATGCAACTACAGGCAGAACGCCAAGCCATCGTCAAGTTCGGCCAGAAAATGATCACCTCGCAGCTGACCACCGGCGCCGGTGGCAATCTAAGTATTCTTGATCGAGCCAGCGGTCGGGTCGCTATTAGCCCCAGCGGTGTTGAATATTGCGATCTGCAGCCGGAAAATGTGGTCATCACCGACCTTGATGGACTGGTTATTGAGGGGAAATATGCCCCCTCTAGCGAACTTGGATTCCATTTGGCCCTTTATCGTCAGCGCCCTGATATAAATGCTGTGCTCCACACCCACTCGGTGTACGCTACCACCATCGCCTGTTTGGGATGGGAAATTCCAGCGGTCCACTATCTGGTGGGATTTTCCGGTCACAAGGTGCCGCTGGCTCCTTACGCTACTTTCGGCACCCCAGAGCTGGCTGGCAATGTGGCGGCCTGCATCGCCGATTACAACGCATTGCTGCTGGCCAATCACGGCCTGGTAGCCATCGGTTCTGATCTTAGCCGGGCGTTCAATACGGCCGAAGAAATTGAGCTGGTGGCACGTATCTACTATCAGACCAAGGCGGTAGGCACTCCAGTGATTCTTCCGGGCCAGGAAATGGACAGAGTGTTGGACAAGTTCGCTACCTACGGTCAATCTCCCAAGGATGAGAGCAATGTTTGATTTCGATCAGATAATGGACCGCAGCGGCAGTGGCTCCCTTAAGTGGGATCGTTACGCTGGTCGTGACGTGGTGCCCCTGTGGGTGGCGGATATGGACTTTGCCGCACCCCCGGCGGTGGTCACCGCACTGCAGCAGCGCGTCGACCACGGCGTATTCGGTTACACGCATGCTCCCGACGAGTTGGTCGAGGTGATCCTTGCGCGGCTATGGGAACGTCATCGCTGGCGGGTGAAGGCCGAGTCTCTGGTCTGGTTGCCGGGGCTGGTGGTGGGATTGAATATCGCCTGCCGCGCGGTGGGGGAAGAAGGCAGCGAAGTGCTGTCCATGACTCCCATCTATCCACCCTTTTTGTCCGCACCGAAATTGTCGGGCCGCAAGTTGGTGGCAGTGCCCATGATGCAGGAGGGGGCCCAGTGGCTGATTGATTTCGAGGCTATGGAAGCAGCCATTACTCCGGCAAGCTGCTTGCTGTTGCTGTGTAGCCCGCAAAATCCAACCGGACGGATCTTTAGCAAAGAGGAGCTGGAACATCTGGCTGATTTCTGCCAGCGCCACGATCTGATACTCTGTTCCGATGAAATTCATGGCGACCTGGTTCTTGACTCGGATTGTGAGCATCTGCCAACGGCTTCTCTTAATGCCGAGATAGCCGCCCGTACCATTACCCTTATGGCACCGAGCAAAACCTTCAATCTGCCCGGTCTCAACTGTGCCTTTGCCATCATCACGGATGATTCCCTGCGGCGCCGGTTTCAGCGCGCTATGGCCGGTATCGTGCCCTACGTCAATTTGTTCGGCTATGTTGGCGCTCTGGCCGCCTATCGCGACAGTGGCGACTGGCACGAAGCCCTGCTCGATTACCTACGCGGCAACCGGGCCTTGGTGATGGAGGCCCTGGCGACCATGCCCGGTTTGCAGGCCACCTGCGGCGAGGCGACCTATCTGACCTGGATCGATGCCCGTGGCACGGGTCTCGACGACCCAGCAAAGTTTTTTGAGGACGCCGGTGTCGGTCTCTCTGACGGTGCCGAATTTGATGCTCCAGGCTTTCTGCGCCTCAACTTTGGTTGCCCCCGCTCCCTGCTTTTGCAGGGACTGGAACGCATGGCCCGCGGCCTCAAGGAGCGCCGATGAATCCCTATCGGCAGGTTATCAGCCCAACCACCGTTGAGCTGCCGCTCCCAGCCTTGCGGGAGATGGTGCGCCTGATGCGTGCCCTCTACGCCCTCGGCAAGCTACCCGCCTATCGCCAGGAGATCTTGCCCCAACTGCCGTCGGTGGCACGCTTCGACCCCGGTCACGACGGGGTGATGATGGGCTACGATTTTCATCTCAGCGAGCACGGTCCGCGGCTCATCGAGGTCAACACGAATGCAGGCGGCGGCTTACTGGCCTACCAGGCGCAGTTCGGCTCCAAGGGCGGCGTTAATGACGAGTTGGACCGTCTGCAGCGCGGTTTTCTCGCTTCTTTCAGCGAAGAACTGTCCCGCCATGGCCGCCATGGTTTGCAGCGAGTGGCCATTATCGACGAGGCTCCCCAAGAACAGTTTCTCTATCATGAGATGCTCACCTATGCCGAACTGTTGCGTCAACAGGGCATCGACGCCCAGGTGGTTGATCCCGCCGAGTTGCAGGCTGATGAGACCGGCGTGACCCTGCAGGGCCAGCCCATTGACCTGATCTACAATCGTCACTGCGATTTTTATCTCGATAGCGAAGTCATGGCCGGCCTGCGCGCTGCCTATCTGGCTCGTACTGTCTGTCTGACCCCCAACCCCTTTGTTTACGGTCTGTTGGCCGACAAACGACGCATGATCCTCTGGTCCGATCCGGCCCCTCTGGCCGAGTTGGGTTTAAGTGATCGAACCGTCGAACTGCTGTTGCGTACCGTGCCCCAAAGCCGCCTGCTGGCCGATGTCGATCTGCAGCAGACCTGGCAACAGCGTAAGCAACTGGCTTTCAAGCCGGTGACCCGCTTCGGCAGTCGGGGTGTGCTGCTGGGCCGCAAGATTTCCCGTAAGCGTTTCGACGAACTGGCACCAGACGAGACCCTGGTGCAGCAGTTGGTGCCCCCCTCCGAAGTGACTGCCGAGGATGGCGAAGTGATGAAAGCCGATTTTCGCCTGTTCGCCTATCGCAACCGTCTGCTCGGCGTCGCCGCCCGTCTTTACCAGGGGCAGGTCACCAATATGCGCACCCCCGGTGGGGGCTATGCGCCGGTGCGAATCGTTTAGCCTTTAATACAATCAACGCCCGACGGGTTCGAACCCGCCGGGCGTTGTTCTTTTCGGCCCCGTGCTGCTACCGTTTCCTGCATCAGCAAAACTGGTGGGCCTCCTTTTTATTCGAATTAATCGGTCCGCCGACAGAAGGATTAATAATGGAACCCTTCACTCAGAAGCGAATCGTCACCATTGGCGATACGGATATGTTTGGCGTCGTCTATTACCTGAATTACCTGCAGTGGTGTGCCGAGGCCAGGGAGCTCTTTGCCTTTGAATACGTGGAAGGGTTTCCTGAACAGCATCTTATTTCCGTGGTCGATATGGATACGAAGTTTTTCACGCCGGCAAAACTGAAGGATGAAATATCCATCAAGATCTATCTGGACTTTACGGAACGAAAAACCACCCACCATATGTATTTCGACCTGCGTCGGGCAGTGGATGGCAAACAGCTCGTCTCCCATCGGCAGACCCTGCTTTTCACCTCCCTGAGCGGCAAGATTCTTAAACTGCCCACGCAGGCCGTTGCGCTTATCGAGCGGTGCCGTCCGAAGAACAGATGAGGCCACGGGTCCACAGGCAACCAAGAGAACAGAACCTGCCTTGTCATAGGATAAGACCTGGTTTTATAAAAGGAACGGAGTTTTTACCCGGACAGGTTGGGTTCCGTTTGTGACTTCAATAAACGTCAAGGATTTATTAGGAGCCCCATGTTATGCAATGCTTTATTCCTCGTTTGTTGAAAATTTTATGCAGTATCGTAACAATTTTGCTCTTAGCCAGCGTTGCCACGCCGAAGTCGATCTTGCCATAAACCTCAGCGACTCTCCTGATCCCATTGCTGCTAGCGGAGTCATCAGCTACGCCATTGATGTTGAAAATAATGGCGACATTCCTTCACCAGCAACAACCTTGACAGTTGATTTCCCTACGACAACATCATTCAGCGGTTCTGCCAGCATCGATGGCGTAACCTGTAGCGAAACAGGCAGCTACGAACTAACATGTAACTTTGGGTCATTGGTCGGATACCCGACCAGTGAAAGAAAAACTGTCGAAATCGACTTGCTGACATTAGCAAAAGGGATAATCACACTCTGTGCAACAGCGACAACCAACGGAACCGATGACGTTCCGGCCTCATTGAGCAGCGATAATGAGACGATAGCAGTAAATCAAGGTGCCGATGTCGCACTGGTAAAAACTGCTTCAACAATAAGTGCACCCTCGGGGTCAGTTCTGACCTATACGCTTACCGCAACTAATAACGGGCCGGATGAAGCAACCCTGCTAAGAATTGAAGACCCGATCCCTTCCGGGTTCAGACTCAGCAGCCTGCCCACCGAATGTACCGACAGTGGCGGAACGATTATTTGCGATATCGACAGTCCGTTAGCCCAAGATGAGAGTCGAAATATCGGCCCAATTAGAGGAACAATTACTAGCGCCAGCGTCTCGACGCTGACCAATGCGGCATCAATCGGCCTGAAACCTTCGGTTGGGGGGGGCTCAGCCTGTCGATTTGGTGCTTGGTGCAATCGTTGGGGTTTGCACTTTGCGGACCGAGCGAAGGATTGTTGTCGCCGCATCAACGGCGACACTTACGGCCAACGCACACAGCAGCAGAGCTACACTTCCAAGCAGCAGATTGCCGTCCGGCGAAGTCAGAAAACCGCCGGGTTTAAAGGTCTGCCACAGCAGCGCAGCAAGGGTGGTGACCGCCATGAACAGGGCCGGTAACATCGCCGGCAGAGACGGTTTGCCCCGAGTTACCAGCCAGGTTCCGGCCACCATAAGCGTCAAGGCGGCGATTAGCTGGTTGGAAGCGCCGAACATTTTCCACAGGGTTTGCCATTTGTTACTCATGGCCAGCCAGTAGGAAGGCAGTAACAGAGCCAGGGTCGCCACGGCGCGATTGTTCAACAACGGTACCCTGGGGAAAAAGGTCTCCACAAAAATCAACCGGCCGAGGCGGGTTGAAGTGTCGAGGGATGTCATGACAAAGGTTTTGACCATGGTGGCGCCGATCAAAGCACTGAAAGCCTGGGTCAGCCAGGGGAAACCGGCCTGCCCGACAATTCTGCCGTATCCGTTGGAAAACGCGATGATCCAGCCTTTTTCCAGGGAGTTTTCGAAAAAAGCCATCGGATTGCCCCCCGCCGGAGCGGTGCCCCATTTGAGCCCGGCGCCCACCATTATAACCACTAGCAGGGCCAGCAGACCTTCCATCAGCATCCCGCCGAATGCCACTGGACGACCATGTTTTTCATTGGCTAGCTGTTTGGCCGTGGTCCCGGAACTCACAATGCAGTGATAACCACTGATCGCTCCGCAAGCCAGGGTAATAAACAGCATCGGCCATAGTGGGCGGTTGGCATCGGCCTGATAAAATGGCGCATTGAAAGGTGTCGGCACCATCATCAAAGCGCCTACGCCCAGTACCAGTCCAATGCCCAGCAACACCGATGATAGAAAATCGCGCGGCTGCAGCAGCACCCGTACCGGCAACAGCGACGCCAGGAAACAATAGCCGAATAGCAGGGTCAACATGACTCCCAGTTTGGTCTGCAGGCTCCAGGCCGCAGGCAAAGCCAGGGGGTAGTGAAATCCTGCCGCGATCAAACCAAAGGTCAGCACCACGGCGACCAGAATGACCGGCAATGCCGGCAACCGGAAACGGTACACCGCCAGGCTCATGGCCATGGCCACAAGGCAGACGCCGAACGTTGGCAGGCACAAACGGGGATCGTTGATTAATGCCTGTGCGCCGCCGATAGCAAACACCGTCACGATGAAGACCAGCGTCACCCACAGCAGAATCCCGAACAAAAGGCGGGTCCGTTGTCCCATAACGACGGCCGCCACCTCAGCCATACCCTTGCCGCCATGACGGACCGATAGCATCAGGGCCAGGTAATCGTGTACGGCACCGATAAGCAGGCTACCTAGGGCGATCCACAACACCGCCGGGCCCCAGCCAAAATAGGAAACCGCAAGGATCGGTCCGATAATAGGTCCCGCTCCTGCGATGGACGAAAAATGGTGCCCCCACAGAAAAGAGATTTTGGCCGGACTGTAATCGACGCCGTCATTGATACAGCGCGCCGGGGTCGGAGTTTTGGTGTTTTCCCCGATCAACCTTCTGGCCAGATAGCGGCCGTAAAAAATATAGCCGAGGCAGAACCACGCCGCGACGAGGGCAAAGAGCGTCAAAGTGTTCATTCGCCAAGCCTTTCCATGTAAAGATTCGCCTGGGCACAGGTCGAACAACAGGCAGTAAAACGAGTTATTATTAAGGGGGCGTCAGACTAGTTAATGCCGAAGGTGGTGTCAACGGGGAAATTGAACGGAGTCTTTAAGCGGCTTAGCTTTCAGCCAATTATTAGTGGTAGCCCTGCTGCAAAGCGACACCCTCGTAGGAAAAAGGCCAAAAACCAGGTCAAAAAAAAGCGGCTAGCCCGATTGGGATAGCCGCTTTTTTTTCATGTATGGAGGGTAATCAATAAGCCGCCGCCGGTGGGGCCACCGCGGCTTGCCATTTGTCGCTAAAGTTGTTTTTTATCCAGCTGGCATCCCACCATTCCAGAGGGTTGACCGGGATGCCACCGATGGTCACTCCGTAATGCAGGTGGTCACCTCCGGCCATGCCGGTAGCGCCGGTTCTGCCGATGATAGAGCCCTTGTCAACCTGGTCACCGACGCTGGCGTTGATGGTGCTGAGATGGGCGTAGAGGGTTTGCAGGCCGAGGCCGTGGTCGATGATGACGCAATTGCCGTAGATGCCAAGGTAGTCTGCGAAGACCACCTTGCCGTTGTTGGCTGCCGGTACAGGCGCGTTGGCCAAGGAGGCGAGGTCAAGGCCAAGGTGGGTTTGCTGATCGACCTTGTTGCCGCCGTACATATAGGACCTCTGCTCGTTGAATCCGGCTCGGTTAGCGGCGTTGGGCAGGCGCAGAAAGGCCCCCTGCCAGGTGGGTCTGGAGACGGTCAATTGCCCCAGTTCCTTAAGCTTGGCCCGGTTCTGTACCCTCAACTCGCGGTTGACCCGAAGAAAGATGCCGAGCATGTTGTCGGCGTCAGGATAGAGGTCCTGGAATTCAGGCATCTTTCTGTCGAGGAACTGCTGGCTGAGGTTGATGTTGTCGCGCTTAGCCGGTCGGGGGTTGGTGTGGTAGTAGAAGCCGGCCTTGCGTTCGTTGCCAGCGGTGTCGACGGCGATCACCCGGGGCAAAAAATCGCTCTGAGTCATGTTGAACGGAAAGGCAAACAGGCAGGCGTAAAAGCCTTCGTCCTGCAAATAACCGGGGAAAAACAGCTCACCGATCTGTACGCCGCTGCGCTCGACTTCTTCAGAGACTTTGTACAGCACTAGCCCGGCGCCGCTCTGGTTGAGGTTGTGAGCTCGGCTCAACACCGAAACCACCGGCGGTCGTGAGTCGTAGTCAAAACTGAAGCTCTGGCTAATGCTGTTGGCTAGCAGGGCCTGGTCGGCGGCGGTCACCTGGATGGACAGGGGGCCGTTGTTGAGCTTGATGTCCTTTAGGCTCAGATCGAGAAGTTGGCTGCTGGTGCCACGGGGGAACTCGGAGCGCAACAGTTCGACGGTCTTGTCCCCCTGGGTAATGGTGACCAAGACGGTTTTCAGTCCGGCGCCTACGTCTTCCAAGGTCAAAATCGGCGGGCGTTTTGCCGATATGGGGCCGCTGCCGGGGGTCAGGATCAGAGCGGGGGCCTGGCTGTCCCTCAGCAGGAAATAGCCGCCGGCGGCAACCACGACGACGAGTAGCAAAATGGTGAGAGCGTAATGTTTCAAGGGTGATCCTCCAGAACAAAGGTGGGTGGATAAATAAAAGAGTTAGAGGCAAAGCGGGTTAGCCGCGAACCAGCCTGTACCAGCCGGCTGCAAGCAGGCCCCAGAGCAGGCAGAGCCCGCCAATCAATAGCGGTGTCAGGGCTCCGTAGCCTAAGCCGAACAGGCCACGGCCCATGCGGGGGAAGTGCACCAGCAGGAAGTAGGTCGCTGGCGCGAGGCTGATCAGGATGCCCCGCAGTGGCACACGGTTGGGCAGTAGCGGTAGGGTCAGCAGCAGGCCGAACAGGCCGCCGAAGACCAATCGAGAGTTAAGCCAGCCGGTGGTCAAGTGGGGAGTCAGAGCAACCCCTAACCAGGCGGTGGCTCCGTCCCGCCCTAAAACCCAAAAGACCAGGCAGGTGACCAGGGCGGCGACTGTGCCGCTGACATAGGCCAGACTAAATTTACGTAGCATCAATTCCTCCAAAAATACAGAACGAGCTGGATAGTAAAACTACTGCCAACGGCCCCGGCGCTGCTGCAGGGTGATAACCTCCATCTTCCCCTGGCCGTTGATCATAGAGGTCAGCAACCAGCTGACCACCCCGATGACCAACGAACCGAAGATCGCGGACCAGAAACCGGCGATATGAAAGCCGGAGATGACACCGGAGGCCATCATCAGCATCAGGGCATTGATGACAAAGGTGAACAGGCCGAGGGTGAGGATGTTGAGGGGCAGGGTCAACAGCAGCAGTATCGGTCGCAGCAGAGCGTTGAGAATGCCCAGAATAGCGGCGGCGAAAAAAGCTGAAAAAACACCTTTGACCTCGATGCCTGGCAGCAGATAAGCGGCCGCCATGATGGCCACCGTCAACATCAGCCAGCGAACAAACAGTCCTTTCATGGCCTCTCCTCAAGTAGTTGCCGGCTCGAAAAGCCGAAGGGGTTTTCGAGTTTGGCTAATGTTATCAAGGATAACGGATTTTACCCCGACTGGGAAGAGGGTAGCGGAGTCTTTTGTTTGGTGGGGCCGCCGGGTATAAAACCGCGCCCGAAGGCGCGGCATAGAGAGTGGTTATGAGAGCGGCGGCTCAGCAGCAGGCGCAATACCAACCGGAAAATTTAGGCAGGAAGACGTTATCGATGACATGGATCAGGCCGTTGCTGCAGCGGATATCCGTAGTGACCGGGTAGGCGTTGTCGATCTTGTATTGGCCCACGTCGAGATGCACGGTCAGCTGTTTGCCGTTGAGGGTGTAGATGCTTTCGCTCGCCTCGATGCCCGCCCGGTCGATCTGCTCCTCGACAATATGATAGGTCAGGGTCGAATGCAGCTTGTCGGGGTCGCTTAGGAGATTTTCGATACTGATCCGGGAAAAGGCCTGGTCGTTGGGAGCGAAGAGGGTGATGGGACCGGCTTCATTGAGTTGATCTTCTAGCTCGGCTTTTTTAAGGGCGGCCAGCAGGGTGGTGAAAGAGCCGTCCTCTTTTAGAGTGCTAAGAATGTCGTTCATAGGTGCTCCTTTGGTGTTTGCTTCAACGTGGTCACAAAGTTAACCCATACGGTAATCATTATAGCGGTTAGGAAGGGTCACCGCAAGAGAGTCGCTATGGCATCAATCGGCCAGCATCTGCTGTATGCCGGCGAAAAAGCTGGTGGCTCGCTGTTCCTGTTGATCGGGATCGAGGGGCTGGGGAGTGTCGCTGTCGATGCGGTTGAGGAGTTCTTTAGGGATTTCGTCGAGAAAGGGGCTCGGTATCCTGGCGTGCAATTGACCATACTTTTTGCGTTTGGCCGCGTGAAGCAGGGCCAGGGTGCGCTGGGCACGGGTGATACCGACATAGCAGAGGCGTCGTTCTTCTTCGATATCGGTGGCGGTACCGACCGATTTTTTGTGGGGTAGCAGATCGTCTTCCAGGCCGACCAGAAACACGTGGGGGAATTCAAGCCCCTTGCTGGCGTGTAGACTCATAAGTACCACGGCGTCCCTCTTGAGTTTGCTCTCCTTGTCGTTGCGGCCCGGTTCGTCGCGGTCGAGGAGGGAGACCTTTTCCAGGAACCCGGTCAGGCTTGGCGTGGTTTCCCGTTCTTCGTAGGAGGCTATGGCGTTGATTACCTCGGCGACGTTATCGACCCGCCGCCGGCCTCGCTTCGGATCTTCGGCGGTGCGATAGATTTCATCTTCCATGGCCAGGTCGGTCAGGAGTTCGCGGGCGGTATCGCAAAGATTGCCGAGCTGAAAGCGGCGCCGAAAACGCTCAATGAGCAGCACGAAGTCGGCGATGGCAGCCCGGACCTTGTCCCCCAGTTCGGTAATCTCTTCCGCTTCCCGAAGAACCTGCCATAGTGGGCGGTTTTCAGCCAGGGAGTGGCGAATTAGGTGGTCGGCACTGGTGGTGCCGATGCCTCGCTTGGGAAAGTTAAGAATGCGTAGCAGGTTAATCTCGTCCAGGGGATTCTGCAGGAACTTCAGATAGGCCAGTACGTCCTTGACCTCCTTGCGATCGAAAAACTGTTGGCCGCCGATGAGAACATAGGGGATGTTGTCGTAGCGCAACTGTTCCTCAAAAGCCCGCGACTGGGCATTGGTGCGAAACAGAACCGCGAAGTCACTGTAGCGGCACTCATCAGCAAAGCGCTCGGCCTGAATGCTTTCAACCACCATCCGGGCCTCGTCCTCACCGTCGTCGCAACAGATGCAGTTGATGGGGGCACCGGGACCGCCAGCGGTCCACAGGGCTTTGTCCTTGCGTTTTAGGTTGTAGAGAATGAGGGCGTTGGCTGCCGCCAGAATATTGCCCGTGGAGCGATAGTTCTGTTCCAGTTTGATTAGCCGAGTGCCGGGAAAATCCTTCTCGAAATCGAGGATGTTGCCGAGGTCGGCACCTCGCCAGCCGTAGATGGACTGGTCATCGTCACCCACCACGCACAGGTTGTTGTGGGCGGCGGCCAGCAGTCGCAGCAGCCGGTATTGGGCGGTGTTGGTGTCCTGGTATTCGTCGACCATCATATAGCGAAAGCGCTGCTGGTATTTTTCTAGTACGGCTGGTTTCTCTTGAAGTAGACGCACAGTGAGCATGATCAGGTCGTCAAAGTCGACCGCATTAAAGGCCTTGAGGGCGCGTTGGTAGCGGGGATAGACTTCAGCGGCCAGACGCCCGTACTCGTCATCGAAGCGCGGTAGAAAGGCCTCCGGAGATTGCAGGCTATTTTTAGCGTCGGAGATCAGCCACAGAATCCGGTCGGCATCAATCTTCTGGTCGCCCTGGCGTAGGCCGGAGCAGATATCGCGAATCAGCCGGGTCTGGTCGGCGGTGCCGTAGATGGAAAAATTCTTTTTATAGCCGAGTTGATCGATGTCCTCTTTGAGAATGCGCATGCACAGCGCATGAAAGGTGGCGACTACCATGCCTTTGCAACGTTTGCGGCCGACCATATCTTCGGTGCGCTGCTTCATCTCCCGCGCCGCTTTGTTGGTAAAGGTGACCGCCATAACCTGGCTGGCTGGCACATTTAGAGTACACAACAGATGGGCAATGCGAGAGGTGATGACCCGGGTTTTTCCGGAACCAGCGCCCGCCAGCAGCAGCAACGGTCCATCAACATGACAGACCGCGGCCCGTTGTTGTTCGTTTAGATTGGAAAGAGGCATAGAATGAATGTCGAGAGAGGGGAAAAGCAAAGCGCAAAGCCGGCTGCAAAGGAGCCGGCTTCAATGGTCGATTCATATAGTGGAAGCTTACCACGGTCTTCTGGAAAAGGGCAAGGAGTGCAGTGGCGCCAAAGGCAGCCCTTGTAGTGAATGAGGGTTTTTAGTTGGCGCTTAAATCAGTTGTGTATAGCGCTGTAGTCTGGCCATGATCATTTTCCGTTCTTTGCGTTTGATCCAGTATCTGATCCAGACCATGCTTGCCTCCTGTAAAAGCGATTAGTATTGCTTCTGGGGGGAAGTCGAGGTGAGTATTGGTGCGGGTTAAGATTAAATCTATATTAATAAGGGTGGTATGTCCAGTCTTGATTGATATTGATAATGTGTGGGGTAAGGTAACGACCACACAACTGGCGAAAATCC
>JABXKU010000124.1 GCA_013619105.1 Desulfuromonadales bacterium
GGGGTGGGGCATGGCTGGGTTCCATCCGGCTCTCCCTTGGTCGTTACTCGGGCCGAAGGCCGAGTCGTTTTTGAACTGGATGGCCGTGCGGCATTGGATGTCTATGCCGAACGGTTGGTCGGCATTTCAAGCGATTCCTTGGCCGATACCTTCATGCGCTATCCTTTGGGAATCTGTTATGGGCCGGACCGGTTTATTGTTCGCGACCCTTTGAGAGTTTTCCAAGATACCGCCCTGCAGTTCATCAGTGATGTACCGAGCCAGGCTGTGGCCTATATCATGGAACCCAAGCCAGATCCTGACTATACCATGGCCAGCAATTTGGCCCAAAAAGCTCTAGCCGAACTTGCCAAGCCACGCTTTGCGTTGATCAGTTATTGTGTGTCGCGCGTGGCCCTGCTTGGGAGCGGATATCAGGCTGAGATCCGCTCATTGGTTGCCCCCCTTGGGGGGCAGGTGCCCTTTCTTGGGGTCCTTGCTTCAGGTGAAATTGGGGCTTATGCCGATGTTCCACAGTTTCACAATAAAAGTATTTCTTTGCTGATGGGAGGGGAGTAGGTCATGCCCAACTTCGAATTGGCGGTATTGTATGAAATATCCTCCCAAGAATTGTTTACCTCAAACGCAACTCTTTTTGAGGACCTGAAGAGCAAGGTTACCCGCATCTTTGCGGCGCGGCGTGTGGTGCTAGAAATTTCTGGCTGCAAGGTCTTTCATTGGGGGTTTGGCCAGCAACGTCTGTCCCTGGATCATTGTTTGGTAAGCTCACATGCGGTATACGAAAAGAGTCTTGGCCAGGAGCAGGAGTTAGGGCGTTTCTGGCTGGAGAAGACTGAGTCGTTCAAGGATTTTGAGTTACGTCTGCTCGATATCTATTGCCGGCAGCTGGAACGAGCTCTATATGCCATCAAGGCAAACCAGGAGTTGGTTTCGGCCAATACTCGTTTTCGAGAAATAGTTGAGCATGCCCCGATACTGGCAATCCATGGTTTTGATGGAGAAGGGCGGATTCTCTACTGGAACCGTACCGCTGAAAAATTATACGGTTTCGCCAAAGAAGAGGTGTTAGGCCAGAAGGTAACCTCTGAGAAAATGGGCGGTGCTTTGCACCGGCAGTTTCAGGAGGTGTTGCGTAATCCCCCCATTGTTGGGGAAGAACAGGTCTGGGAAGGAGAGGTGCCGAACCGCTTTGGACAACAGAAGAGCGTTTTGTCCTTTGTGATGCCCGTTGGCGGTTCGCAACAGGCCAGCGAATATATGCGTATGGATGTTGATATCTCGCAAAACAAGCGGATGGAACAGGAATTGGATTTTTCCAGTTCCCACGATCAACTTACCGGGCTATGTAACCGAAACTGTTTCGAACAGGAGATGGTCCGTCTCGAAAAGTCTGGAGACGTTTGCCAGGGCGTCATTGTCTGTGATTTAGACGGCCTTAAACTGATCAACGATACCATGGGGCATCAGGCTGGAGACGCTCTGCTGATTGCTGCGGCAAAGATCCTACAACGCCTGTTCCGTTCCAGCGATATGGTTGCCCGTGTTGGCGGTGATGAATTCGCTATTCTACTTTCGGCGGGAGGGCGGGCCGATGTTGCTACTGCTGCAGGGCGCATTGAAGAACATGTGGCCAACCATAATCGCACCAGCCCTGATTTACCTCTGAGTTTATCGGTCGGTTTTGCTGTTCGAGAAACGTCGGTTCAGAGAATTCGAGATTTGTTTATCGAGGCGGACAATAATATGTCCCGGAAAAAATTGCATCTCAGTCAAAGCAATCGCAGCTCGGTAGTGCAAACTCTGGCAAAGGCCCTAGAGGCTCGCGATTTCATCACTGAAGGTCATGCAGATCGACTTGCATCAATGGTTGTTTCCGTGGCTCAGGAACTCGGTTTTTCTGAACATCGGCTCAGCGATTTGCGCCTGTTGGCTAAGTTTCACGATATCGGCAAAGTGGGTATCAAAGATAAAATTCTATTTAAACCCACAAAATTATCCGAAGAAGAAACGGCAGAGATGCGCCAACACTGTGCTATCGGTTACCGAATCGCACAAGCTTCTCCAGACCTTGTGCCCATTGCAGATTGGATTTTTAAGCACCACGAATGGTGGGATGGTACCGGCTACCCTCTTGGCTTGAGCGGCGAAAACATTCCCCTTGAATGCCGTATCCTCTCCGTTGCCGATGCTTTTGATGCGATGGTCAGTGATCGGCCTTATCGCAAAGGGCTGCCCAATGAACATGCCGTAGAGGAACTGTATCGTTGTGCTGGCAGTCAGTTCGACCCTAAGTTGGTCCCAATATTTCTAAAAGTGATAGAGGTAGAACCAAAAAGAAAAGTGTTACCGTTTGCTTCTTTGAAAAAAGTCAACTAAGGTTAGGTTGAAGGCTTGAATCGCCACGCTCCGTGATTTGCTTGACGGCCTCGACCTTGAATTTTTCGGTGTAGCGCTTGCTTCACTCCTGATCCTCCTGAGCCATTTTTTATCACTCAGGAGTGTCTACGAAGCTAGGGGTGATTCAAACCAATGTTTCGCTTTGGCACAAAATTTCAGGGAAAAATTTGTGACGCTAGGGCAGAGGTCTCTGTAATGAGATAGCTTGTCACTTGTTGAGGCCCTCAGAATATAATCGTTTTCAGCTTGCAGTGAGAAATCTTCTAGTAACTCTTAGCATCCTTTGCATAGATTTTTCGCAAGTCCGAAGAGGCTGTCGTGAAAGTATTAGGTCAGCATGGATACGGCAAGAATATACTCAGGGATTTGATATCTCTAGGAGCTTTCGCGCTTTTCCTCTCTTACTTTCTGGTTTCCTATGATGTTTCCGAGAAATTCTATGAATTTTCCAGGATGCATGAGAACTGGGAACTAGATGAGGCCTGTTTGCTTTTGGCAACGGTGCTCCCGCTATGTTTGGCATTTTTTTCAATGAGTCGCTGGAATGATTGTCACGCTCTTTTGAAACAAGCAAATACAGATGTTCTGACCGGGCTGTTTAATCGCAGAAAAGGCCGGGAAATCATTGAAGAAGAAGTCATGCGTTCCACTCGTTATGACGGCCCGCTGTCCTTGATTATCTTCGATTTGGATTATTTCAAGAGGATCAATGATACTTATGGGCACCTTGTAGGGGACGAAGTGCTCAAAGAGGTTTCCACGGTGGCCGGAAAGCTGATCCGAAATATTGACTCTCTTATAAGGTGGGGAGGCGAAGAGTTTGTTGTGGTATGCCCTGGGACTGATTCGGATGGGGCCGGTCAACTTGCCGAAAGGATTCGACAGGGCATCGCCAAAAATGAGCAGACGGATATTCCTAAGGTGACAGCTAGCTTTGGCGTGGGACAATTACAGCGATCGGATGATTTTTTTACCCTGATTAATGCGGTTGATAAAAATCTGTATTTGGCGAAAAAAGGCGGTAGAAATATTGTGGTTTCCTGAAAGAGTGGGTTGCCCTGTTGATTCAAGGATGATCACTTTATGGTACCGTTGCTGAACAAAAGGCCTGCACCCCAGGCCTTTTGCTATTTTTTGAGGTAAGAGCGGCCGCCCATGTAAGTTCGGGTAAAGAATGAATTGGATAGCTTTTCGATGCGTACCGTTTTGCCGGTGCGGGGGGCGTGGATAAATCGGCCGTTGCCGATATACATGCCCACGTGAGAAACGCGCTGTCCGCCGTTGGTAGCAAAGAAGACCAAATCACCTTTGACCAGTTTATTCTTGGCCACCCAGCGACCGGTCTTGAACTGATTGCGGGATACCCGCGGCAGGTTGAGGCCGTTGAGGCGGTAACAGACCATAGTCAGCCCACTACAGTCGAAGCCTTTGTCTTGGTCGGTTCCACCCCAGCGGTAGGGGATGCCGATGAAGCCCCGCGCGGTCTTCACCAGTTCGTGCCGTAGAGCGCCCTGGTTGTTTGCAGGGCTTCGCGCAATACTATAGCTTGCAGGAATGACGATGAAAAAGTTGTCAATCAGGCCCTGAGAAGAAAGCTTCTCGGCTTGCTGTCTGGCACTTTGATAATCGGCATGATTACCAAACCGGACCTTGAAAAGCCCCGACTCATGACGAAAGTAAAAGGCGTCGATGCCTCGTTGATCGAGCATCCGCTCAAAGCGCACTGCGTTATCAAGGTTTCCGAAGGCGCCGACTTGAACCGAATAACCCATTCGATCGAGGGAAGAGTTGGTCTGGGGGCGGGTGAGCAGTTGACCAATAGGGTCGGCCACCTCGATCGGCCTGGTAGCCGGTTTGCTGCTACAACCTGCCAATAATAGCCCTAAAATGAGCAGCCACAGCCAGGGAAATCGCCGGGGTAAGAAAAGGTGGGTTTTCATGGTTCCTCCTGAAGGCTCCTAAGGGAGCATTTGCCTCAAGCCTCACTTTGGCCATATCAATCAAGTCTTTCTCTGCCTATCAATCAAGTCTTTCTCTGCCTATCAATCAAGTCTTTCTCTGCCTATCAATCAAGTCTTTCTCGGCCTATCAATCTACGGCCACCAGAGTACCATAACGCTCTTTTGGGAAAAATGGTCTTAACCTAGTCCTGTCATCATTGAGTTGCCAAGCATCGTGCTAAGCGATGGGGGGGCTGTAGTTTTTAAGCCTGTTGGCCAAATCGGGACGAGCATGGACGGTAAGGGGGGCTAAGGAAAGAAGGATTGGGCTTGCTTGCCACTGAAGTTGCGATATAAATATAAGTGTAGCTATGATGATATGTCTAGCTCGGAAAGAAAGTGAGTCTGGGTATGGAAGACAGCGAATTCAGACGATTGGAAATCTACTTAAAGAGCTGTGGTGTGGAATGTTATCGGCTTATGGACAGGCATAAGGTCGATGCGCTGTATCGGTCGGGGTTTAAGCTGCTGTTTTTTTCCTTTTTTGGCGAGAATGTTTTTACCGGCGATGCCGAGACCATTCTTCTGGTCCGGCCAGAAGATGGCTGTGACGTTTCTCGCCACCTTTTGAAGGAGGTCCAGCGTTTCGGCCAGGAATTGGTTCTTCGTGAAAAGGCCGCCTGAGTAATTACCCTCAAACTCGTACTTGTAATTGATACTGTTGATTGCATATGTCAAACAGCCGCCTTGCCACTTCTGGCAAAGGGTGGCTATTTTTTTTTCTGATTGTGGGTAACTTATAGCTGCTCAATTTACTCATGGTGTAGTGGTCAACTAATTTCGGACACGAAGATAGGGTCTTTTTCCGATACAGCAGGAGCAAGCCCACCATTTCTCTTATGTGGCCGGTACCAGTTGTAGTAATCCATAAAATATTGGCCGATATCCTTTTTGGCTTCACTGAAAGATGCATAACCGCCTGAGGGCATCCATTCGCTTTTATAACTGCGAAACACACGCTCCATCGGCGCATTGTCCCAG
>JABXKU010000044.1 GCA_013619105.1 Desulfuromonadales bacterium
CGGCTGAGTATATCGGCTGAGTATATCGGCTGAGTATATCGGCTGAGTATATCGGCTGAGTATATCGGCTGAGCATGGCACTGGGTGCGAGCCGTCTATGTTGGGCTTTGTGGTGCCGAAGTCAGGGGCCACATAGTTCACAGAAGACAACTCTTTGTGCTGCATCGCCGGAGCTTCTGGATTGCGGTCATATGTCTAGCCACCGTCCCATCGAATTAAACCGAGAAAGGTAACATTCTTGCTCAAGAATATTCCAAAAGTAGACAAGGTTCTGGAGTGGCCAGCCATCAAGGTGTTTGTTGAAGATTATCCTCGATGGATGATTGTTCAGGCGATACGGGAAGCTCTCGACCAGGTACGCGCCGAGATCCTTGGCGAAAAAGCAACCAAGGAAATTCTCGAAGAAGAATCCATTGTTCAACGAGTGGGGATGGCCATAGAAAAATTGAACACTCCCGGTCTGCGGCGGGTGATTAATGGTACCGGGGTGGTTCTGCACACAAACCTAGGTCGGGCTTCGTTGCCTCCGTCTCTGCGGGAGACGATGTTCGAAGCCGCTTTTGGGTACAGCACACTGGAATTCAACCTGGAAACCGGAGCACGGGGTAAGCGCGCGGTCCATGTGGAGGAGCTTCTCTGTAGCCTGACCGGAGCCGAGTGCGCGGTCGTGGTCAACAACAACGCCGCTGCGGTGATGCTGGCCCTTTCGGCCCTTGCCCGCGGCAAAGAGGTAATTGTTTCCCGCGGTGAATTGGTCGAGATCGGTGGATCCTTTCGCATCCCCGAGGTTATGGAGCAGAGTGGTGCTATCCTGCGGGAAGTCGGCGCTACCAACCGGACCCATCCCCGGGACTACCGCGCGGCTATTTCCGATGAAACAGCTCTGCTGCTCAAGGTGCATACCAGCAATTTCGCGGTGGTCGGTTTTACCTCTGAGGTTTCCACCGAAGAGATGGTCAGTGTCGGCCGCGAAGCGTCTTTGCCGGTCATGGTCGATGCGGGAAGCGGTACCCTGGTCAATCTTTCGGCCTACGGACTGCAAGGCGAATCGACGGTTGGTGAATATCTCGAAGCGGGGGCGGATCTGGTTACCTTTAGTGGTGACAAGCTTTTGGGCGGGCCACAGGCCGGCATCATTGTCGGTAAGCGAACCTTCCTTGAGCCGATGAAAAAACACCCTCTGTTGCGGGCGCTGCGCCTCGATAAGGTGACCCTGGCAGCCCTGGAAGGGACTTTGCGTCTGTATCGGGACGAACAGCAGGCTCTGCAGCAAATTCCTTCCTTGCGCATGATGACCTTATCCGCTGAAGAATTGGCGTCCCGAGCTAAAGCCATAGTGCGGCGCCTGAGGCGAACGATTCCGGCCAGCGTGTCCCTTAAAACCTTGAAAGGGTTTTCCCAGGTAGGTGGCGGAACCTTCCCTCTGCTAGAACTTCCCACAACTCTGATTTCTGTCTCTGTCGATGGGCTCTCTGCCCAGCAGTTAGAACAGAGATTGCGGACCAGGATTGTGCCGATCATCGGCAGGATTTCACAGGGAGATTTTCTCCTCGATCCCCGTACTGTCGCAGACCAGGATGTTCCGGATATCATTTCGGCACTGCAGTCATTGGTGGCCATTTAGTAGCGATAGCATTAACAAAAAACCCCGGCGAGACAGAGTCTTTGGCCGGGGTTTTTTATTGTCTCAACTTTGGAAGCGGTGCTTAGAACGCGTAGCTCAGGCTGACGGCTGCCAGGTGAATGTAGTTTTCATAGCTGCCGTTGGCCACAGTCCCATCGAGTACCGTATATTCGTTGGTTTTCTTATCGCGATCTTCCTGTAATTGAAAGCCATAAGCCAGAGCCACCTTAAATTGGTCGAAAGTCAGTTCGCTGCCGATGGTAAACAAGTGAGTGTCCGAGTCGGGGATGGCTGGCTCAAAGGTGCTGTCGGGGACCGGGTTGTCGCCGTAAAGATAACCGGCCATGAGCGCCACGCGATCGTTGAGCCGGTATTTGGTGCCGATGTTAAAGGCCCAGGTGTCATCCCAGTCGCGGGGGTAGATCATGCTTGAGGTGCCAAAGTCGATGGCCAGTTCGTCGAAGGACGACCAGTCCTCCCAGCGTACTCCAGCTTCTACTATCCATGCCGGTGTAAAGCGATAGGCCAGTCCAGCCGTGAGTTGCTGAGGTAAGGTGAGAGTGGTTTTACCCCTCATGTCAGGAATTGCCTGACTGAATTCGGCTTTGCCATCGACATCGACTTCTATTTCGCTACGGTAGGCTGCACCAAAGGAAAGGGCGTCGCTGATCTGAAGTTGCAGGCCGATATTGAAACCGATACCTTCTCCGTCCCCGGTAAACTTTTGTTCGATAGTAGGGGCTAGAATGTATTTGGCCATAAGCTTGGCATCAAGTAGAAGAATGTCGAGTCCGGCACCGATGGAAAGTTTGGGAGTGATTTGGCAGGCAATGCTCGGATTGATGTTGAAACTGGTGATTCGGGATTTGGTGGCAATGGTATTGCCTTCCCAGTCGCTGTCCCATACAGTACCAAGGCCGAAGGGATTGAACACGGCCAGACCAGCGCTCCACTGATTGTTAAACTTGTGGGTCAAGTAGAAAGTGCTGGGGAAATAGGCCGTATCCTCGTTCTCTTCATTCGGTTTGGTCGGGTCGTCGCTTTTGAACTTGCGAGAAGGTAGTACTGCCGTTGTGCCGAGTTCGATCTGGGTGCCAGTCAATGAAGAGAGAAGGGCTGGATTAAAATAGGCCGCCGACGGACCATCGCTATGGGCCACTGTGGCGTTAGCCTGGCCTAGAGCATCGGCCCCTTGGGTGAAAATGCCGAATCCGGAAGCATGGCTTTCGGATGTCCCCAGAAAAGCAAAAACTGCCAAAACTAGGCAGAAAAAGAATGATGGGTAGGTTTCTTTTATTGTTCTGGTCATGGTACCTCCAGATGTTGCCAAGTGCATTTTACTTCATGGTAAAAAATCGTTAGGGTAAAACCCTATATAAGCCCATTGACACTTTTACACATGATTGGCAAATCAAGTCAAACAATACAGAATTAATCCTACCAAAGAAAAAGAGCTTTATTTCGTGGGGGCTCAATTATAGCTGTGTTGAATTAAATTTTTTAATGTGTTATAGGTCCAGCCATATTTTGTATAAATAGCATGACTCTCTATCGACAGGAATGAAATGACGGTACAGGCTAACTATATAATGGAGCATGTTGATGAGGCTTTGCGCCTTGATATGAAAACCGATCGCGAGGCTGTTGAAAAACAGGCTGTCTGGGCCGGGTTGGTGCCGGGTATGCGCGTGGCAGATATTGGTTGTGGTAGTGGCAAAACGACTTCAATGCTTAACGAGCTTTGTCAGCCTTTCGGGCAGGCCGTTGGTGTAGACGGTTCTCTGGAACGTATCAAGCATGCTCAAGATACATACAAGGCGTCTGGTCTTTCCTACTGCTGTCGAGATTTTTACGAGCCCCTTGATGACCTGGGCCTTTTCGATTTTATCTGGGTACGTTTTGTTCTGGAGTATCATCGAGAAAAGGCCTTTGATATCGTCCAGAATCTCAGTCGGATCTTGAAACCGGGCGGCACTCTATGCCTCATTGATCTCGACTATAATTGTCTGACCCATGCGGGCATTCCGATGCGCCTTGAAAAGGCGATCGCCAACATTACAAAAAAGCTTGAGCTCGAAGCCGATTTCGATCCTTATATGGGTAGAAAACTCTACTCATTTTTATACGATCTCGACTTTCAGGATATTGCAGTCGACCTGTCGGCCCATCATTTGATTAGCGGTAAACTTAACGAGATTGATGCTTATAACTGGAATCAAAAAGTGCAGGTAGCCGCTAAAAATTCTAATTACTCTTTTTCCGAATATGAAGGCGGATTCGGTGAGTTTGTTAACGAGTTTCAAACGTTTTTTGCTGATCCCAGGCGCTTTACTTATACTCCTTTACTTTGCGTGCGAGGGGTAAAGCCTGGAATTTAAGGTTCGCGACCAACAACGTTAAAAGGCGTCCAAACAAATGTTTGTACGCCTTTTTTATTGTCTACAGTAGCGGGATCAGCACGGCTGGTTGGCTAAAGCCGGAAGGTGGTTGGCGATGACATAACTGAGCACGGCGTCTACAGCCTTTTTATTGAGGTCAAGAAACTCTACTCCGAACCCCATTGGCATGCCAAGTTTTTGCGGCATGGCCTTGTTGTTAACCCAGGCTACACGACCACAGGTCTCATACATGCCGGAATTAATGTTGGGCAGTGTGAACAGGATTTGAATTTTTTCGCCCTCGTTTACCTTTCGCTCAGTAGCGACAAAAATCCCTCTAGCGCTGATATCAGTGCTCTGGCCAGCAACGAGAGTGCCATCCAAGATGTAAGAGACTGGAGCTTTACAGGGAACCCGTAAGCTTTTGCGCTCGGGTACTTCAAGGTCTTTCCATCGCTCTTTAAAATCCTGTATATGATTCTTTTCAAAGTGGCGAATCAGGGCTTCAATGATTTCTTCCTCAAAATGAGAGCCACTCTCTTCTCTCAGAACCTGGAAGGCGACTTTAAGAGGCATCGGTTCACGGTAATGACGTTTGGCGGTAATCGCTTCAAAAAAATCGGCAACGGCAATTATTTTTGACCCCAAGGGGATTTGATCACCTTTAAGGCCGTTTGGATAGCCTGAGCCGTCGAGCTTTTCGTGGTGACCGGCAGCGACTTCCGGGACGCAATGGTAAATCCCTTCAAAATTGATCTGGTCAAGTATCTCCCGGGTTTTTTGCGAGTGGGTCTTGACGATCTGGTACTCATCGCTAGAAAGGCGCCCTGGTTTTTTAAGGATGGCATCGGGGACCGCAATCTTGCCGTAATCATGTAGCAGGGAAGCCACGCGAATCATCTCACAAAACTCTTTGGGCTTCTGAAGTTCCAGGCATATGCCTAGGGCATATTCGGTGACCTTCTCAGAATGGCCGGCAGTCATGGGATCACGGGCGTCGATAGACTTGGCCAAAGTCTGCAGAATGGAGTGAAATTGTTTGCGGCGGGCATTTAGCAGATCAGCATTGCGAATGCTGATGCCGATAACCGGGGCGATACCCATCAACAGGGTCAGGTCGCTGTGTACAAGTGAACGCTTGCTGCGCAGGTTGTCTACCGCCAGAATGCCAATAGCTTCTCCGTCACAAATGATTGGACAGCAGATAAATGAATGAACCCCAAGTGCTTCTGCTAATGCCCGGCTGCGAGAGCTGAGGTTGTTTTCTAGTTCGCTGATGTCGTTAATCAGGAAAGGTTCCTGTTTGTGAAACGATACAACAAACATGCCTTTGGAGTGTGGGTTATCTAAATGAAAAGAAGTGCTTCTCAGCATGTCTTGATGTTTTTCAGAATAACCATATCCAGCACGGAAAACGAGTGCGGTGCGATCTTGGTTTGTTAACAGGATCAGGCCGCGGTCGTAGTCCAGGCGCTTGTTTAAAATCTGAATAACATCTTTGAGAATTTCATCAATATTGCTTATTGAGCCAATTGTTTGCTCAATGTGCTTGAAGTTGGTCTGGCTGCTAATGGCTTGACCGATTTCATTTGCCATCAGGGCATTGTTATAGTTTCTGTTTATTTGGTCTAGAAGTTGATCGCTGGAATCCTTAATCTCGCTCACGTTGCCAAGGATCTCATTTTTCTCCCTTCTTTCAATAAAAAAGGAGAGAGATATTAAGCCGAAGAGGGTGGAAGGAGCTAGCAGTTTTAGCGCAATGTCCGGGGTTTGGAAAGAGGCAAAACCTAAGGCCGCGGCAGAAGAAGCAGCAAGGCAAAGCCGGAGTGTTTTAAGGGTTGAGGAGAGCGGTCGTTCCCAAGAGATGATGTAGGTACACTTGGGATCTCCCTTGAAAATGCATTCGGGATGTTTAACCGTTGGCATATTGTTGCCCAGCATCATTACCAGTGCTTCCCAGAAACCGATTCTGTTTTCGCATTGGAAGGGCTGCTCATTTACGCCGGGTCTTGGTGTGACTTCAACTCTGACTTTGTTTGGCGCAATTGCCTGGGATTCGTAAATAGCGGACTTTGTAAGGTTGGGAGCTGTCCGGCCAATCAGTTTAAATGCATTGGCAGGTCCGACCAGCCCTAATGAGTGCTGCCGTACTATGCCCATAGCGTCAGGTGATGCTGCATATCTACCAGCCTCGCGCGCTATTTTTTCATTGCCGGTAAGTTGAACGAGCTTTTCATAAAAACGGTCGACCTGTGTTTGGGTCAGCCAGTGTCCTTGGTCAGCAAGTTCATACGCTTTGATGTTGGAGTAAGCCAGAATCTCGCTAACGGATACCAGCGGATATGCTGTTTTAATATATTTAACATAGGTGTCGATTAATCGACTGTTGTATAGAGGTGTATTTTTGGTGTAAGGAGTACTCATAAGAATGATTGTATTTCCCGTGTGTTATTGATTTACACCTAAGATTCTTTTGCAAAAATCAAAATATTCATCAAGGTTTAACATGTTCAATATCCATAGGTTATACGTTTTCTCGAAGGGTATTCCGCTATCACTTGCAAATGATTGTGGGTAGATAAGTACTGGTATGCTATCTGTATCAAGCTTTACACACATCATTGAAAGAAAAAAATAGAGTATCTCTTTGTTTATCCCCTCAGGGTCAACAATGAATATTTTTATAGAGTTGTTTATCTCCGACATGTTGAGCCCAATATCGGAAACGTTGACAATAACTATAGCTTTGAGACTACCTTTTATTCTTAAAGAGAAAAGGTGGCGTTCTTTTTTAAGACCGAGTGATTCATATTCTTTGGTCAGGCTCTCGTCATTATCACAACCTGGTTCGAGGTTGAGGGCTGACGCAATGAGACCACCCGATGTGTACTCCAAGAAACTATTGAGTTCGTCTAGATCCTCATCTGTTGTTCGATTAATGCTCAGGGGAGATGCAAGGTTCCATTTAGTGTCGAATGACTTCCGAAAGTGGAGGTAGGCAAAAGGGTCGATGGAGCAGGCTTTTGGATTGTTGATATGTTTGGCTGCTCCCCCAAAATATCGGTGAGGGAAGCGGTTTTCAGGTCGAAAGAAGCCAAATACGAAATCCAGGTGCGAGGAGTAGAGGCGGTGCGCTTCATTGACATATCGACTGATTTGACTGAGAACCACCAGGCCGCCTTTGCCTGTAGCCATTTTGCGAGCTGCGTGATGATGTATTAACCAAGAGTTCCGATAAAAGCGGATCATGGACATGTGCGCCAGGATGGTGCCTTTGTCCTGGTATACAAAATGCCTGGCAATATTAGGCTTCTTTTCATATAGAGTTTGGTAGGTTTTTTTGAATGTGTCCTTGTTGGCTTTTAGGTGAAGGTATTTCTCGGGATAAATAAAGCCGGAGTCAAAGAAAAACTTCCACAGTGCATCAAGGTCAACTCGGTTGCTCAGATACGAACACTTGTTGTCTGCTTGATAGAGTATGGCCAGTAGTCGCGTTTGATCTTCTATTCTCATGTCGAGAAAGGCGATACCGCAGGTTACCGTATCGGAATGTTTGGAGTTCTCAAGTGACGTGCGGTAAACGACTTGGGCTTTGCATTGCAGACTGTCGCTGTTGGCAAAGGTTAGCGCAAGTTCTGGGATTATTAATCCAGGTAATAAGGCGGAGTCTTGGGCATTTTCTGACACAGACAGGCCTGACCCAGAAATGTCGTTAACGTCGAGGTCGACCCATTTTCCTGTTAGGGGATGTTTGAAGTTTATATTTGGCGACGGGGTGAGTTGTTGTCGGGTGCTGCGGTATTTTTTGGTTTTAAATTTGAATATGCGGTCACTGTTTGGGGTTAACACAATGGATTGCGCATTCTGGCCGCATGACTGTTTAAGGATGGTGCACTCGGTTGAATAAATTGTTTCGCCCTCGCGGGAAAGAACAAGGGCGGCAAGTGCCTCGGGGTTGAGCCACTGAAAGGTTTGGGGAGGAGCTGCCTTGACCCTTATGTTCAGCGAGGTCGCGCTGAATTCTGTCAGGGCGCCCTGAAAGCTGCTCCCGTTTTGAATTAATTGAGCGCTGATCTCAGAGCAGGGATATCTGTGAAACCTCCTCGAGTTAAGCTCCTCGCAAGTTTTCGGTAGGGTAAAATGAAGGGTGTGACGATTAATCTCAACGACTTGGGAATTGACCACAAGAGCGTTGTGGCCATCGTTGACCAATAGGTGCTGAAAGTGGTGTTCTTGCAACTTCCGCTGAAGTTCATGGCTGCTATGCCAACTGCAAATGAGATTATTGTCGGTACAGGGTTGCGGTTTGATTAGCAGTGACAGAATGGTATCGTACCGTTTGTGGCGGAAGCAGGCTGTGATGGTGCCATCAAGAAAGTGGATATAGTTAAGTTTGTTTATTATTTCTTTTAATCTGTACGTTTGGGGCGGGTGGGCGTCGGAGGCAGAGCAGCCTTCGGTTGGTGACTGCTGAAGCTCGGTAACAGTCCCTTTACAGGATTCCATGGGGAGGCGACCCATCTTTTATGGTGATTGCCCAGGAAAAGTCTGGCGGTTTTACGCGAGCCTCATCTGGGAAATCGGATTCAAATTAAATAGCAGCGCTGGCCGATATAGAATGTTGTTCAATTCGCTTAATTGTCTATCATGGAGGGGTGATTTGTTCAAGTGTTGAATTCGTAAACTGTAGTAAAAATGACTGAATTAGCTTGGTTTTAGTTAGAATTAATCCTGTGGGATACTTGTTTGCCGTGTAGGTCTCATTGTGATGGAGTTCGGCAAGTCTTAGTCGTCCTGACTCTTGGTTTTGAGAGGCTGTTTCGGATTCATCGGTACGGTTTTGTTGGCCGGGGTGCTCGCTGATGGCCGGGGCGGATTTTGCAGGCTGCGCAGCCGTTCGCTCATGGTTTTTTCATAACCACGCTCGCTCGGTTGGTAATATGTGCGTCCTTGCAATTCCTCTGGCAGATAGTTTTGGGTCGTGTGTCCACCGTTATAATCGTGGGGGTAGCGATAGTCTTTGCCGTAATCGAGTTCTTTCATCAGTTTGGTTGGGGCGTTACGCAGGTGCAGGGGGATAGGCAGGGCACCGCTTCGCCGGACTTCAGCCAGGGCTTGGTCGATGCCTCGGTAAGAGGCATTGCTTTTTGGCGCGCAGGCTAGGTAGGTGGCGGCTTGAGCCAGTGGAATGCGACCCTCCGGCATGCCGACAAAGTGAACGGCTTGCTGTGTCGTCAGTGCTATCTGTAGGCCTCGGGGGTCAGCATTGCCAATGTCTTCGGCGGCGAAGATGACCATTCTTCGGGCGATGAATAAAGGGTCTTCTCCTGCCTCAATCATGCGAGCTAGCCAGTAAAGTGCGGCGTCGGGATCGGAGCCGCGCAGGCTTTTGATGAAGGCGGAGATGACATTGTAGTGTTCCTCGCCTCCCTTATCATAGCGTAGCCCTTGTTTTTGCAGGGCTTCTTTGACGGTTGGCAGGGTGATGGCCCCTTTTCCGGTCAGGGCGGCTGCTAGTTCCAGGGCATTGAGCCCTGCCCGGGCATCGCCGTGAGCCTGTTCGGCGAGAAAGGCAACGGCTTCCTTGGTGGTGTCTTGGTGTCGGCCATTGAGGCCCCTCGGGTCTGCCAGGGCACGCATTAGTAAGGTTGTGATCTGTGCTGCGTCGAGGACGTGTAGGACGAGGACTCTTGAGCGGGAGAGCAGTGCAGAGTTAATCTCGAAAGATGGATTTTCCGTCGTAGCTCCGACCAGGATAATGTCGCCCCGTTCCACGTAGGGCAAAAAGGCATCCTGCTGGGCCTTGTTGAAGCGGTGGATCTCGTCGATAAACAGCAGGGTTTTGCGACTGTGGTAAGCGCGCTCTTCCCGGGCCTGCTTGACCACTTCGCGTACTTCTTTGACTCCTTGCAGGACGGCGGAAAAAAATACAAAGCGGCTGCTGGTGCTGTTGGCGATAACTTGAGCCAATGTGGTTTTGCCGGTGCCGGGCGGTCCCCAGAAAATTGCCGAGGAGAGTTGATCGGTTTCGATCAGTCGACGGAGTATTTTGTTGGGACCAAGAAGATGCTCTTGACCAACCATTTCCTCTAGAGTTCTGGGGCGCATACGCTCAGCCAAAGGGGCGGCTGAATTGGGTTCCTGGTTTGTTTCAAAGAGATCCATGGTAGTTCCAGATAAGGTTTTGGGGGCGGTATCGACTCTAGCACAGAGGGACGGTTCGCGACAAGCTGGTTTTGCTATAAGTTGTTGAAAGTGATGGACTTTGTTTGGGTGCTGTGATAGTTTCGGCGGCATGCCGAGAGCGGCGGAAAGGGAACGTATGAAAGGGATCGGAATCTACGCCAAGTGCAGTCATCCCGATGCGGTTCGTGTTGCCGGTGAAGTGGTCGATTGGCTCGCCAAGAGGGGGCTGGACGTCTTTCTGGAAGAGGCATTGGCCCGTCAGTTGTCCGGGCAGGGGCCAGGGTATGAACGGAGAGAGATTCCCTCCATGGTCGATCTGATCGTCGTCCTTGGCGGTGATGGTACTTTGATTTCTGTGGCCAGGCAAGTGGCACGGCATAATGGCGACAGGGATATACCCATTCTTGGCGTCAATCTGGGTAGTCTTGGATTCTTGACTGAAATTACTCGCGACGAGATGTTTCCCTGCTTGGAAAAGGTCCTTCGGGGCGATTTCAAGTTGTCTCAACGAATGATGCTGGAGGCGGTCATCCTTCGTGATGGCCAAGAGCTTAAGCGTTTCCGGGTGCTTAACGACATCGTTCTTAATAAGGGTGCGATTGCCCGTATCGTCGATATGGAAGTTTGGGTCGATGATGCCTATCTGACGACATTTAAGGCTGATGGTCTGGTTATTGCTACTCCTACTGGTTCGACGGCCTATAATCTTTCCGCTGGTGGTCCGATTATCTCACCAGGGTTGCACTGTTTTGTGATTTCGCCGATCTGTCCGCATATGCTGGCTAACAGGCCACTGATCGTTTCTGATGATGCTATGATTCGGGTCGAGGTCAAATCCAAGGACGCGCATGTGGTTTTTACCGCCGATGGCCAAGTTGCAGTCGATTTGCAGGCTGGCGATTTGATCCAGATTTGCAAAGCCCGGCGAGGGACACTGCTGATCGATAGCCCATCCAGAGACTACTTTGAAGTGCTGCGCACCAAGTTGGGTTGGGGAGAACGATAAACCTCTGTTGCAATTGAGAGAAACGCGATGTTGACGGATCTTCACATTAGGAATTTTGCGATTATCGACGCTCTGGAGATCGGATTCTCTTCCGGGTTCAATGTCTTGACCGGAGAAACCGGTGCCGGTAAATCGATTATCATTGATGCTGTCGCATTATTGCTTGGTGGTCGGGCACGTGTCGACTTGATCCGTACGGGTAGTGAAGAAGCGGTGGTCGAAGCTGTTTTTGATCTTCAGGGGCAACCGGTTGTGCGCCAAGTCCTGGCCGCTGGCGGGTTCGAAGATGAAGACGAATTGCTGATCAAGAGAGTCGTTAATCGCAGCGGCCGCAATAAGATTTACATCAACGGAAGCTTGGCCAAGCTGGCTCAGTTACAGCCGTTGACCAGTCAGTTGATGAATATCTATGGTCAGCATGAGCACCAGGGGTTGCAACGGGCCGACAGCCATCTGGTCTTTCTCGATAGTTTCGCCGGGCTGCAACCGGAATTGGAGGCCTACCGGCGTTGCTTTGACGAGATTCAGGGGTTAGAGCAACAACTCCAAAAGCTACAGGAAGCCGAGGCTGGCCGTCTGCAGCGACTAGACCTGTTGAACTTTCAGTTGCGCGAGCTCGATGAAGCGAATCTGCTGGCAGGAGAAGATGAGGAGTTGCTCGCCGAGCGTTCCTTGCTGCAACATGGCGAGCGTCTGTCCCGTTCCGCTTTAACCGGTTACGAAACTCTTTACGGTGCCGAGCAGGCGGTTTGTACTCATCTGGATGCGGTTGCCGCTGAACTGGAAAACAGCGCGGCGATCGATGGTCAGTTATCGCCTTTGGCTGAAACGGTACGTTCCTCTCTATATATGTTGGAAGATGTCGCCGAACAGCTGCGCACTTATGCTGGCAAGGTCTCTTTTGATGCCGCTCGCCTCAACCAGGTGGAGAAGCGGCTGGCGGTGCTGGCCGATTTACAGCGAAAGTATGCGAGTACTATCGCCGGCCTGTTGGTGTATCGAGAAGAAATTGCTCAAGAGAGTGAAGCTCTGGTGCATGCCGATGCCACCAAGGAGGAGTTGACGAAGCATCTTGAACAGGGGCACCTGCGGTTACAGCAACAGGGTGACGCTATTTCAACGCGAAGACGTGTCGCTGCCGAGACTTTACGGGAGGCTGTCGAAGGGGAATTGGCCGAGCTGGCCATGCCCAAGGCCCAGTTTGAGATGCGCCTCTTTGCCTTGCCGCAACCGGGGCCAGGCGGTCTGGAACGGGGTGAATTCTATCTAGCCGCCAATTTGGGTGAAGACTCCAAGCCCTTGGCTTGGATCGCTTCGGGTGGCGAATTGTCGCGCATTATGTTGGCCTTGCGCCGCGCCGCGCCGGGCGCTGACCATATCGCTACGCTGATTTTTGACGAAGTCGATGCAGGCATCGGCGGGGTGGCGGCCAGCGCGGTGGGTCAAAAATTGCAAGCTATTGCCAGAGAGGCCCAAGTGCTCTGTATCACCCATCTGCCCCAAGTGGCGGCCTTTGCCGATCATCACTATAGGGTGGAAAAACAGGAGCGGGATGGCCGCACCTGCACTGGTCTGGTACATCTCGAAGGTGAGGAACGCATCGAAGAAATGGCGCGTATGCTGGGGGGAGCTCAGGTCACCGAGCGCACTCTGGAACATGCTCGCGAGATTATCGTCCAATCGGCCCCTCAGTAGTCGCTTTGTATAGGCCATGTCCATTATAAACACACCCAGCGAAAGTAAGATGATGGCTATCCGTAAAGCCCGCATACCCGACGCCAAAGCCATTCATAAGTTACTGATTACCTATGCTCAGCAGGAGTTAATGCTGTCCCGCTCGCTGCCCGATATTTATGAGCGAATTCGTTCGTTTTATGTTTATGAGGTTTCGGGCGAGATTTTGGGAACGGTCAGTTTGCAGATTTGTTGGGAGGACCTGGCGGAAGTGCGCTCCCTGGCTGTTGCTGAAACCCAGGGGAAGAAGGGGATTGGCCGGCAGCTGGTACAATCCTGTCTTGAAGAGGCGCGGGCATTGGGCCTGAAAAAGGTCTTTGCCCTGACTTACCAGCCGGTCTTCTTTGAGAAGATGGGGTTTCAGTACATCGAGAAAGCTGAACTTCCGCAAAAAATCTGGAGCGATTGCGTCAAATGTCCTAAGTTTCCCGATTGTGACGAAATCGCCATGAGTGTCGTTCTGTGACCTGTTTGCTCCGTTGGTGAGGGGATTAATGGCTTGACAGAGAGACGGGTTTTTTCTATTAATTAGAACCGTTAAGCTGATCTTGTGTTATTAGATCCTGACGTGTCAGTCATCCGGATAGCAGCTCGGGTGTCGTATTTATATCAAACAGTTTTCCTGTGTGCTTTATAGAGGAATATTCACTTGGCTGAACAGCAGTTATCCATTATCGTTATCCCTGATGGTTCCCATCGGGTGCGGCGCTTTCGTCTTGGGATCCGTGGCCTTAAATTGACTGTCGCGTTTATGGCGGTATTTCTTTTGGGGGTCGCCTGGTTAGCTGTTGACTACTGTCGGACGACTTTTGATCGAAGTGAGTTGCGGCAGCTGCGAGCTGATAATGGCAGTCAGCAGGAGTTGATTCGCTCTCTGTCGGTGGATCTCGAGAGTCTACGTCGCGAAATGGTGATTTTGGCACAAAATGACGCCAAGGTTCGCTTAATGGCGGAACTGGTCGGCCCCACTTCCGAAGTTCCGGCCGGCTTGGGCGGACCGATCGAGGTCGATGCCGCGGGAGAGCTTTCCGAGCTGCAGCAGCATATTGATCAGATACGGCGGGATATCGATTTGCGCCGCCAGAGCCTTGAGGAGATACAGAGCTTTTTCAATGATCAGAGCTCGCTGCTGGCGGCTAAGCCAAAAGGGTGGCCAACCAAGGGGTGGGTTACCTCCGGGTTCGGTCGCCGTCTGTCCCCCTTTAATGGTCGCCGCAAGGTGCATCATGGTTATGATATCGCTGCACGAACTGGCACGCCGGTACTGGCTACGGCTAACGGTGTGGTCAGCAGGGTGGTGTCTTTGTCCGATTACGGTAAGATGGTGGTCCTAGATCACGGCTATGGATATCAGACCTACTATGCGCACAATTCCAAAATATTGGTCAAGGTAGGGCAGCGTATTCAGCGGGGCAAAAAGATTGCTGCAGTAGGAAATACCGGCCGTTCGACCGGTTCTCACCTTCATTACGAGGTGCGCCTCAACGGTGTTCCCGTCAATCCAAAACGTTACCTTTAAAACTGTTCAATCCTAGGCCCCGCTTCGACGGGGCTTTTTCTTGGCCGGTAATCAACCGAAATAGTGTTGCTGCCGGCTGTGGCGTTTCGGCGTTTTCATCTTGTCGGTCGTTAACCGCTATGATAAAATTCGTCCTTTCTAAGGAAGTTGTCAGTAGTCCCTTAGAAGGCCCCGATAGCTGAATAGATTCCTGTGTGAATTAAATATTTAGGGAGATTATATAGATGATTAACCGTTTTCTGCAGAAGCTTTTCGGTAGTAAAAATGAGCGCGAATTGAAGTGCTTACGGGCGCTTATTGCGGAAGTCAATGCTATCGAAGAGACCTTTACTGGCCTCGATGATTCGCAATTGGCCGCCAAAACCGAGGAGTTCCGTCAGCGTCTCGCTGCGGGAGAGACCCTGGACGACCTGCTGGCCGAAGCCTTTGCCGTGGTGCGAGAAGCTGCCAAGCGGGTCTTGGGCATGCGTCATTTCGATGTGCAGTTGACCGGCGGCATAGTTTTGCATCAGGGCAAGATTGCCGAAATGAAGACCGGTGAAGGTAAGACTTTGATGGCGACCCTGGCTTCTTATCTCAATGCCCTGCCGGCCAAGGGAGTGCATGTGATAACGGTCAATGATTATCTGGCCAGCCGCGATGCCGGATGGATGGGGCAGGTGCATCGTTTCTTGGGCTTGACGGTCGATTGTATTGTTCATGGACTGACCGATGAACAACGTAAAAAAGCCTATCGGTGCGATATTACTTACGGCACAAACAACGAATTCGGGTTTGATTATCTGCGCGACAATATGAAGTTTTCTCTGGACGATTATGTGCAGCGTCCACTGCATTACGCGATTGTCGATGAGGTCGATTCGATCCTTATTGATGAGGCCCGAACACCCCTGATTATTTCCGGTCCGAGCGAAGATTCAAGCGAGCTTTATTACACCGCCAATCGCATTATCCCGATGCTGAAAATGGGCGAGCTCATTGAACACCGGGACGGTACCATCGGCCAGACGCTCAAGGAATATACCGGTGATTATACCATCGACGAGAAAGCCAAGAGCTCTATGCTCACAGAGGAGGGGGTAACCCGGGTCGAAAAACTTCTGAGTATCGACAACCTCTACGAGCCGGGCAATATCGCGTTGCTGCATCACGTCAATCAGGCCCTTAAAGCGCACGTGCTGTTCAAGCGTGACGTCGATTACGTGGTCAAGGATGGCGAGGTAATGATCGTCGACGAATTTACCGGCCGTTTGATGCCGGGACGGCGCTGGAGTGATGGTCTGCATCAAGCGGTAGAGGCCAAAGAAGGGGTTAAGATAGAGAGCGAAAACCAGACCCTGGCTACGATTACCTTTCAGAACTATTTCCGCATGTACGACAAGTTGGCTGGTATGACCGGTACCGCTGATACTGAAGCGGCTGAATTTCACCAGATTTACAAGCTCGATGTCGTGGTTTTGCCGACTAACCGGCCCATGGTCCGTAAAGACCAGTCCGACGTTATCTACAAGACAGAGAAAGAGAAGTTTAACGCACTAGTCGAGGATATCGCCGGGCGCTTCGACAAGGGCCAGCCGGTTCTGGTCGGTACTATCTCCATCGAAAATTCCGAGATTCTGGCAGGCCTGTTGAAAAAACGGGGTGTTCCGCACCATGTGCTGAACGCCAAGCATCATGAAAAAGAAGCTGAAATCGTGGCCCAAGCCGGGCGTAAGGGGGCGATAACCATCGCCACCAATATGGCTGGTCGCGGTACCGATATCGTTCTTGGCGGCAACCCGGAGATGCTGGCTCAGCGGGAAGCGGCTACGGCTGACGATCCTGATGCTGTCCTCCCTGATCTTCTGGCCAAGTACCAGGCACTGTGCGGTAAAGAAAAAGCCGAGGTTTTGGAGGCGGGCGGTCTTTACATTCTCGGCACCGAGCGTCATGATTCGCGACGTATCGATAACCAGTTGCGTGGTCGAGCCGGTCGTCAGGGTGATCCAGGAGAAAGCCATTTTTACCTCAGTCTCGAAGACGATCTGCTGCGCATCTTCGGTTCCCATCGGGTGGCCTATGTCATGGATCGGCTGAAGATCCCTGAAGGAGAGCCGATTGAGCACGGTATGATCTCCAAGGCCATCGAGAATGCTCAGAAAAAGGTCGAAGGGCATAACTTCGAAATTCGCAAGCATCTTATCGAGTATGACGATGTCATGAACACTCAGCGCAAGGTCATCTACACCCAGCGCAAGGAGGTTTTGGCCGGAGAAAATCTGCGGGATATCGTGACCGGTATTATTGACGAGTTGGTTGAAGATACGGTGGCGACCTTCTGTCCGGAAAAGACACCGCCCAAGGACTGGAACTGGAATAGCTTGGGGGAAGACTTTTACGGTCTGTTCTACATGCTACTTGTGGCTCCGGAAACCATCGATGAAAAGCTGACTCAGGCGCAGCTGGTCAAACAACTCAAGGCCCAGGTGCGCCATCGTTTGCAGGAGCGGGAAGAAGAGTTTTCTACCCCGGTATTCGAGCATCTGATGAAGGTCTTGCTGCTACAGGTTATCGATTCCCAGTGGAAGGACCATCTGCTGTCCGTCGATCACCTTAAGGAGGGCATCGGTCTGCGGGGCTACGCTCAGCAGGACCCTAAGGAAGCCTACAAGCGCGAGGCTTATGAACTGTTCTTGGCAATGATGGGCCGCATCCGCCAGGAAGTTATTGAGAAACTGTTTCGCATTCAGCTCGCCCGGGAAGAAGATGTCGATCGGATGGAAGAACAGCAACGGCGTCGACGGATTGAGTTTAATCGTGCCGGTGGCGAGGATCAGGTGCGCAAACCGGTGACTCGTCAGGATGCAAAGGTCGGTCGTAACGATCCTTGCCCTTGCGGAAGTGGTCAGAAATATAAGAAGTGTTGCGGGCTGTAAGGACGCCGTAATGCCTGTTTTAAGCTCATGCCGAGGAGTATGGCAACTATGATAACGACCAACCAGCCTGGAGAAGTGTCGGGGTTCAAATTCGCGTCGGAGGCTTCGGGTATTCGAAAGTCCGGGTGCCTCGATCTGGCCCTGATCTATTCCGAAGTTCCGGCACGCTGTGCCGGGGTTTTTACTACCAATAAAATCAAGGCCGCACCGTTGCAGCTAACCGAACCGCGCATCGCTGCCGGCCTATGCCAGGCTATCCTGGTTAACAGCGGTAATGCCAATGCCTGTACTGGAGCTCAGGGGTTACGTGATGCAAAGCGTTGCTCAGAGCTGGCTGCGGCCGCCTTGCAGATACCAGAGGATTATCTGGCGGTTTCATCCACCGGCGTCATTGGTGCAACCTTGCCAATGGACCCCTTTGAGACGTACATCCCTCTGCTGGCCAAGAACCTGGCTTCCGACGGGGTCGAAGGGGTCTCTCAGGCGATTATGACCACCGATTCCTTTTCCAAGCTGGCTTCCTGCCAGGGGGAGGTGGCGAAAACCCCCTACCGCCTGCTTGGTGTTGCCAAGGGCGCAGGCATGATTCATCCCAATATGGCGACCATGCTCGGTTTTGTATTGACGGACGCCCAGGTGGAACCGGCCCTGTTGCAGGAAGCATTACGTCGGGCTGTGGAAAACTCTTTTAATATTATTTCCGTCGATGGCGATACCTCTACCAACGATATGGTGTTATTGCTGGCCAACGGAGCCGCCGGTAATCGGGAGATCTGCCGCGGGACCGCAGAGGGTGAACGCTTTGTCGAGGAGTTGACCGGGGTGTTGCTGGAACTGGCCAAGATGATCGTGCGGGATGGAGAAGGGGCAACCAAACTGGTGCGAATTCGTATCACCGGGGCTGCTAGCGATGACGATGCCAAGAAAGCCGCGAACAGTGTGGCCACCTCCTCGCTGGTGAAAACCGCCTTTTTTGGCGAAGATGCCAACTGGGGCCGGATTATAGCTGCTGTCGGGTATTCGGGGGCCGCCGTCGACCCCGAGCAGGTCGAAATTAGCTTCGATGATGTGCCTGTAGTCCGGCAGGGGATTAGCACCGGTAAGGAACTGGAAGCTCAAGCTACCACGGTACTGAAACAGGCTGAATTTACCGTGACTGTCGACCTGGCGCTTGGCTCTGCTAGCGCTGACTACTATACTTCCGACCTGACCTATGAATACATCAAGATCAATGCCGACTACCGGACCTGATATCGTTTTTGGCGAGGTGGCTGAACTGGCTCGCTGCCTAGATCACACCTTGCTCAAGGCTAGTGCTAGCGCCACGCAGATTCTTAAGCTTTGCGAAGAGGCCCGGCATTGGGGGTTCGCTTCGGTGTGTGTGCCGCCGAGTTTTGTTCCTCTGGCTGTTGCAGAACTGGCTGGTTTTTCGGTAGCCGTCGGCACAGTAATCGGTTTTCCCCTCGGCTATCAGACGACGGCCAGCAAGGTTTTCGAAGCAGAGCAGGCGGTTGCCGCCGGCGCTGTCGAACTCGATATGGTGATCAACCTTGGCCGTGCTCTGGACGGAAGTCTTGACCAGGTCGAGGCGGAGATCCTTGCGGTAGTGGCAGCCGCCGCCGGCGCCACGGTGAAGGTTATTATTGAATGCTGCTATCTGACTGATGAACTCAAGGGTGCGCTTGCCGAGAGTGTGGTTCGTTCTGGGGCCAGCTATGTCAAGACCTCTACCGGTTTTGGCAGCGGCGGTGCTACTCTGGTCGATGTGCGTTTGCTGGCCGGTCGTGTTCAAGGACAAATCGGTGTCAAGGCTGCCGGTGGTATTCGCGACCTGGCTGACTGCCGGGCTTTTCTGGCTGCTGGAGCTACTCGCATCGGTACCAGTAACGGGGTGGCTATCATGGCTGAGTTGTTGCGTGGAACGGCCTTATGAATCGGCAGGAATGTCAGCGAACGGTGCTGATTGTTCTTGATGGCGTTGGTGTTGGCGCTTTGGCCGATGCCGCAAGTTACGGTGACGCCGGGGCCGACACCCTGCGCCATGTGGCCGAATATTGCGGCGGCCTCGATCTTCCCAATCTGGCCGATCTCGGGCTTGGCAATCTCTCACCTGTGGCCGGTGTAGCGCCAGCGGGGCAACCAACTGCAGCCTATGGCCGTATGCTGGAGGCGTCGGCCGGCAAAGACTCCACTACCGGCCATTGGGAAATCGCCGGTCTGATTCAGCCACAGCCATTTCCTGCCTATCCGCAGGGGTTTCCCTCTGAAATTATCGATGCTGTGAGCCGCGCCATTGGTGTCGAACCTATCGGCAACGTCGCGGCCAGTGGTACTGAAATTCTTCGTGAGCTTGGTGAAGAACATTGCCGCAGCGGCCGTCCTATCGTTTATACCAGCGTCGACTCGGTGTTTCAAATCGCCGCTCACGAGGAGGTTGTCAGCGTCGAGCGACTTTACGAAATCTGTCGCATTGTTCGTCGTTTGTTGGACCCTTACCGAATCTCCCGTGTGATTGCCCGTCCCTTTGTCGGGGATACGGCCGATACTTTTAAGCGAACTACCCGCCGCCGGGACTTCTCCCTGCCGCCTAATGGCCTCACCCTGCTCGATAAATTTTTAGTGGCCGATTTGGAGGTCTATGGCGTCGGTAAAATCAGCGACCTTTTTGCCTGCCGAGGGATAAGCAATTCCTGGAAGAGTCGTAGTAACGCCGAAGGTATGGAGCAGACCCTGGCCGCACTGTCTTCCCTGAAGCGTGGCCTGGTTTTCACCAATCTGGTTGACTTTGACATGCTCCATGGGCATCGCCTTGATCCCGCCGGTTTTGGTCAGGCTCTAGAAGCCTTTGACCGTTGGTTGCCCCGTTTACTGGCGGCGCTCCGGCCCAATGATCTGCTGATTATGACGGCCGATCATGGCTGTGACCCGACAACTCCAGGTAGCGACCATAGCCGGGAGAGTGTTCCTCTGCTCTGCTGGCATCCACTCCTGGCTGCGGGGACATCTCTTGGTGTTCGTCAAAGTTTTGCCGATGTCGCTGCAACCATCGCTGAGCTATATGGTTTGTCCATGCAGCACGGCCAGAGTTTTGCCGCAAGCCTGTACCTGCAAAATCGCTCTGTCTAAGGGGGTGTGTAAGGCAGCAGGTATTGTCCGTGGGGCATTGGCTAAAAAGACAAAGCTTGAGTATTGGCAAAAGCATTATTGTTAAGCGGCGGGATTGATCAGGCGCAGGGTCGGTTTTTCGCTACTGTCCGTCAAAGAATTTTCTGCAACAAGTATTTCACCGGTCTGCCGGGGTAAGCCGTCGAGCAGGCAGCCTTCAAGAAAGCCCTGTAACGCTTCGAGGGTATTCTGGCCGATATCGGTAAACTCAACCCCCACCCCCTGAAGAAAGTTATTGTCCGGGTCCGGCCTGACGCTATAAAGGACCCGCCCCCCAACCTCCAGCTCCCTTTTCATTCCAAGCAAGGGAAAGACTATGCGAAAGCTGTCGCCCTTTTGTAGTCGAAAGCCGGTTTTGATGAACAAGCCCTGAGTACTGAGGCTTATTACTTCGGCGAGATGACAACTGTTCCCAAGGCAGAGCATGCCCGGCAGCTGTAACGCCAGGCGAATATTCTTGCGGGGAAATTCTTCCAGATATTTCTGAACCTTTTCAAACAGATTGAAGATGTCCACCGGCACAGGCAGGGTTTCGTGCGGGATTTCCAGGGCTGGAAACGTCATACTTTCGGGCATTAATAGTAGAGGTGTACCGTTGGCCACTTTCTCTGCAACTATTTGACTTAGAGGGGATGTGGGGTCCTGAAGGATACGCACACCGAAAATTAGCAGATCCGGGGTGGTCTCTCTTACCAGAGACGTTAGCCGTTGTTGGCTCGACGACACCAGTGTTCGATAGCCCCAATGCCGAAGGATGGTTTCGAGGGTAGCTAGAAGCTTTTCGCGATGATCACCAACCAGAAGACGTTTCATGAAAGGTACCCTTTTTTAATCTCCGTGATTTCCCTATGCTTTTAATCGTGGAACAGGGAGCTAAGGGGCAAGTGAAAAGCTGGTTCCAGGTTGTTGCTGATTCCTTCGCCCAAGGGACGTAGCTGATGATGCGGAAAATTGCAGAAAGTTGGCCGATCATGGACTGAGAATCTCAGCTTGAGAACAGGTATGGACTCGCTTTCCTTTGGACCGTTTCTGTCAGTCTAACATAAAAAAAGCGCCCGAATCGGGCGCTTTTAAGCAAGAAAATAGATGTTATTTCTTTTTCGCTTTAAGCCGGGCCGCGCGGGCTTTAGCCAGGTTTTCGCCGAGGCCCCGATCAACAGCCATTTGCCGGCGGGTTTCGGAATAGGCGCGAGCTGCCAGGGGTTGGGTGCGGGGAATGTCGAACTGCTTACGATATTCAGAAGCCGACAAGCCGTGGGCGGACTTGAGATGACGAGCGAGGGTCTTCATCGCTTTGCCGCAAATCATGCAAACGATTTTATCTTTACCAAAAGCTTTTTTGCGTGTAACGACAGGAGTGGTGGAAGCTTCTTCGACAACGGCTCCGCTACCGATTTCTTCACCCTTTTCAAGGCAGCTCAAAGCTTTGTGTAATTCTGCGATTTCTTGAATGAGCTCTTCTTTGGATGCAAAGTACTCATAAAGGGTGCCTTTTCCCACCTTGGCGGTTTTGGCAATTTGCCCCATGGACGCCTTTTCGAATCCATTCTCTGAAAAATGATCCAGGGCTGCGTGCCCAAGGGCCAACCTCTTCTCGTCTCGATCCACAAGCCGTGGTGCCATGGCATATCCTCTCTTTCTATATAAAGTGGGAGCATCAATCATTATTGACCGACCGGTCGGTCAATAATGATTGATGTATAGCTAACCCCGATCTTTTGGTCAAGACCCGATTTTAAGG